>CALDVP010000215.1 GCA_937924195.1 uncultured Lysobacterales bacterium
CATGGGACAGGTCTACCTCGCCGAGCAGGTCGAACCGCTGCAGCGACAGGTCGCGCTCAAGCTGATCAGCCACAAGATCGCGGGGCCGGTCGCCGAGGCCTACTTCGAGGTCGAGCGCCAGGTGCTGGCGCAGATGAACCACCCGGCGATCGCGACGATCCACGACGCCGGCCGCACCGACGACGGCTATCCGTGGTTCGCGATGGAGTGGATCGACGGCGCGCCGCTCGACCAGTGGTGCCGCGCGGCGACGCCCGACCTGCGCACCCGGGTCGCCGTGGTCGCCGCGCTGGCCCGCGGCGCGCAGCATGCGCACCAGCGCGGCATCGTCCATCGCGACCTGAAGCCGGCCAACGTGCTGGTCGAAGTCGTCGACGGTCGCCCGCGGCCCAAGATCATCGACTTCGGCGTCGCGATCGGCGTCGGCGGCGCGGGCGCAACGACACCCTCGCACGAGCGCGTCGGCACCGGGCCCTTCATGAGCCCCGAGCAGCTGGTCGGCGATCCGCGCTGCATCGATACCCGCACCGACGTCTACGCAATCGGCGTCGTACTGCTGCAACTGCTGCTGCCTGGCGCGACCCTCGACGCACTGGGCACGCTGGTGTCCCGCCGCGAGGAGCTACTGGCGCTGCTCGACGACGCGCATGCATCGGTCGGAACGGAGCAGGCGCGACCGGCGCTGGCGACGATCCCGCGCGAGCTGCGCGCGATCGTCCGCCGCGCGATCGACCCCGATCGCGAGCGTCGTTATCCCTCGGCCAGCGCCCTCGCCTCGGACCTCGAGCGCTTCCTCGACGGCCGCCCGGTCGAGGCGATGCCGGCCAGCGGCTTCTACCGCGCGCACAAGTTCGCCGTCCGTCATCGGCTGGCGCTCGGCGCCGCGGGCATGGTCGTCGTCGCGCTGGTCGCGGGGCTGGCGGCCGCGCTGCACGGCCTCGACGCGGCCTCGCGCGAAGCCGCGCGCGCCAAAGCGGTGTCCGACTTCCTCGGCGACATCCTGACCGGGGTCGATCCGGACCGGGCCCGCGATCTCGACAAGACGCTGATGCGCGAGATCCTCGACTCCGGCGCCGAGCGCGCGCGCGCCATGCTTGGCGACCGCCCCGAGGTGCTGGCTGACATCGAGACCACGATCGCCGACGCCTACCTCGGGCTCTCCGAACTGTCGCGCGCGGTCGAGTTCTCGCGGTCGGCCTGGCAGCGCCTCGAGGCGGCCGCGGGCCCGAACGCCCTGGCCACGCTCGATGCGCGCCGTCTGCTGGCGCGCGCGCTGGCCGACCAAGGCGAGGTCGAGGAAGCCGAAGGGCACGCGCGCGCCGCGGTCGCGGGACTGACGAAACGTGCAGGGCCGACCGCTCGCGAAACCCTGCTCGCACGCCAGACGCTGGGCTGGACGCTGCGCGAGGCCGGCCGCAATGCCGAGGCCCGCGATGAACTCGATGCGTCCGGTGCGGCGGCCGCGACTGCGCTCGGCAGCGAGGATCCGATCACGCTGGAGACCCGCTTCATGCACTCGATCGTGCTCGGCGATCTCGGCCGCTACGAGGAGGCCGCGGGCATTCAGCGCGACATCATCGCGGTGCGCACTCGCACGCTTGGCCCGGAGTCGGCGCGGGTACTGACTCTGCGCAACAGCCTTTCGGTGTCCTATCTCCAGGCGCGGCGCTACGCCTTGGCCGAGGCCGAACTGAAGGCCATCCTGCCAATCAGCGAACGGGTCTACGGACCGACCCACTCGACCACGCTCGGCATGGTCACGAACCTCGCCGGCGCGCTGCGCCAACAAGGTCTGCCAGAAAAGATCGCCGAGTCGGGCCCCTACTACCGGCGGGCGGCCGACGGCTTCCTCGCGCTTTATGGCGCCGCCCATCCGCGGGCGTTGATGACGCGCAGCAACCTCGGCAACTACCTGCTCGATACCGGCGAGGTCGAGGCAGCCTATGTGGCCCATCGCGCAGCGCTCGACGGCGCGCGCAGCGTGCTCGGCGCGAACCACCCGGCGCTGTCCGAAATGCTGCGTGGCCTCGGCCGCAGCGCGACCGCGACCGGTCGCTACGACGAGGCCGAGGCCGCCCTGCGCGAGTCGCTCGAGATCCGGATCGCACAATTCGGCGCCGACGATCGACGCACCCGTGACACACGCGAGGCGCTGATCGCACTGTACGAGCAGCAAGGCCGCGAGGAGGACGCCGCGCAAGTCCGGGCGAATACAACGGCTCGCTGAGGCCCTGCTGCCGGGTACGACCGCCCATGCGTCGACGCCGGGCGAGCGCAAGATTTGCGGCCGTGATCTGCCGAGTTGCCGATCTCTGAACCGGCGCGCGGTGTCTGTTTTTTCCTTCTCGCCACGCTCACCCGATCACGAACCAGAGGTCCTAAGATCCACGCATGCGCGCAGATGCCGAACTTCGCTCCGGTTCGCTGGCGCCACGCTCCGCCGCCGTGGTTGCGGCCTTGTTCGTGCTCGTCCTCGGGTTCGCGCTCGCAAACGAGGCGTCCGTGTCGCGGGGCGATGGTCGGACGGCCTGGGTATTGACGATCGACGGCCCGATCGGTCCCGCGACCGCGAGCTATGTGATCCGCGGCCTCGAACAGGCGCGCGCCGCGAATGCCGGCGCTGTGGTCCTCGAGATCGACACTCCGGGCGGCCTCGACACATCGATGCGCGAGATGATTCGAGCGATCCTCGCCTCGCCCGTCCCGGTGCTGTCGTGGGTCGGCCCGAGCGGCGCCCGTGCGGCGAGCGCCGGCACCTTCCTGCTCTATGCGAGCCCGGTTGCGGCGATGGCCCCCGGCACCAACCTGGGCGCTGCAACGCCGGTGCCGATTGGCGGCGGCATGCCAATGCCTGGGCAGCCGGATGCGCAGCGGCCGACACCGGGCGATGGCGAGGCGCCGCCCGCCACGGCGCCCCGCGCCGCGACCGAGGCCAAGGCGCTCAACGATGCGATCGCCTACATCCGCTCGCTCGCCGAGTTGCATGGGCGCGATCTCGACTTCGCCGAGGCGGCAGTACGCGAAGCCGCGAGCCTCGCCGCCGAGGACGCCCTCGCCAAGGGCGTCGTCGATCTCGTCGTCGGCAGCGTCGAGGAACTGCTCGAGAAAGCGCATGGCCGCGAGGTCCGGGTAGGCGATCGACGCGTCGCGCTCGACACCAAGGGCCTCATGATCGAGCGCCACACGCCCGACTGGCGTGCGCGGTTGCTCGGCGCGATCACGAATCCGAACGTCGCACTGATCCTGATGCTGGTCGGGGTCTACGGCCTGCTGTTCGAGTTCATGAACCCGGGCTCGCTGGTGCCAGGTACGATCGGGGCGATCTCGCTGCTGCTCGGGCTCTACGCGCTGTCGGTGCTGCCGATCGACCATGTCGGCATCGCCCTGCTCGCGCTCGGTCTCGCGCTGATCGTCGCCGAGGCATTCAGTCCGTCTTTCGGCATTCTCGGCATCGGAGGCGTATTTGCTTTTGCGGCCGGCGCGATGCTGCTCTTCGACACCGACGTGCCCGGCTTCGGCGTTTCGCTGCCGTTCGTCGCGGGGCTCGGGCTCGCCTTCCTCGGCGGCGTGCTGCTGGTCGCCCGACTGTTTGCTAAGTCGCGGCGCGCGCGTGTGGTGACGGGCTCCGCGGCGCTCGTCGGCCTCGACGCCGAGGTCGTCGAGTGGCGCGGCGACCGGGGCCGCGTCCACGTCGCCGGCGAACGCTGGCATGCGCGCGGACCGACCGGGCTCGCCCCCGGCCATTTGGTGCGTGTGCGCGGCGTTCAGGCCCTCGAACTGATCGTCGAGGCGCGGGACTCGAATCCAGCCACGCCACCCTTCCCGACCTGAAGCCGATTGGAGGATTCCCATGCTCGAGCAACTGATTTTTTATTTCCCGATCCTCGTCCTCGGCCTGCTCGTGCTCGGTTCGGCGATCCGCATCCTGCGCGAGTACGAACGTGGCGTCGTGTTCACGCTTGGGCGCTACACCGGAGTCAAGGGTCCCGGCCTCGTGCTGCTGCTGCCGGGCATCCAGCAGATGGTCAAGGTCGATCTCCGCGTCGAAGTGCTCGACGTGCCGAGCCAGGACGTGATCTCGCGCGACAACGTCTCGGTCAAGGTCAACGCGGTCGTCTACTTCCGCGCGATCGAGCCCGAGAAGGCGGTGATCCAGGTCCAGGACTTCCACCAGGCCACCAGCGAGCTGGCGCAGACCACACTGCGCTCGGTACTCGGCAAACATGACCTCGACGAACTGCTCTCCGAGCGCGACAAGCTCAACAACGACATCCAGGACATCCTCGACCGCCAGACCGACGCCTGGGGCATCAAGGTCACCAACGTCGAGCTCAAGCACATCGACCTCGGCGAAGGCATGGTCCGCGTGATGGCGCGCCAGGCCGAGGCCGAGCGCGAGCGGCGCGCGAAGGTCATCAACGCCGAAGGCGAGGAGCAGGCCGCGCAGAAGCTGCTCGAGGCTGCGCGCATCCTCGGTCAGGCACCCGAGGCGATGCAGCTGCGCTACCTCTCGACGCTGGCCACGATCGGCACCCAGAACAGCTCGACCATCGTGTTCCCCTTCCCGACCGAGTTCGCCCAGTTGCTTTCCCGACTCGCTCCCGACCATCCACGCGGCGGTGGCGATGCGGCCCGCTGAGGCCGGATCACGGCCTCGCCAGGGAGGGCGCGGTGTCGGTGTGACCTAGCCGGGCGACCTCGGCCGTCCCAGGGCAGCGCCGCGTGCCGCTGCCACGAGGCCGGCGACGCCAAGCAGGATTCCCGCCAGCACGAGCCCGAGCCGGTCGAGCACCGGCACGCGGAAGATCAGCGCACTGCCGGTCGGAGCCTGGTAGGCGCCGATGTCGGTGCGCAGGTCGATGGTCCGAGGGAAGCCCGGCCCGCGCTGGTCGGTCGAGAAGCCGAAGGGGTTGAGTCCGGCCCCGTAGGCGGGGCTCGAGACGTCGATCGCATGGGTCGCGGTGGCGCCGCCATTCATCGCCAGCGGCAGCAGCTCGGCCGCGCGACCGAGGACGTTGCCGCAGCAGAGGATCGTTAGCGTGCCGGGCACCTCGATCAGGCTGCGGGTGGCCAGCAGGCGTGGGCTCTCGTCGGGGTCGATCACTGGCGACAGTGCGAGGTCGGCGTCGTTGCCGCGTCCGCCACGGCTGCCGGCGAGGATCGAACTCGTCAGTTCGCCGACCGTGCCGCCGATCACCCAGACGCCGCCGGTGCCCGGCCGGTTGGTGAGCGAAGCGTTGTCGGCAATGGTCGAGTTCGTCAGCCGGAACGGCTGCTCGCCGACGGCGACGTTGTAGACCAGGATCGCGCCGCCGCCACCCAACGGCGGCTGGGGCGGTGGCGGCGGGGCTCCGGCCAGCGTGACGCGCAGCGACTCGGTCCCGTTACCGGCCACCGCCATGCGCTCGGGCGCACCCTCCGGCGGATCCCACGTCGGTAGCACGCGGTTGCCGGAGAAGGTGCTGTTCTCGATCGTGATCGGCTCACGAAACACGAAGAAGCCACCGCCCGAGGCAACCGGATCGAAGCCCCCGGTATTGGCGAGATTGCCGCTGACCGTGCTGCGACGAAGCGTGACGCCGGCATCGCGCGGATCATCGACGCAGGTCACGCCACAGAAGCTCGCGAAGGCGCCGCCCCAACTGGCCGACCGATTGCCGGCAATGGTGGTGTCCTCGACCAGCATGGTGCCCGACCGATGGTAGATCGCGCCACCCTCGTCCCCGGCGAAATTGCCGGTGATCGTCGAGCGGCGGATCGCGAGCCGGCCGCTGCGCAGGTAGATTGCGCCGCCGTCACCGTAGCCGGTCAGGAAGGCCTCGTTGCGCTCGAAACCGCTGTCGGAGACATCGAGAGTCGCGAAGTCGCCGAACGGCGAGACGCTGGCGAAGCGGACCGCCCCGCCGTAGCGTGGCGCACGATTGGTGATGAAGGTCGATCCACCAATCGTCAACACGGCGCCGCCCTGTCCCTCCAGCGTCACGTCGAGCGCACCGCCGTCGAGCGGGAATCCGCCGCGCACCGCCGCAACGCCGCTGATGGTGCTGCGCCGGACCGGCGGAAACTCGAAGCCGGCCTCGTTGTCGCGGAAGCGCGTGCCGGTGATCGCGTGCGAGCGGCCGGGACGCGACTCGAGCAGGTGCACCGCGCCACCGCGGTCCCAGGAGCGATTGGACTCGAAGCGGCTGTCGCGAATCGACAGCGATCCCGGCCCGCGCGCGTCGATCGCGCCGCCATCGCCAAAGCGCGCTTCGTTGTCGCGGAACACCGTGCGCTCGATCGTCAGCGCCGCGATCGGCTGCGCGATCGCGATCGCGCCGCCGTGCACGGGACTCGCGTTTTGCGAGAACACCGCATCGACGATCACGACCGTAGCGCCACCTTCGATCGCCAGCGCGCCGCCCTCGGGCAGGCCTGCACCGTTGCCGCGCGTCAGCGTGAGACCGCTCAGGCGGGCGTCGGCGGCGAGCCTCAGCAGGCCGGTGGCGCCGTTGCCGGAGATCGAGAAAGTGGCGGCGCCGGGACCCGCGATCGCCACCGGTCGCTGCACGGCGAGCGGCCCCTCGACGGCGGAGAGGGTCAGGGTTCCGTTGAGTCCCGGCGCGAACGAGATCTGGTCGTCGCTGCCGAAAGGCGGTCCCGAGGCGACGCAGCCGAAGGACGCAGTCGCCGCATTGATGCTCTCGATCGCCTCGCGCAGGGTGCAGGGCGCGCCCGGGCTCAGCGGACCATCCACCAGCGCGTCGACGACGATCGTCGCCGCGCCGGCCCGGGCTGCGAAGGCGGCAGCGATCGCGAGCGCAAGCAGGGTGCGCGCAGGCTCTGGGGTCTTGGTGAGCATGACCATGGATTCCATCGCCCCAGCGGCGGGGCCTTGGTCGGCGCTGCGGGCGCCGGGGCGAGGCGAAGACGCTAGGCGTCGGCGTCGGGTCTGTCAAACCCCCTGCGGGTTAGACTTCGACGCCCTGCCCTTCACGGCGCATGCATGAATCCGAACGTCCTCGATTTCGAGAAGCCGATCGCCGACCTCGAGGCCCGCCTGCGCGAGCTGACGCTGGCCGGCAGCGGCAGCGCAATCGACGTCGACGACGAGGTCGCGCGCCTGCGCCAGAAGATCGAGGCCAAGACCCGGCAGGTCTTTGCCAGCCTCGACGCCTGGCAGATCGCCCAGCTCGCGCGTCACCCGCTGCGACCGTACACGCTCGACTATGCGGCGCTGATGTTCGACGAGTTCGAGGAATTGGCGGGCGACCGCGCCTTCGCCGACGACGCCGCGATCGTCGGCGGCCCGGCGCGGCTGGACGGCCGGCCGGTGATGCTGATCGGCCACCAGAAGGGCCGCGACACCAAGCAGAAGATCCGCCGCAACTTCGGCATGCCCAAGCCCGAGGGCTATCGCAAGGCGCTGCGGCTGATGCATCTGGCCGAGCGGTTCGGACTGCCGGTCGTCACCTTCATCGACACCCCGGGTGCGTATCCCGGGGTCGGCGCCGAGGAGCGCGGCCAGAGCGAGGCGATCGCCCGCAACCTGCTCGAGATGTCGCGGCTGCGCGTGCCGATCATCGCAACCGTGATCGGCGAGGGCGGATCCGGCGGTGCGCTCGCGATCGGCGTATCGGACACCACGCTGATGTTGGAATACGCGACTTACTCGGTGATCTCGCCCGAAGGCTGCGCGTCGATCCTTTGGAAGACCGCGGCCAGGGCGGCCGACGCCGCCGAGGCGCTGGGTCTCACCGCAAGACGACTGGCCGAGCTCGAGCTGGTCGACCGCATCGTCGATGAGCCGCTCGGCGGCGCGCACCGCGACCCGACGGCGACCGCGGCGCGGCTCAAGGCGGCGCTGCTCGAGGAATTGGGCCGGCTCGACGGACTGCCAGCCGACGAACTGCTCGACCGCCGCTACGCGAGGCTCCGTCGCCATGGCGCGTACGAATCCCGCTGAGCCGGTCGAGGCGTTGCTCGCGGCGCTGGCCAGCTGGCCACCCGGCGACCTCGCCCTCTCGGTGTCGGGTGGCCTCGACTCGATGGTGCTGCTCGACACCGTGGCCGCGACCCGCGCCACCCATGGCCGCCGCGTCCGCGTGCTGCATGTCGACCACGGCCTTCACCCGGACAGCGGGCACTGGGCCGACCAGGTCGTCGCCACGGCAGAGGCCTTCGACGTGCCGGTCACGACGCTGCACGTCGAGGTCGACGTCGGCTCCGGCGAGGGTCTCGAGGCAGCGGCCCGGCGGGCGCGCTACGACGCGCTGGCCTCGTGGCTGGCGCCCGGCGAGATCCTGCTGACCGCCCACCACGCCAACGACCAAGCGGAGACCGTGCTGCTACGGCTGATGCGAGGGGCCGGCGTCGATGGCCTGGCCGCGATCCGCCCGCTGCGTCCCTTCGCGCGCGGCTGGCTCGGACGGCCGTGGCTGGCCGTGCCGCGGGCCGCGATCCTGGCCCGTGCGGAGGAGTGTGCACTCGGCTGGATCGACGATCCCGCCAACGAGCGCATCGAGCACGACCGTAACTTCATCCGCCACGAGATCCTGCCGCGGCTCGCCGACCGCTGGCCGCACGCGGTCGAGGCCATCGGCGCCAGCGCGCGGCATCTCGGCGAGCTGGCCGAGCGCGAGGCAGCCGCCGATCGCGCGGAGCTCGCCGCGCTCGCCCACGCCGACGCGAGGGACGCGCTGGACCTCGCCCCGGTCGCCGCGCTGTCGGCGCCGCGCCGCGACGCGCTGCTGCGCCGGCTCTGCCTCGACCGCGGCCTTGCCCCACCGGACCGGCGCGCGCTGGCCGAGATCACCCGCCAGCTCGAGCACGCGCGGCCCGACGCCGAAACCCAGGTGCGCTGGGAGGACGTCGAGCTGCACGCCTGGCGGGATCGCGTCTATATCGCGCGTCAGCTGCCGGACCTGCCGCCGGACTTCGAGGCGATCTGGGACGGCCTCTCGCCGTTCGCGCTGCCGGCCGGACTCGGC
This sequence comes from uncultured Lysobacterales bacterium, assembly GCA_937924195.1. Taxonomy (GTDB): domain Bacteria; phylum Pseudomonadota; class Gammaproteobacteria; order Xanthomonadales; family Ahniellaceae; genus UDEA-SF1. The sequence goes on from CALDVP010000215.1 coordinate 8,970, forward strand.
TGCGTCTCGATCGAGCCACCGCGTGCGGGCCG
>CALDVP010000216.1 GCA_937924195.1 uncultured Lysobacterales bacterium
CTCGATCGAGCGCCGCTGGTATCCGGTGTGGGAGTCGAGCGGTTACTTCGAGCCCGGCCTCGATTCGGACAAGCCGTCGTTCTGCATCCAGTTGCCGCCGCCGAACGTCACCGGCGTGCTGCACATGGGGCACGCGTTCAACCAGACCATCATGGACGCGCTGACCCGCTACCACCGGATGCGCGGGTTCAACACGCTGTGGGTGCCCGGCACCGATCACGCCGGCATCGCCACGCAGATCGTCGTCGAACGCCAGCTCGAAGCCGAAGGGCTGACGCGCCACGACCTCGGCCGCGCCGAGTTCGTCAGGCGCGTGTGGGCTTGGAAGGAGAAATCCGGCGGGACGATCACGCAGCAGATGCGCCGCCTCGGCGCGTCGGTCGACTGGTCGCGCGAGTACTTCACGATGGACGAAAAGCTCTCGGCCGTCGTGATCGAGACGTTCGTGCGCCTGTACGAGCAGGGGCTGATCTACCGCGGCAAGCGGCTCGTCAACTGGGACCCGGTGCTGAAGACCGCGGTATCCGATCTGGAGGTCGTCAGCGAGGAGGAAGAAGGCCGGCTGTATCACCTGCGCTATCCGCTCGCCGACGGCTCGGGCCATCTGGTCGTCGCGACGACCCGGCCCGAGACGATGCTCGGCGACACCGCGGTCATGGTGCATCCTGACGACGAGCGCTACCGCCATCTGGTCGGCAGGACCGTGCGGCTGCCGCTGGCCGAGCGCGAGATCCCGATCGTCGCCGACGCGTACGTCGACCGCGAGTTCGGCACCGGTGTCGTCAAGGTCACCCCCGCGCACGACTTCAACGACTACGCGGTCGGCCAGCGGCACGGGCTGCCGATGATCAGCATCTTCACGCTCGACGCCAGGATCAACGACAACGCGCCGGCCAGGTACCGCGGGCTCGACCGCAACGCCGCGCGCCAGGCGGTCGTCGCCGACCTGCAAGCGGCGGGCCTCGTCGAGAGAATCGACAAGCACCTGCTCAAGGTCCCTCGAGGCGACCGCACCGGCGTGGCGATCGAGCCGATGCTCACGGACCAGTGGTTCGTCGCCACGGGCAAGCCCGCGCCGCAGGGCACGCTCTTTCCGGGCAAGAGCATCGCCGAAGTCGCCACGCAAGCCGTCGCCGACGGCCGGATCCGCTTCGTCCCCGACAACTGGGTCAGCACGTACATGCACTGGATGAACAACATCCAGGACTGGTGCATCTCGCGCCAGCTGTGGTGGGGGCACCAGATCCCGGCGTGGTACGACGAGCAGGGCAACGTGTTCGTCGCGCGCAGCGAAGCCGAAGCGCAGGCCAAAGCCGGCGCCGGAAAGCGGCTCGAGCGCGATCCCGACGTGCTCGATACGTGGTTCTCGTCCGCGCTCGTGTGCCACTCGACGCTCGGCTGGCCGCGGCGGACGCGCGAGCTGGAACTGTTCCTGCCGTCGTCGGTGCTGACGACCGGCTACGAGATCATCTTCTTCTGGGTGGCGCGCATGATCATGATGACCATGCACTTCACCGGCAAGGTGCCGTTCGAGGTCGTCTACATCCACGGCATGGTGCGCGACGCCGAAGGCCGGAAGATGAGCAAGAGCGAAGGCAACGTGCTCGATCCGGTCGATCTGATCCAGGGCGTCGATCTCGAGACCCTCGTGAAGAAATCGACGACCGGGCTGCGCCGCCCGCAGGACGCGCCGAAGATCGAGCGGCGCGTGCGCGAGCACTTCCCGCACGGCATCGCCGCCTACGGCGCCGACGCGCTGCGCTTCACGATGGCGTCGTACGCCACACTCGGCCGCAACGTGAACTTCGACACCAAGCGCTGCGAGGGTTACCGCAACTTCTGCAACAAGCTGTGGAACGCCACCCGCTTCGTGCTGATGAACACCGCGGGCGAAGACCGCGGGCTCGACGGATCGGCGCCGGTCGAGCTGTCGTTCGTCGACCGCTGGATCGTCGGCGAACTGCAGCGCACCGAAGCCGAGGTCGAAAAAGGTTTCGCCGAATACCGGCTCGACAACGTCGCCAACGCGATCTACAGCTTCGTCTGGAACGAGTACTGCGACTGGTACGTCGAGCTCGCCAAGGTGCAGCTTGCGCAGGGCAACGACGCGCAACGCCGCGGCACGCGCCGCACGCTGCTCACCGTGCTCGAGGCCACGCTGCGGCTCGCGCACCCGATCGTCCCGTTCATCACCGAGGAGCTGTGGCAGAAGGTCTCGGTGCTCGCCGGCAAGCGCCGCGCGGACGAGGTGACCTCGGTGATGATCCAGCCGTATCCGAAGGCCGAACCGTCGAAGATCGACGCCGCGGCCGACGCCGAGGTCGCGCTGCTGAAGCGCATGACCGACGCCTGCCGCAATTTGCGCGGCGAGATGAACCTGTCGCCGGCGCAGAAGGTGCCGCTCGCGGCCTCGGGCGACGCCGCGCGGTTGGCGCGATTCGGGCCTTACATGCGGCTGCTCGCGCGCCTGTCCGAAGTGCGCATCGTCGCCGACTTCGAAGCCGCCGCACACGGCGCGCCGGCGCCGATCGCGGTCGTCGACGACGAGCGGCTGATGCTGCTGGTCGAGGTCGACGTCGCCGCCGAGCGGCAGCGGCTCGCCAGGGAGATCGCGCGGCTCGAAAGCGAGATCCGCAAGGCCGAAGGCAAGCTCGGCAACGCGAGCTTCGTCGAGCGCGCGCCCGCGGCGGTCGTCGCGCAGGAAAAGGAGCGGCTCGCGAGCTTCGGCGCCACGCTCGCCAAGTTGCGCGAGCAGTTGGTGCGACTGCCGTCGCAGTGATCGAGGAAAGCCGCTACTTCGCCGCGGGCGCGGCGTCGGCCGGCGGCGCCTGAACCGGCGGCTGCGGCGAAGGCGGCAAAACCGGAGCGGGCGCCTGCGGCGCAGCCGGCACCGTGACGCCGGGCGCAAGCGGGATCTCCGGCACGATGGCGACCTTGGTGACCCAGTGCCTCGTCTCGCCGAAGCACGAGGTCGGCAGCCCGACTTTTTCCTCGTAGTGCAGAGACACGCGGCGGCCCATCGCCCGGTTGATCTCGGCGGCGACTGCGTCGTCCCACACGGTGAAGTGGAACTTCTCCTGCGCGGCGCCCGGCATCGACACCATCGCGAGTTCGCCTTCCCAGGTCTTGCAGATCCAGCCCTTTTTGCTGAACGTTTGAACCCAGCCCGCGCGCTCGCCGGTCGAGTAGTTCCACGACAGCGCTACGAGGAAGTACAGCGCGACCAGCACCGC
>CALDVP010000217.1 GCA_937924195.1 uncultured Lysobacterales bacterium
CCGGCGATGCCAACACCTGGGCATGACGCCGGTGGCAGGGCACACCCACGCTCGGAAACGGGTTAAACTCCCTGGGCGTGGTGGCTGGCCGGCCGCTGAAAGAGCCGATCGTGCAGTACGGGCCCTTCGTGATGAACACCAAGGCCGAGATCTACCAGGCCGTGGCCGATTACCAGGCGGGACGGATCTGAGGGAGCACGCGGAGCGCGAGGGCGCAAGCCGGTGCGCCAAGGCGCACCCTGCGCGAGCCAACGAGGGTGCGCTCTGCCACACCGCGCCGATCCCGGCCGGCGGCGGGGCCCACGGGGGGCCCGGAGCCCGCCCTACAATCGCCGAGTCCAACGACCGGCGGATGCCGATGGCCCAGATCAAGCCGCTCTTCGCCGTACCGATCGGCGAGGCCTTCATGCCCGATGCCGAGAAGCTCAATGCCGAGCTCAAGGCGCTGATCCTCGAGCGCGAGCGGGAGCCAGAGCGCTGGCGCAACCCCTATCAGTCGAACCAGGTCGCGGCCGACACCTTCGAGAGCGACTTCACGTTCTTCTCGTGGCCGGAGCCCTGCGTCCGCACCCTGCGCGACTTCTGCTGGAGCCACCTCGCGCACCTCGTGGCCCAGCTCAACGGCTACACGCCGGCCGAGATGGACCAGATCGTGATCCAGTCGCACACCTGGTTCCACGTCACCCGCCACGGCGGCTACTTCGGCAACCACAACCACGCGATGGCCTCGTGGTCCGGCGTCTACTGCGTCTCGACCGGTGAATCCGACCCCGCCTACCCGATGAGCGGCGTGCTGCGGATGCTGAATCCGATGATGCTCGCGAACATGTTCGTCGATCCGGGCAACTTCCGGATCCGCCAGCCCTACGGCATGGCCGCGCACCACGTGCACTTCCGTCCAGGCCAGTTGATCCTGTTCCCGTCGTGGCTGATCCACGAGGTACTGCCCTTCTACGGCAGCGGCGAGCGCATCACGATCGCCTTCAACTGCTGGTTCAAGCGCGCGAGCGAACTGCGCCCCGAGGAGATCGAGCGATGAGCCCCGTGCCGACCCGCCGCGGCGAGGTCGACGGCCGCCCGGTCGCGGTCTTCGACGGCCTGCTGCCGAACGAGGTGCTGGAGCAGATGTTCGAGGCGCTGAACCAGGCGCCGTTCCGCCACACCGAGGTCGCGCGCCCGGAGACCGCGGACTACAAGCACTGGGCGATGGAGATGCCGCTCGAGAACCTCGTGCAGCTGCCGCTGTGGCCGCCGGTCGCGAAGGCGGTGGAGGCGATGCGGCTCGGCCGCGCCTATCGCCCCTATCGCAGCTACACCAACTACGCGCAGTTCGGCGACATGCTGTTCACCCACACCGACTGCGCGCCGGACGCGCACGAGCTGACCGCGCTGTGGTACCTGATGCCGCGCTGGGATCTCGAATGGGGCGGCGAGACGCTGTTCTTCGACGCCAGCGACGACTGCGCGTACTGCGTGTCGCCGAAGCCCGGTCGCCTCGTGATCTTCGACGGCGCGATCCGCCACTGCGGCCGCCCGCCGAACCGGATCTGCTACACACCGCGCTACTCGTTCGCGATCAAGCTCGAGCCAGTCGGGCCGGCCGCACACGCCGGCTGATCGAGCGTCCTGCCACGGGCTGCCGGCGTCGGCGGGTGACGAACGACACGCGACGGTCGGCGCGCGCCTGCCACACTTCGTCACCATGAACCCCGCTTCCCCTACCCACCCGATGCTCCGACGCGCCGCGCTCGCCGCCGCGACGCTCGCGTTCCTCGCGGCTTGCGCGCCCGGCGCGGCGCGCGATTCCGATGCTCGCAGCCTCGGCCGTCTCGCCTTCACACCCTGCACCCTGGTCGCCCCGGGCATGCCCGGCACGGTCGAGGCGCAGTGCACGACGCTCGACGTGCCCGAGGACCGCGACGCACCCGACGGCCGCAAGATCTCACTGGCGATCGGATGGGTGCCGTCGCGCTCGCCGCAGGCCCACCCGGATCCGGTGTTCCTTCTCGCCGGCGGACCCGGCCAGTCGGCGCGCGAGAGCTACCCGGGCGTCGCCGGCGCCTTCGAGCGCGTGCTGCGCGCTCGCCACGTGATCCTGGTCGACCAGCGCGGAACCGGCGGGTCGAACCGGCTGGCCTGCCTCGATGCCGAGGGCCGCAACGCCTTCGGCGAGGCCGACGACGGCACTCCCGAGGCGGCCGCGCGCTTCGCCGAAGGCTGCGCCGCGACGCTCTCGGAGCGCGCTGACCTCCGCCATTACACGACCAGCGACGCGGTTGTCGACCTCGACGCGGTGCGCGAGGCGATCGACGCCGACACCATCAACCTCGTCGGCATCTCCTATGGCACGCGGGTTGCGCAGACCTACCTGCGTCGCTTCCCGCAGCACGTGCGCACGCTGGTGCTCGATGGCGTGGTGCCTTCCGATCTGATCCTGGGCAGCGAACATGCGAAGAACCTCGAGGCATCGCTCGACCGCCAGTTCGCGCTGTGCGAGGCAACGCCGGAGTGCCTCGAGCGCCACGGCCATCCACGCGAGGCGCTGAACCGACTGCGCGCGAAGCTGGCCCAGGCGCCGATCCCGGTGCGCTACCGGCATCCGATCAGCGGCGAGTCCGAGGACGGCCTGCTCGACGCGGGTGCGCTCGCAACCGTCGTGCGCTTGTTCGCCTATTCCCCGCGCACCGCCGCGCTGCTGCCGCGGACGCTGGCGCGCGCCGCGGACGGCGAGCCGGAGACGCTGCTGGCCCAGGCGCGGATGATCGGCGAGCTGGTCGGCGACCAGATCGTCCATGGCATGCAGCTGTCGGTGCTCTGCGCCGAGGACGCGCCGAAGCTCGTCGTCGACCCGGCCGACGCCGACACCGTGCTCGGCACCACCTTCGTCGAACTGACGAAAGCCCAGTGCGGCGTCTGGCCGTCCGGCCGCGCGCCGGACGACTTCTTCGCCCCGCTCGCGAGTGACAAGCCGGTGCTGCTGCTTTCCGGC
>CALDVP010000218.1 GCA_937924195.1 uncultured Lysobacterales bacterium
CGGATCCGAGCCCGGCCGCCCAGTACACGGCCGCGAGCTTCGCCCAGCCGATGCGTCGTGTCTTCGGCGCCGTCGCGTTCCGCGCCCGCGAAAAGGTTCTGATGCCGCCGCCCGGCAGCGTCGCGCCGGCGCGCCTCGATGTCGCGCAGCGCGACCTCGTCTGGGACGGCATCTACGCCCCCCTCGCGACGGTAATCGGCGCCGCGAGCCAGCGGCTGAATGTTCTGCAGTTCCTGACCATCCGCCGCTATCTGAGCCTGGTCTTCCTGGCCCTCGTAGCGCTTCTGCTGGTGCTCGCGCTGTGGCCGTGATGCTCGACCTGCTGGTGCAGGGCGCGCAGATGGCGCTCGTGCTGCTGCTCGCACCGCTGCTGACCGGCATCGTGCGCACGGTGAAGGCGCGGCTGCTGCGCCGTCGCGGCCCGTCGGTGATCCAGCCCTACCGCGACCTGCTGCGCCTCGCGCGCAAGGAGGCGGTGATCGCCGACGGCGCGTCCTGGCTGTTCCGTGTCGCGCCCTATCTCATCTTCGCGGCGACCTGGGTCGCGGCGGCCTTGGTCCCGACCTTCGCGATCGGCCTCACCTTCAGCTGGACGGCCGATCTGATCGCGATCATCGCGCTGCTCGGCAGTGCGCGCTTCTTCCTCGCCCTGGCCGGGATGGATGTCGGCACCAGCTTCGGCGGGATCGGTTCGAGCCGCGAAATGCTGATCGCCTCGCTCGCGGAACCGGCGATGCTGCTCGTCGTCTTCACGGTCGCGCTGGTGGCTGGATCGACGCAGCTCTCCACCGTGGCGGCCTTCATGGTCTCGCCGGAGGTCGGCTTGCGCGTCTCGCTCGGCCTGGCGCTGATCGGCCTCGTGATGGTCGCGATCGCCGAGAACGCCCGCATTCCGGTCGACAACCCGGCGACCCATCTCGAACTCACGATGGTGCATGAGGCGATGGTGCTGGAGTACTCGGGCCGGCACCTGGCGATGATCGAGTTCGCCGCGTCGCTCAAGCTGCTGCTCTACCTCTCGTTGATCGCCTGCCTGTTCGCTCCCTGGGGCCTGGCCGGAGCCGGCGCGGGCGCCACCGCCTACGCAATCGGCCTCGTGACCTATCTCGGCAAGCTGCTGGTCGGCACGGTGGCGCTGGCGCTGTTCGAGACCTCTATCGCCAAGATGCGCGTGTTCCGGGTGCCGGACTTCCTCGGCGCCGCGCTCATGCTCGGCCTGCTCGGCACGCTGCTGCTGTTCGTCTCGCGGAGCCTGTGATGGACGGTCTCGCCTTCGACCTCGCCCACCTGCTCGCCGGCGGGCTCGTCCTGGTCAGCTTCATGATGCTGTACCAGGACCGTCTCTACGCGCTGCTCAACATCTTCGCCCTGCACGCGGTGGTGCTGGCGCTGTCGGTCGCGTGGCAGGCGCATGTCCAGGGGGCCCCGCATCTCTACATCACCGCGGCGATCGCGCTCGTCTTCAAGGCGATCATCATTCCGGTCGCCCTGCACCGCATCGTCGAGCGGCTCGGCATCCATCGCCAGATCGAGACGGTGATCGGCATCGGCCCCACCATGCTCGCGGGCATGGGTCTCGTGGCGCTGGCGATCTCGGTGATGCTGCAGGTGACGCCCGAGGCCGATCCGCTCGCGCGCGAAGACCTTGCCTTCGCGCTCGCCGTCGTGCTGCTCGGGCTGCTGACCATGGTCACGCGACGCAACGCGGTCGGCCAAGTGGTCGGCTTCATGTCGCTGGAGAACGGTCTGATCCTGGCCGCGGCCGGGGCAAAGGGCATGCCCCTGGTGGTGGAGATCAGCGTTGCCTTCTCGGTGCTGATCGCCTTCATCGTCATCGGCATCTTCCTGTTCCGCATCCGCGAGCGCTTCGACACGGTCGATATCCAGGCGCTCGACCGGCATCGCGGAGAGCGTCGATGAGCCTCCCGGCCGGCGACGCGGTCGCGGCGATCCTGCTGATCCCGCTTGCGGCGGCCGCTCTGCTCGCTTTGCTGCCGGGCTATCTGCTCACCGCGCGCCTGAACGTGGTGGCGACGCTGCTGACCTTGCTCGCCGCGCTGGGGCTGTTGGTGGCAGAACGGCCCCAGCCCGGTCTGTACCTGCTGATCGATGACCTCAACATCGTCTTCATCGTGCTCAACACCTTCGTCGGCTTCACGACCAGCGTGTTCAGCGCCAGCTACATCGCCCACGAGATCGAGATCGGCCGGCTGCCACGCTCGTATCTCCGCTTCTATCACGCGATGTACCAGGCGCTGATGTTCGGCATGAACCTTGCGCTGGTCGCCAACAATATCGGCCTGATGTGGGTGGCGATCGAGCTCGCCACCCTCACCACCGTGCTGATGGTCGGCATCTACCGCACGCACGAGGCGCTGGAGGCGGCCTGGAAGTACTTCATCCTCGGCAGCGTCGGCATCGCGCTCGCGCTGTTCGGCACGATCCTCGTCTACATGGCGGCGCATCCGGTGATCGGCGAGGGCCTGGAGGCGATGGTCTGGACAACCCTCATGCAGCGGGTCGCTGCCTTCGATCCGGCGCTGCTGAACCTCGCCTTCGTCTTCCTGCTGCTTGGCTACGGCACGAAGGTCGGTCTCGCGCCGTTGCATGCCTGGCTGCCGGACGCGCATGCAGAGGGCCCCACGCCCATCTCGGCGGTGCTGTCGGGTCTGCTGCTGAACGTCGCGCTCTATGCCGTGCTGCGGTTCAAGCTGCTGCTGGCGGCGAACCCGGCGGCGATCGCGGCCGGCACGCTGATGGTGACGATGGGCCTGACCTCGCTCGTCTTCGCTGCGTTCATGCTCTACCGCCGGCGCGACATCAAGCGCATGTTCGCCTACTCCTCGATCGAGCACATGGGCATCATCGCCTTCGCCTTCGGCATGGGCGGCCCGCTCGCCAACTTCGCGGGGTTGCTGCACATGGTGATGCACAGCCTGACGAAGTCGGCGATCTTCTTTGCCGTCGGCCACATCGCGCAGGCGAAGGGCACGCAGAAGATCGCCGAGATCCGTGGAATGACCGAGAGCCACCCGCTGCTGGGCTGGGGCCTCGTGGTCGGCGTGGTGGCGATCGCGGGGCTGCCGCCGCTCGGGATCTTCATGAGCGAATTCCTGGTGGTGACATCGACCTTCGCCCGCGCGCCGCTGCTGGCGATTCCGCTTGTTCTGGGGCTGCTGGTCGCGTTTGGCGCGCTGCTGTTGCGTCTGCATGGACTCGCCTTCGGCACGCCGCATGGCAGCACCGCGCCGGTCGAAGCGTCCTATCTGCCGATGTTCGCCCATCTCGGGCTGGTGCTGGTGGCCGGGCTCTACCTGCCGCCGCCGCTCGTGGCCTGGTTCCAGCATGTCGCCGCGATCCTCGGATGAGCCAGGGAAGGAGGC
>CALDVP010000219.1 GCA_937924195.1 uncultured Lysobacterales bacterium
AGGTGCGGGCGCGGCTGCGCGCGCTGGCACGGTCGGCGGGTCGCGCCCCAGCGGGCCTCGTGCTGGACCTCCGCGGCAATCCGGGTGGCGTTGTCGATGCCGCGGTCGCGACCGCGGACGCCTTCCTCGACGCCGGCGTGATCGTGCACACGCGCGGCCGTATCGACGGGATGACCAGCACGGTCACGGCACGGGCCGGGGACCTGCTCGAGGGCGCCCCGATCGTGGTTCTGGTCGACCGCGGCACCGCCTCGGCAGCGGAGATCGTGGCCGGTGCACTCAAGGACCATCGCCGCGCGCTCGTGCTCGGGCAGCGTACCTTCGGCAAGGGCTCGATCCAGAGCGTCTTCGACCTCGACAACGGCGACGCGATCCAGATCACGACCGGCCGCTATTACACGCCAGCCGGTAGCTCGATCCAGGCCGACGGCATCGTGCCCGACCTCGAGTTGCCGGACCTCGCGCTCGCGCCAGCCAACCGCGCGGCGAGCCCGGCCGAGGTCGAGCGCGACCTGCCGGGCCACCTGGCCGCCGAGCCAGGGCTGTCCGATGCGGGCGGGGAGGCGAACCGCCGCCATCCCGACCTCGCGACCGACTACGCGCTCGACCAGGCGCTGACGGCACTCAAGGCGATGGCGCTGGCGGCGCGAGGGGTTGCCCCGCGCTGACCCCTCCGATGCCCTGCGGCTGCACGGCATTGGGTGCAGCACGCTTGCAAGCTCGAGTGATCGCCGGCACGCTCATTGCTGTCGATTCGACGCTCGACGCAGATCGATGATCACCGCTGCCCTGCTGGGATTCGCTCTCGCCTTGTCGATCGTGGTCGGCCTCAGGCTCACGCCGGCGGCCCGCGCGGTCTCTCCGGATCGCTGGTTTCGTGATCTCACGGCGTTCGCGGTGACCTTTGGGGTCGCCGCGGCCATCGCTGCGCTGATGGCAGCCATCTTCGGCTCCGGAATACTGGCCGAGGATCGGGGCAAGCCAGGGGCCACGATGTCGACCCAGGTGCTGGTCTTTGGGATGGTGGTCTCGGGCGTCGCAGCCGGGGTGCTGCTCGGCTGCCGTCATGTCGCGATGCGGCACAGGCGCTTTCGTCGCCTGCTGCGCGGCCGCGGTCGTAATGAGCCACGCCCCTGGTGAGTGCCGATCGTGGTCGTGAGTGCCGTGTTGGGCAGATCCGGTGGATCGGACCGGACGCCTCGTCGGCATGCAACGCATGCTCAAGGCCCGTAGACCACCTTCGGCAGCCAGGTCGCGAGCGTTGGGAAGTGCCACAGCACGAATAGCATCGCGAGCTGGATCGCGATGAACGGCAGAACGCCGCGCCAGATGTCGAGCGTGCGCACCGATGGCGGCGCGACGCCGCGCAGGTAGAACAGCGCGAAGCCGAAAGGCGGGGTCAGGAAGCTGGTCTGCAGGTTGATCGCGAACAGCACGCCGAGCCAGATCGGGTCGACGCCCAGCATCAGCAGCACCGGCGCCGCGATCGGGACGACGACGAAGGTGATCTCGATGAAGTCGAGCACGAAGCCGAGCAGGAACATCGCGAGGTTGACGACGATCAGCGCGCCGATCACCCCGCCCGGCAGGTCGGTCAGCAGCCGGTGAACCTGCTCGTCGCCGCCGAAGCCGCGGAAGACCAGCGTGAACAGCGCGGCCGCGATCAGGATCAGGAAGACCATGCTGGTCACGAGCGTGGTCTGCTCGGCGACCTCGCGCAGCAGGCGGATCGAGAGCCGGCCGCGCACCGCGGCGAATAGCGTTGCGCCGACTGCGCCGACCGCGGCGGCCTCGGTCGGCGTCGCGATCCCGGCGAGAATCGAGCCGAGCACTGCGACCACCAGCGCGAGTGGCGGCAGCAGCGCGCCGGCGAGCTCGCCCGCGCCGGTGGCGTCCCGCTCGGCCGCCGGGATCGCCGGCGCGAGCTCCGGACGACGCCACGCGACGACCGCGATCCACGCGAGGTAGGCGGCGACCAGCAGCAGCCCCGGCAGCAGCGCGCCGGCGAACAGGTCGCCGACCGAGACCGCGTCCGGCGCGAAATTGCCCTGCGCGAGCTGGGCCTGCTGGTGGGCGTTGCCGAGCACGTCGCCGAGCAGCACAAGCACCACCGACGGCGGGATCACCTGCCCGAGCGTGCCGGCGGCGGCGATCGTGCCGGTCGCGAGCCGCGCGTCATAGCCGTAGCGGAGCATCGTCGGCAGCGCGATCAGGCCCATCGTCACCACGGTCGCGCCGACGATTCCGGTCGAGGCGGCCAGCAGCGCGCCGACCGCCATCACCGACAGCGCCAGCCCGCCGCGCAGGCCGCCAAAGAGCTTGCCCATCGCGGTCAGCAGCGCCTCGGCGATGCGCGCGCGCTCGAGCATCACACCCATGAACACGAACAGCGGCACCGCGAGCAGGGTCGTGTTGCCCATCGTGCCGAAGACCCGGTTCGGCAGCGCGGCGAGGAACGACGGATCGAAGGTGCCGGTGAGGACGCCGACCGCGGCGAAGGCGAGCGAGACGCCGGCCAGGGTCAGCGCCACGGGGTAGCCGGCGAGCAGGGCGCACGCGAGGCCCAGCACCAGCAGCAACGGCATCCACGAGGCGAGGCTCATGGCGCGTGCGGGCCCTCTGGTGCCGATGACGGCGGCGCGCCGCGCAGGATGGCGATCGCGCGCATCGCCGCCGCCACGCCTTGGAGGGCCAGCAGCGCGCCGGCGAGCGGGATCAGCGCCTTCAGCAGCCAGACGTTCGCCAGCCCCCCGGGCTCGCGCGAGCCCTCGTCGATGCGCCACGATGCCGCGACATACGGCAGGCTGACCCAGACCACGAACAGCGCGAAGGGCAACAGGAAGACCAGCGATCCGACGAGTTCGACCCAGGCGCGGCCGCGCGCCCCGAGCTGCGGGCGCAGCACGTCGACGCGGACGTGCGCGTCGCGCTTCAGCGCGAAGGCTGCGCCGACGAGGAAGCCCGCGGCGTGCAGCCATAGCACCAGCTCGCCGAGCGCGACCGAACTCGCTGCAAAGAGATAGCGCGCGACGACGAGGCCAAAGACCAGCAGCACGACCAGCGGCGCGAGCCACGATACGGCGCGGCCGATGTCGTCGATGGCCGACTCGATCCGGTCGGCGACGCGGACGAGCACGCTCGGACGGCTCATCGCGGCAGATCGACGGCAAATGGGTGGGCCGCGACGTGTTTGCCGCATGCGAAGCCGCAGGCGCGCATGTCGGGGCGCCGGACCTCGGAGTCGAAGTTCTGCGCCGGGAGCCGATGGCCGCGCGGGCGCTGGTCCTCGACCGCGGCGAGGAAACGCATCGCGTCGCGGTTCGGGCGCCGTTCGCGCAGGATCGGGCGTGCCAGCCGCGACCCGGTCGGCGTGGCCGCTTCGCGAACCGGTCCTCGGCTCATTCCCACTCGTAGAGCGTGTAGTAGACGGGCTTGACGCCACCATGCAGCGTACCGGGGTCGCCCTCGAGTCGCCCGTCGCCGTCGGTGTCGAGGAAGCTGTACGGAACGCCGACCGGCGGCACGACCCGCACCATGACCAGGCGTCCGCCTTCGCGGTACTCCTCGATCCGCATGCCGCCTTCGGTGCGGATCGTCACCCCGGGCCCGATCTCCTCGTCAGGTCGGGCCTTCGGCGGGATCGGTGCCTCGTCGTGGATCGGTTCGGGGCGGTCCGGGTCGGTCGTCGTGAGACTCGACCGCGGCAGCACCTTCTCGGCGTCGTCGCCGACGCGCGCGAGGACCTCGCCCTCGGACGGCTGGCGCGGTTCGAGCGCGGCGGCCGTCGTCGCGAGCAGACCGCCGAGCACGGTGGCAAGGGCTGGGGGAATTCGGGTTCGGGGTCGCGTCGACATCAGGGCGGTCCTCGGCGGGGACGGGCTGGAACGGTAGCAAACTGCCGCACCCCGTACACTGCGGTGCCGGGTTTGTGCTGGAGCTGCCAATGGCGCGACCGACGCTCGTTCTGATCGACGGGTCGAGCTACTTGTTCCGGGCTTTCCATGCCCTCCCGCCGCTCGCGAACGCCGACGGCGAGCCGACCGGCGCGCTGTTCGGCGTCGTCAACATGCTGCGCGACACGCTGCGCCAGCGGCCCGACCGGATCGCTTTCGTGCTCGACGCGAGCGGTCCCAACTTCCGCCACGCGCTCTATCCCGACTACAAGGCGAATCGTCCGCCGACGCCGCCGGACCTGAAAGCCCAGGTCGAGCCGATGATCGCGGTGGTCGAGGCGCTCGGCATCCCGGTGCTGCGGGTGCCTGGCGTCGAGGCCGACGACGTGATCGGCACGCTCGCCGCGAAGGCCCGGGACCGCGGCTACGAGGTGCTGATCTCGACCGGCGACAAGGACTTCGCGCAGCTGGTCGGGCCGCACGTGCGGCTGGTCAACACGATGACCCGGACCAGCACCGACCGCGACGGGGTGATCGAGAAGTTCGGCGTGCCGCCCGAGCGGATCGTCGATTTCCTGGCGCTGACCGGCGACTCGATCGACAACATCCCCGGGGTCGAGAAGTGCGGGCCGAAAACCGCTGCCAAGTGGCTGGCCGAGCACGGCACACTCGAGCAGGTGATCGCGAATGCCGATTCGGTCGGCGGGAAGATCGGCGAGCACCTGCGCGCCGCGTTGCCAAATCTGCCGCTGTCGAAGCAGCTGGTGACGATCCGCACCGACGTGCCGCTCGACCTCGGGCCCGATGACCTCACGTTGCGCGAGGCCGACGTCGAGCGCCTGCGCGGGCTCTACCAGCGCTACGGCTTCTCGGCCGCCCTGCGCGAGCTCGATCGCGTGCAGGAGCGTGAGGAGTCGACGCCGACGGAACCCAGGGCCGCGGGCGGCGACGATCCTGCGCCGACGTCGCCGGCGACGAACGAACGCCGCTACGACTGCGTGCTGGAGCGCGATGCGCTCGACGCTTGGATCGCGCGGCTGCGGAAGGCACCGCTGGTCGCGTTCGACACCGAAACGACCAGCGTCGACCCGCTGCGCGCGGAACTGGTCGGTCTCTCGTTCGCGATCGAACCGGGCGAGGCCTGCTACGTGCCGGTCGCGCATCGCTATCCCGGGGTCCCCCAACAGCTCGACTGGGAGACGGTGCGCGATCGGCTGCGTCCGGTACTCGAGGACGCCGCGATCCCGAAACTCGGCCAGCACGGCAAGTACGACTGTCACGTGCTGCGCCGCCACGGCATCGACGTGGCGGGCTATGCGCACGACACGATGCTCGAGTCCTACGTGCTGCATTCGACCGGCCGCCACGACATGGACTCGCTCGCGAAGCGCTGGCTCGGCCTTGACACGATCCGTTACGAGGACGTCGCCGGCAAGGGCGCGAAGCAGATTGGCTTCGACCAGGTCGTGCTCGATCGCGCCACCGCGTACGCGGCCGAGGACGCCGATGTGACTCTGCGCCTGCACCAGGTGCTGTGGCCGAAACTCGAGGCCGAGCCTCGGCTTGCCGTGGTGTACCGCGAGATCGAGCTGCCACTGGTGCCGGTGCTGGCGCGGATGGAGGCGAAGGGCATCCGGATCGATGGCGACGAGCTGCGTCGCCAGAGCGTAGAGCTTCGGCGCGACATGGCGCGGCTCACCGAGCGCGCGCACGCGCTTGCCGGCCACGCCTTCAGCCTCGATTCGCCAAAGCAGCTTCAGCAGGTGCTGTTCGAGGAGCTCGGTCTCGAGAGCCGCCTGAAGACTCCGACTGGCCAGCCCTCGACCAACGAAGAAGCGCTCGAGGAACTGCGCGCGATGCACGAATTGCCCGGCATCGTGCTCGAGTACCGTTCGCTCGCGAAGCTGGTCGGCACGTACACCGAAAAGCTGCCGGGAATGATCAACCCGGACACCGGGCGGGTGCACACCAGCTTTCACCAGGCAGTGGCCGCGACCGGACGGCTGTCTTCATCGGATCCCAATTTGCAGAACATTCCGATCCGCACCGAGGCCGGGCGTCGGATCCGGCGCGCGTTCATTGCCGAGGCCGGCCACCTGCTGGTGGCTGCGGACTACTCGCAGATCGAGCTCCGGATCATGGCTCACCTCTCCGGCGACGCGGGCCTGTTGGCCGCGTTCCGCGATGGACTCGACGTGCATCGCGCGACCGCGGCCGAGGTCTTCGGCGGCACGCCGGATCAGGTCACCGCCGACCAGCGGCGCGCGGCCAAGGCGATCAACTTCGGGCTCATGTACGGGATGGGCCCCCACGGGCTCGCGCGCCAACTCGGCATCGGGCGCGGCCAGGCGCAGGAGTACATCGACACCTACTTCCGCCGCTACCCAGGGGTGCGCGACTTCATGCAGGCGATGCGCGAGCAGGCACGCCGGCAGGGTTTCGTCGAAACGCTGTTCGGCCGGCGGCTGCACCTCGACGAGATCCGCGCGAAGAGCCAGGCCGTCCGTGCCGGCGCCGAGCGCGCCGCGATCAATGCGCCGATGCAGGGGACGGCGGCCGACATCATCAAGCGTGCAATGATCGCGGTCGATGCGTGGCTACGGGCGGAACGGCTGCCGGCCGCGATCGTGCTGCAGGTCCACGATGAGCTGGTGCTCGAGGCCGCGTGCGATGCGGTGGACGAGGTTTCGCGCGGTCTGGTCGAGTGCATGGAGTGTGCCGCGACCCTCGATGTGCCACTGACCGTGGACGTCGGCCGGGGCCCGAACTGGGACGAGGCGCACTGAGGGGCTCAGCCGCGATGGGTGGGCCGGCCTTGGCCCTGCCGGAAGTCACGGAAATGTGCGCAGGTTCACGGAATGGCGCGGAAAGTCATGAACCCCGCGTAAACCCCAATACGCCGTTCACTGGAACTAAGCACCCGATGCTCTATCTATGGCTCCGAGTCGTTTCCCCTGCGACTCGATGCCACCGCCCCCTCCCCTGGGCGTGGCGCCAGCGGAGCCCGACGACCCCCCCTTCGTCGACTCCCAAACCGGCCCCGGGCGTTACCCCCTGACGCTCGGGGCCACCTCTCCGAATGATCCGGCTCGGGCCCATCGGCCCGGCCGGGTCATGCCATGCGTGGCGATCGGGTGGACCTCGATTTGGCGGCTCCGGTCCCGGTTCCGAGAGGTGCGCTCACCATCGCGACGGTGGCTGGGCCCGAAGGCTCGTACGGCAACAGGGCCCCGGATTGATCTCGCTCAAGCCGGCGACGCCCTGAGCTTCGGCGACACTCCCGCGCGCGGTTAGCATGAACTCGGTCACGAGGCCGGGGACAAGCGCATGCACCGAGCGGAAAGGTTGGCAGGGCTCGACACCGCCGTCGGACGGATCGTCGAGCGTGCCGGACCGAAGATCGTGGCGGCCTCGCCGCTTGGCCTTGGCAAGCCGAACCGGCTGCTCAATGCCCTCTACCGGCGAGTCAAGTCGGACCCGCGGCTCGAATTGGAGCTGTTCACGGCGCTGTCGCTGACTCGTCCCAAGCCGCCGCCGGGCCTGGCTACTCGCTTCGCCGGCCCCTTCCTCGAGCGCCATTTCGGCGCCGACTATCCCGACCTCGAGTTCGCGCTCGACCTGAAGGGCGCCGGGCTGCCGCCGAACATCAAGGTCCACGAGTTCTACTTTCAGTCTGGCGCCTGGCTCGGCGTCGAGGACGCGCAGCGCCATTACGCGAGCATCAATTACACCCACGTCGCGCGGGACCTGGTCGGGCGCGGCGTCAACGTGATGATCCAGCAGGTCGCGCGCCGCGGCGATCGCCTGAGCCTGTCGTCGAACACCGACGTCACGCTCGACTTTCTCGATCGCGTGCAGGCGGCGGGCAGGCCGCGGCCGCTGCTGGTGCTGGTGGTTCACCCGGACATGCCCTTCATCGGCAACCACGCCGAGCTAGACATCGAGTTCCCGGACCTGCTGGTCGAGGAACCGGTGCCGCCGTATCGCCTGTTCGGCCTGCCGCGCGGCGCGGTGGCGCGCGAGGAGTTCGCACTCGGGCTCAATGCCTCGCGCCTGGTGAAGGACGGCGGCACGTTGCAGATCGGCATCGGTGCGCTGTCGGACGCGCTGGTCTATGGCCTGAAGCTCCGCCACGAGGACAACCCGACCTGGCGCGAGGCGGTGAAGCGCTTGCCGCCGCCACCCGCGGTGGTCGACGAATGCGGGGGTGACGCGCCTTTCGAGCGTGGTCTCTACGGCGCGAGCGAGATGGTGATGGACGGCTTCATGCACCTGCGCCGGGCCGGCATCCTGAAGCGCCGGGTCTTCGACGACCTCGGCCTGCAGCGCCTGCTGAACTCGGGCGCGATCGGCGAGACCTGCGATGGGTCGACGCTGGAGCGCCTGCTCGAAGCGGGGCTGATCGCAAGTCCGCTCGACCGGCCGAGCGTCGAATGGATGGTCCACTTCGGTGTCCTGCCGGAAGGCAGCGC
>CALDVP010000220.1 GCA_937924195.1 uncultured Lysobacterales bacterium
GGCGATCGCTATCAGCTCGAGCACGCGCTGGCGGGTCTCGGTCAGGCGCAAACCGCGCGCACTGCAGGCGGCGCGGACCTCGGCGACCAGCCGCTCGGGCGCCTCGTGGTGGTGGTGGCGCCCGGCCGGCGTCATCTCGCGGGCGTCGGCAGGCGCGCCAGCAGGCGCTCGATGCGCGCGAGCGCGCGCCGCTGGCCGACGAGGAAGACGGTGTGGTCGATCGACGGTGACACGGCGCTGCCGGTCATCGCGATCCGCATCGGCTGCGCGACCTTGCCGAGCCCCTCGTCGACCGCCTCGGCCGCGCGACGCAGGGCCGCGTCGATTGCTACAGGCGTCCAATCAGCCTGCGGCAGCCGGGCGAGCTCGACGTGTGCGGCTTCGAGGCACTCGCGCGCGCGACCGCCCGCATGCCTGGCCAGCGCCTGCTCGTCATAGGCCTCGAACTCCGCGTACCAGACGCGCGCCTTCTCGGCCATCTCGCGCAGCGTGTGGCAGCGGTCGCGCAAGGCGACGACGACGTCTGCCGGGTTCGGTCCGGCGGCCGGATCGAGTCCCAGGTCGCGCAGCTGCCACTCGAGATGCGGCGCGATGCGAGCCGGATCGTCGTGCTTCATCCAGTGCTGGTTGACCCAACGCAGCTTGTCGAAGTCGAAGCGCGAGGCCGAGTGGTTCACGTCGCCGATCGCGAACAGCCGCACCATCTCGTCGACCGAGAAGATCTCCTGGTCGCCGTGCGACCAGCCGAGACGGACGATGTAGTTGAGCAGCGCCCAAGGCAGGTAGCCGTCGTCGCGATACTGCATCACGCTGACCGCGCCGTGGCGCTTCGACAGCTTGGCGCCGTCCGGGCCGTGGATCATCGGCAGGTGTGCGAAGGCCGGCAGCGGCGCGCCGAGCGCCTCGTACAGGTTGATCTGGCGCGGCGTGTTGTTGACGTGGTCGTCGCCGCGGATCACGTCGCTGATGCGCATGTCGACGTCGTCGACCACGACCGCGAAGTTGTAGGTCGGATGCTCGTCCGAGCGCCAGATGATGAGATCGTCGAGCTCCTCGTTCGAGATCTCGATCCGGCCCTTGACCCGATCCTCCCAGGCGACCCTGCCCACGGTCGGATTCCTGAAGCGGATCACGCGCGGCCGGTCCGGCGGCGGCGGATCGGTGCGGTCGCGCCAGTAGCCGTCATAGCGCGGCTTGATGCCGGCCGCCTCCTGGCGCGCGCGCATCGCGTCGAGCTCCTCGCGGGTCTCGTAGGCGTAGTAGGCCTTTCCGGCTGCGACCAATTCCTCGGCGACTTGCCGGTAGCGATCGAAGCGCGTGGTCTGAAACACCGGACCCTCGTCCCACGCGAGGCCGAGCCAGTTCATGCCGTCGAGGATCGCGTCGACCGAGGCCTGGGTCGAGCGCTCGCGGTCCGTGTCCTCGATCCGCAGCACGAACTCACCACCGCGGTGCCGAGCCTCGAGCCAACAGAACAGGGCCGTGCGGGCGCCACCGATGTGCAGGAATCCGGTCGGACTTGGGGCGAAACGGGTACGGCAGCTCATCGCGGTCGAGGTTCGGAATGGACTGTTCATGGTACCAGTCGCTCCGCCGGCGGCCGGGAACGGCCGAGTCCTCACAGGCAGCCAACTACGATCGCGGGGTGAGCGCCCCATCCTCCCCGCCCGAACCGGCTGCCGAGATCGAGATCCCGGCGGTCGCCCCACCCGATCCGGTCATCGACACCACGGCCGATGCGGGCCGTCCCGCGCCGCCGCCGCGAGACGGCCACGCGCTGCGCACGCTGCGGGCCCTGTGGCCCTACGTCTGGCCCTTTCGAGCGCGGATCGGCATCGCATTCGTGTTCCTGGTGCTGGCCAAGCTGGCGCTGGTCGGCGTGCCGCTGGTCCTCGCCGACCTCGTCGACCGGCTCAACGTCACGCCGCGGCCCGAGGTGCTGCCAGTCGTGTTCCTGCTCGCCTACGGCGCGCTGCGACTGTCGGCGACGCTGTTCCAAGAGCTGCGGCAGATCGTGTTCGCGCGTGTGATGGCGCGCTCTTCACGGATGGTCGCGCTCGAGGTGTTCAGGCACCTGCATCGGCTATCGCTGCGCTTCCACCTCGGCCGCCGCACCGGCGCGATCGCGCGCGACCTCGAGCGCGGCATGGGCGGGATCACCGACCTGCTCGACTGGACGATCTACACGATCGTGCCGACCGTGCTCGAGATCCTGCTGGTCACCGGGATTCTCTGGTACCGCTTCGACTTCGGCTACGTCGCGATCACCCTGGGCGCGCTGGTCGCATACATGGCCTATACCTTCAGGATCACCGAGTGGCGGATCGGCTACTACCGCGCCGCCAACGAGGCCGACACCGCGGCCAGCGGGCGCGCGGTCGATTCGCTGCTGAATTACGAGACGGTCAAGTACTTCAACAACGAGGCGCATGAGGCCGCGCGCTACGACCAGACGCTGGTCCGGCTCGAGGACGCCCAGGTGCGCAGCCTGAAGAGCCTGTCGCTACTGAACATCGGCCAGGCCGGGATCATCGCGATCGCGCTGACCGCGCTCCTGTGGCGCGCCGCAGCCGGGGTCGTCTCCGGCACCACGACGATCGGCGACCTGGTGCTGGTCAACGCTTTCCTGCTCCAGCTTGCGGCGCCGCTCAACTACCTCGGCATGGTCTACCGCGAGGTCAAGCAGGCGCTTGCGAACATCGAGCGCATGTTCGCGCTGCTCGATGAACCCTGCGACGTGCGCGACGCGCCCGATGCGATCGACTGGACGCCGCGGCCGGCCACGATCCGCTTCGAGGGCGTGCGCTTCGGCTACGACCCGCGGCGCGAGGTTCTGCGCGGTATCGACCTCGAGATCCCGGCCGGGTGCACGGTCGCGGTGGTCGGCCCGACCGGCTCGGGCAAGTCCACGCTGGCTCGCCTCCTGTTCCGCTTCTTCGACGTGACCGGCGGCCGCATCACCGTGGCCGGTCACGACGTCCGGCAACTGACGCAGGACTCTCTGCGGCGCGGCATCGGCATCGTGCCGCAGGACTGTGTGCTGCTGAACGAGACGATCCGCACCAACGTCGCCTACGGGCGACCCGATGCGAGCGACGCCGAGATCGACGAAGCGGCCCGCGCGGCCCGGATCGACCGACTGATCGCGAGTCTGCCCGATGGCTGGGAGACGCCGGTCGGCGAAAGGGGATTGAAGCTGTCCGGCGGCGAGAAGCAGCGCGTCGCGAGCGCGCGCACGAGCTTGAAGGACCCCGCGATCGTGATCCTCGACGAGGCGACCAGCGCCCTCGACACCGCGACCGAACGCGAGATCCAGGCCGAGCTCGCCGAGCTCGGCCGCGGACGCACCACCCTCGTGATCGCGCATCGACTCTCGACCGTGGCCGACGCCGACCGCATCGTCGTGCTCGACGCCGGCCGCATCGTCGAATCCGGCACCCACGCCGAGCTGCTCGCGGCCGGAGGCCGCCATGCGGCAATGTGGGCGCTACAGCAGGAAGCAAGTGGCGAGGACGGCGCGCCGCAGGCCGCCGCCGGCGCCGCCCTGCTCTGACGCGCCGCCCCGGGCGCCCGGTTCAGCCTTCGATCGAGGGGCCGTCGGCTATCCTCCCACGCCTCGTTCCCTGAATCCGGAGTCCGCCATGCTGCGTTCCCTGATGCTTGCCGCCACCCTCGCCTTCGCCGGCGCCGCGATCGCCGACGAAGCCGGGCCCGCCGCGCCGAAGGCCGAGGACAAGCCTGCCTCCGCCAAGTCCGCCGAGAACCCGCGCGTGCTGCTGAAGACCAGCATGGGCGACATCACGGTCGAACTGTTCCAGAAGGAAGCGCCGGTCAGCACGCGCAACTTCCTGGCCTACGTCGACAAGAAGTTCTACGACGGCACGATCTTCCACCGCGTGATCAACGGCTTCATGATCCAGGGCGGCGGCTTCGACAAGACCATGCGCCAGAAGGGCACCCTCGACTCGATCGAGAACGAGGCCACCAACGGCCTGAAGAACAAGCGCGGCACACTGGCGATGGCACGCACGATGGACCCGCACTCGGCGACGTCGCAGTTCTTCATCAACGTCGTCGACAACCCGGCGCTCGACTTCACCAGTCCCGCCGACGGCCGCACCTGGGGCTATGCCGTGTTCGGGCGCGTGGTCGAGGGCATGGACGTGGTCGACGCGATCAAGGCGGTGCCGACGGGCATGAAGAACGGCATGGCCGACGTGCCGGAGTCCCCGGTCGAGATACTCTCGGCGACCCTGATCAAGTAACGCCGGCCACCGGGCCGGCGCCCGCCGACCCGCTCGACCGTCGATGGCGGTCCTCTTCGCCTCCGACCTGCACCTCGATCCGGCGCATCCAGCGCCGGTCGAGGCCTTCCTGCACTTCCTCGCCGGCCCCGCGCGCGAGGCCGAGGCGCTGTATCTCCTCGGCGACCTGTTCGAGGCCTGGATCGGCGACGATGACGACGACCCGATGCACGGCCGCGTGGCCGAGGGCCTCGCTGCGCTGGCGACGGCCGGCATTCCGGTGTGGTTCCAGCACGGCAACCGCGATTTCCTGCTCGGGCCCGACTTTGCCACGCGCTGCGGCATGGCGCTGCTCGATGAGGCGGAGGTCCGACCGATCGGCGGCGTACCGACCCTGCTGATGCACGGCGACCAGCTCTGCACCCGTGACCTCGGCTACCAGGCTTTCCGCCGCCAGGCCCGCGACCCGGACTGGCAGCGCCAGCTGCTGGCGCAACCGCTCGCCGCGCGACGCGCGCTGGCAGCTGCGGCGCGCGGCGAGAGCCGCGCCCACACCGCCGCGGCCGCGACCGAGATCATGGACGTCGAGCCCGAGACGGTCCGCGCGGCGCTCCACGTTCACGGCGTGCGCCGCTTGATCCACGGCCACACCCATCGGCCCGCGATCCATCGCCTCGCGTATGGGGACGCCGACGCCGAACGCATCGTGCTGCCGGACTGGCACGCCCGCGCCGGCTGGGCGGTCGCCGACGGTGACGCGATCACGCTGGTCGAGCAGCCCCTGTAGCCTCTGACAGGTCCAGCGCCAGCGCTTGCAAAGATGTCCTGACCTGGGAGCTGGGTTGTCGCGTCGATCACGACTGCGGCTCACGAGCTCTGAGAGGTTTCTCGCTGACCTCGAGCCCTTGACGCGCGGCACACGCATGTTTGACGGCCGCTCGACGGCATCGGACCTAGCGTGAGGATGCTCGCCGACACGTCCCAACCCCGCATCCACAAGGAAATCATCATGGTCCGTCCCGTGGCCCTCCGCGTCATGCCCGATATCGCCAGCGACGCTCGCGTCGGCATTGCCGGAGCCCTTGGTTGGGTGGGCATGGGCGACATCGAGGTGCCAGTGACACTTGCCTCCGACGACGGCAGGCTGTCGACCGTTCCGGCACGCGCGACTGCCTACGTGAATCTAGCGCGTCCTGACAAGCGCGGCATCCACATGTCGCGCCTGTATCTCGCGGTCGACCGCGCCTTCGCGGCCGAGCCGCTGACCCCACGCTCGCTGCGCCAGCTGCTCCGCGACTTCCTGGCCTCGCATGAGGACCTTTCGGATCGAGCGATGCTCAAGGTGCGCTTCGACTACATGGTGCGCCGCCCGGCGCTCGCCAGCGCAAACCTCGGCTGGAAGTCCTACCCGGTCGAAGTCACGGGCCTGCTAGACCGTGGCCAGTTCAGCGCCGAGCTTGCGACCGAGATCGCCTATTCGAGCACCTGTCCGTGCTCGGCCGCGCTCGCGCGCCAGCTGATTCAGGAACGTTTCCAGCGCGACTTTGCGCGGGCCGATTCGCTCGACTACGAGGCGGTGCTGGCGTGGCTCGGCACCGAGGAAGGCATCTGTGCGACGCCGCACAGCCAGCGCAGCATCGCCCAAGTGCGCACGCGCATCGTGCCGTCGTTCACGGACCTCCCGATCCTCGACCTGATCGACCGCGTAGAGAACGCGCTGAAGACGCCGGTGCAGGCCGCGGTCAAGCGCGAGGACGAGCAGGCCTTCGCGGAGCTCAA
>CALDVP010000221.1 GCA_937924195.1 uncultured Lysobacterales bacterium
CGCGCTGCTGCTGGCCTGGGCCTTCGTATGGGACCCGCTCGCGGCCTCGCGCGCCCGGCTCGAGGCCGGCGTGGCGCAGGCCGAGGCCGATCTCGCGTGGATGCGGGAAGCGGTGCCCCGGCTCCTCGCGCGGCGCGTGCAGGGCGGCATGATCGGCGCCGACCGCGCCGGGCGCTCGTTGCCTGCTCTGGCCGACGCGAGCCTCCGGGATTCCGGCCTCGGCGCGCACCTGTCGCGGATCGAGCCGCTCGGCGAGGGTCGCGTCGGTCTCTGGTTCGACGACGTCGGCTTCGATCCGTGGATCGCCTGGCTCGAGGGCTTCACGCCGCGTTACGGCATCCGCGTCGAGGAACTGATCGTCGACCGTGCGACCGGGCCCGGTATGGTCGATGCGCGGGTCGTGCTGGTCGATGGACGGAGCGGCGGATGAAGCGTGCGCTGCCGATACTCGCCGTCGCGCTGGCGGCGCTCATCGCGGCCGGGGTCGCGCTGGTGTTTGCGGCGCCGGCCGAGCTTGCGTACCGCTTCGCCGGTCATCGGTTGGCGCCGATGGCGCTCGAGGGCCTCTCCGGCAGCGTGTGGCAGGGGCGCGCCGCGCAGTGGATCGTGCACGGCGTCGCGCTCGGGCCGATCGAGTGGCGGATCGAGCGCGGCGCGGCCCTCTCCGGCCGTCCGCGCGGCGAGTTCGCGGTCAGCGGCCGTCAGGTCGCCGGGACCGCGCGATTCGAGCGCCACGGGGATGGATGGCGGCTCGATGCGATCGACGGGACCTTTCCGGCCGCGCTGCTGGCCCCAGCGCTCGACATCCCGGCGCTCGGGTTGCTCGGCACGGTCGAGCTCGACCTCGACTCGGTCGTGGTCCGCGATGGCCAACTGGCGACGGCCGAAGGACGGGTTGCGTGGCGTGGCCTTGGCGTGCGCGGCATCGCGGCCCTGACGCTGCCGGGAATCGAGATGCGGATCGGCGCGACCGGCGAGCGCGCGCTCGAGGCGACGATCGTGGACCTCGGCGGACCGCTGGCGGTCGATGGCCGCCTGCGGATGGCCGATGGTGCGTTCAGCGTCGGGGTCGACCTCGTGCCGCGCGAGCCCGAGCCGCGGCTCGAGGAGATTCTGAAGTACGTCGGCGAGCGACGCCCCGACGGCGGATCGCACCTGCGCATCGAAGGCACCCTGAAACCCGTGATCGGAGGCGAACCATGAGCATTGCCGACGACGTCTGGCTCGACCAGGCGCTGGACGTCGCGCGCGAGGCCGCCGCTGCTGCCGCCGAGGTGATCGCCCGCCATTACCGACGCGGCGTCGCGGTCGAGTCCAAGGCCGACGCGAGCCCGGTCACGATCGCCGACCGCGAGGCCGAGCTCGCGATCAAGCAGGTCATCCGCGCGCGCTATCCGGAGCACGCGATCCTCGGCGAGGAGTACGGGCGCGAGGGCAATGGCGAGTTCCTCTGGCTGGTCGACCCGATCGACGGCACCAAGAGTTTTGTGCGGGGCTATCCTTTCTTCTCGACCCAGATCGCGCTGATGGTCGGTGGCGAGCTGGTGCTCGGGGTGTCGAGCGCCTCGCAGTTCTGCGAAGTGGCGTGGGCGCGGCGCGGCGGCGGTGCTTTCCTCAACGGCCAGCGGATCGGCGTGTCGATGGCCGGCCCGGTCGATCGCGCGGCACTGTCCTTCGGCAACCTCAAGACGCTGGCCTCGGGACCGCGGTGGCTGCGCATGGCGCAGCTCGTGCGGCACGCCGACCGCGTGCGCGGCTACGGCGACTTCTACCACTATCACCTGCTGGCGCGCGGCGCGATCGACGGCGTCGTCGAGTCCGACGTCAACATCCTCGACATCGCGGCGCTGGTGGTGATCGTGCGCGAGGCCGGCGGCATCTTCACCGATCTCGATGGCGGCGAGGTCGGCCTTGGCACCACCAGCGTACTGGCCGCGGCGCCCGGGTTGCATGGGGCGCTGCGCGCGGCCTTCGCCGACTGAAGGACGCGCCGATGCCGAAGCTTCCAGTGATCCACGCGAGCCGCATCCTCGGCGAGGGAACCCGCTTCGCGGTCGAGCAGCTCGATCTCGAATTCTCGAACGGCGAGCGTCGCACCTACGAACGCATGCCCGGACGCGGTCGTGGGGCCGTGATCGTGGTGGCGCTGCTCGATCCGGACACCGTGCTTCTGATCCGCGAATACGCTTGCGGGCTGCATGCCTACGAGCTAGGCCTGCCGAAAGGTCGCGTCGAACACGGCGAGGACCTGCTCGAGGGCGCCAATCGCGAGCTCAAGGAGGAGGCCGGCTACGGCGCGCGCCGACTGCGCCGTATCGGCACGCTGTCGCTGGCGCCGACCTACATGGCGCACCAGACCGCGGTCGTGCTGGCCGAGGATCTCTACCCTGAACGTCTGCCCGGGGACGAGCCGGAGGAGCCCGAGGTGGTCCCGTGGCGGCTGGATGACCTCTCCAGTCTGATCCAGCGCGAGGACGTGACCGAGGGACGCTCGATCGCGGCCCTGTTCATGGCTCGCGAACTGCTGCGGAGCGGGGCGCTGTGAATCCCGCGGAGGTCGAGGCGCTGCGCGAGCCGGTACTCGCGCTGGCGCGCGAGGCCGGTCGCGCGATCCTCGCGATCTATGTCGAGGACTTCGAGGTCGCGCGCAAGTCAGACCGCTCGCCGCTGACCGAAGCCGACCTTGCCGCGCATCGGGTGTTGGCCGAAGGGCTCGCGCGGCTGGTGCCGGCGATCCCGGTGCTGTCGGAGGAATCGGCGCCCGATGCGATCGCGGCGCGGCGCGACTGGCGTGCACTGTGGTTGGTCGATCCGCTCGACGGCACGCGCGAGTTCGTCAAGCGCAACGGCGAGTTCACGGTCAATGTCTCGCTGATCGTCGACGGCGTGCCGGTGCTCGGCGTGATCCACGCACCGGCGCTGGGCGAGACCGCGAGCGCGACTCGTGGCGGGCGACTGGTGGTCGAAGGGGCGCCCCCGATGCCGCCGCCCGCGCCGGGTGTGCCGCGGGTGGCCGGCAGCCGCTCGCATGGCTGCGCGCGCACGCTCGATGCGCTCGCCCGGCTCGGCCCGCACGAACGGCTGATCGCGGGCTCCGCCCTCAAGTTCATCCGGGTCGCCTCGGGCGCGGCCGACGTCTACCTCCGGCTCGGGCCGACCAGCGAGTGGGACACCGCGGCCGGACAGTGCCTGGTCGAGGCGGCGGGCGGATCGGTCGTCGCACCGGATGGCCGGCCGTTTCGATACAACCAGCGTGACACGCTGCTGAACGGGGCTTTCATCGCCGCGCGCGACCCGTCGATCGACTGGGCCGCGCGCTTCGGCCTGCGGCATGACTGAGCCGTTGCGCCCGATCGACCGCCTGCTCGCGATCATGCGCCGGTTGCGCGACCCGGTGGGCGGCTGTCCATGGGACCTCGCGCAAGACTTTCGAAGCATCGCGCCGTACACGATCGAGGAGGCCTACGAGGTCGTCGATGCGATCGACCGCGCCGACCTCGATGCCTTGCGCGAAGAACTCGGCGACCTGCTGCTGCAGGTCGTGTTCCACGCACAGATGGCGGCCGAGCGCGGCGCCTTCGACTTTGACGACGTGGCATCCGCGATCGCCGACAAGATGGAGCGGCGCCACCCGCATGTGTTCGGCGACACGCGCGTCACCGATGCCGCCGAGCAGACCCGGCGCTGGGACGAGATGAAGCGCGCCGAGCGCGCGGCGCGCGGTACGGGCGAGGACCCAAGCGCGCTGGGTGGTATCGCGCGCGGCCTGCCGGAGTGGCAGCGCGCCGTTAGGCTGCAAAGGGCCGCGGCGACCGCCGGATTCGACTGGCCGGGGCCGGAGCCGGTGCTCGACAAGATTGCAGAAGAACTCGAGGAGCTGCGAGTCGAGTTCGCGCGCGAGCCACGCGACCTCGAACGGCTCGAGGACGAGATCGGCGACGTGCTGTTCGTCGCTGTGAACCTGACGCGGCACGCGGGCGTCGACTTTGGCGCCGCGTTGCGTCGCGCCAACGCCAAGTTCGAGCGGCGTTTCCGCGCGATGGAGCGCTACGCCGCCGCGGACGGTGTCGATCTCGGATCGCTACCGCTCGACGCGCAGGATCGCTACTGGGAGCGCGCCAAGCGCGAGTTGGGCTGAGCGGTTTGCGCCAGCGTCGCCCTGCGCAAACGGCCGCGCCGGGCGACGGATCCGGCGCGCGGCAAGCCGCGCGCTACAGGGATTCCCGGGCCTGTGGAGCCGGCCTTGGCCGGCTCGCGGGGATGCCCCGTGGGTGGCAACTCGGCCTCGCCCTCACGAAGTCTTCCGGTGCAAGCCCGGAGACGGCCGGCGGCACGGCGCGCGGCAAGCCGCGCGCTACAGGAATTCCCGGGCCTGTAGAGCCGGCCTTGGCCGGCTCGAGCGGATCATCCCGTGCGCGGCAAGTTTCCTGGTGCCGGGCTCGCCTGCTGCGCGGGCATGACGGGCTCGCCCGCGGCGAGCCTGCCCTCAGCCGAAATCCGCGAACAGAAAGAAGGCGGCGGCCGCGATCAGCGCGAAGCCGACGAGGTGATTCCAGCGGATCGATTCCCCGAGCCAGGTCACCGAGAAGATCGCGAAGACCACGAGCGTGATGATCTCCTGGAGGGTCTTGAGCTGCGCCGCCGAGTAGACCTGATGACCGATCCGGTTGGCGGGGACCTGCAGGCAGTACTCGAAGAAAGCGATCCCCCAGCTGGCGAAGATCACGATCCAGATCGGCGCGCTCTTGTACCTGAGATGCCCATACCAGGCGAAGGTCATGAACACGTTCGATCCGAGCAGCAGCAGGATCGGGATGAGAGAGGTCGCAAGGCTCGGGTTGGCGGTCATTGGCAGGCTTTCGGACTCTGGGACCAGAATGGTGGCGACAGTGTCGCCGGGCGCCGGGCGCGGCACGAGCGGGCGGAGTCACAGGAAGGGTCCGGAAATCCGGCTGCCGAAACCGGCTGTTCACTTCGTGATCACCCGAGGTCCGGCATCTTCACATGCGTGAAGGCGACTACCCGCCGAGGAGAATACGCGATGAAGCAGCGAGAAGAAGGCGCCGGACTGATCCTGCTGGTCGAGGACAACCGTGGCATCGCCGAGATGGTCGGCGAATATCTGGAGCGCCGGGGCTACAGCCTCGATTATGCCTCCGACGGCACCACGGGCCTCAGGCTCGCGACCCAGAACAGCTATGACGTGATCGTACTCGACCTGATGCTGCCCGGCATGGACGGCCTCGAGGTCTGCCGTCGCCTGCGCAACGAGGCCAAATGCTCGACGCCGGTACTGATGCTGACCGCGCGCGACACGCTGGACGACAAGCTGGTCGGCCTCGACGCCGGCGCCGACGACTACCTGGTCAAGCCCTTCGAGATCCGCGAGCTTGAGGCGCGGGTACGCGCGCTGATCCGTCGCGATCGCCGCCAGGTCAGCGCCGAGGTGCTGCGTGTCGGTGACCTGGTGCTCGACACCGCGACCCTGCGCCTGCAGCGCGGCGGCAAGGAGCTCCAGGTCTCGCCTATCGGACTCAAGCTGCTGACCATCCTGATGCGCGAGTCGCCGCGCGTGGTCAGTCGCCGCGACATCGAGCGTGAGGTCTGGGGCGACCTGTTGCCGGACTCGGACACGTTGCGCAGTCATCTGTACAACCTGCGCAAGATCATCGACAAGCCCTTCGACAAGCCCCTGCTGCACACGATCCACAGCGCCGGATATCGCCTTGCCGACCTCGACGAGGACGTGCCGGGCGCGCGCAGTGCCTGAGCGCAGCCCGTCGGCGCGCAGCGCCGAGCGCCTTGCCGCCGAGCGCGGATCGGCGCTGCGCGGGTCGCTGTGGTTGGCCTTCGTCGTCCAGCTTGCGGCGATCAGCCTCGCCACGCTGCTGTCGGTCTTTGGTGCCTGGATCGTGCTGCGCGATGTGTTGATCCAGCGCGCGCTGATCGATGAAGCGGCGCACTACTGGCAACGCTATGAGCGCGAGCCGGGCGCGGCCCTGCCGGACACCTACAACATGCGTGCCTACCTCCGGGTCGGCAGCGACGATTCGGGCGTGCCCGTGAAGCTGCGCGCGCTGCCGCCGGGCTACCACATCGTCCCCGACGAGGACTCCGATGACCTGGTCTACGTCGAGGACGGGCCACGCTGGCCGCTGCGCCTGTACCTGGTGTTCAAGCAGGAGCAGGTCGATGCGCTGGCGCTGTGGTTCGGCTTCGTGCCGCTCGCGCTGGTGCTGATGGTCATCTACCTGATGGCCTTCCTGTTCTACCGCGCCTCGCGGCGGGCGGTCTCTCCGGTGATCTGGCTCGCGGGCCTCGTTCGCGGTTGGGACCCCAAGCATCCGGACACCTCGGCGCTCGAGCCCGATGCGATTCCGGCCGACGTCGGCGAAGACGTGAGGGTGCTGGCCGGCGCGTTACGCGGCTTCGCGCGCCGGCTCGATGACTTCGTCGAGCGCGAGCGCAATTTCACCCGCGACGCGAGCCACGAGCTGCGCACCCCGATCACCGTGATCAAGGTCGCCGCTGACGTGCTCGAGACCGAGGAGGAACTCTCGCCCTTCGCGCAGCGCTCCGTCGGGCGCATCCAGCGCTCGATCCGCGACATGGAGGCGCTGATCGAATCGTTCCTGATCCTCGCGCGAGAGGGCGACGTCGGGCTTCCTGAGGAGGACTTCGTCGTCAACGAGATCGTCGGCGACGAGGCCGAAAAGGCCGAGTCGCTGGTGGTCGGTCGCCCGGTCACCGTGCGCGTCGTCAATGATGCCCAGTTCACGCTGCACGCGCCGTCCCGCGTGCTCGCAGTGATGCTCGCGAACCTGCTGCGCAACGCCTGCGCCTACACCGACAAGGGCGAGGTCACGGTCACGATCGGCGAGGGATACATCCGCGTCGCCGACACCGGCCACGGCATGAGCCCCGAGGAGCTCAAGCGCGTGTTCGAGCCCTTCTACCGGGCGAAGTCCGGCGAAGGCAAGCGCGGCAGCGGCATCGGCCTCACGATCGTGCGGCGGCTCTCGGACCGCTTCGGTTGGCCGGTCGAGATCGAGAGCGAACTCGGCGTCGGTACTCGTGTCACGATTCGTTTCCCGAACGCGGCCCCGGCCTGATTCCCGCCGCGGGGCCGCGTCACAGCGGCGCGTCTCGCTACCGCGACACGCACCCGTTTCATCGTGGAGGCTCCGATGTCGATCCAATCCCTCGTCCTCATGCTCGCACTCGCTCCGGTCGGGGCGACCGCGAGTCCGCGTATCGTGCTTGCGATCCACGGCGGCGCGGGCACCCTGCCGCGCGCTGAAACCAGCGCAGCCCGGGAAGCTGGGATGCGGTCCGATCTCGAGCGTGCGCTCGAGGCCGGGCATGCGGTGATCCGGAAGGGCGGCAGCGCGCTCGACGCCGTCACGGCGGCGGTCGTGGTGCTCGAAGACTCGCCGCGCTTCAACGCGGGACGCGGCGCAGTGCTCAATGCCGAGGGCGTGGCCGAACTCGACGCCGCGATCATGGAGGGCAACACCCGACGCGCCGGTGCAGTGGCCGGCCTCACACGCGTGCGCAACCCGATCCTGCTTGCGCGTCGGGTGATGGAGGATTCCCCGCACGTGATGCTGATCGGCGCCGGGGCCGAATCCTTTGCCGAGAGTCTCGGCATCGCGCTGGTCGATCCGTCGTACTTCGTGACGCCATTTCGGCGCGCCGAGCTCGAAGCCGCGAAGGCGCGCGAGCGGGCGAGCGGCGATGCGGCGATCCGGCGCTCGCCGTTCCATATCGGCACCGTCGGAGCAGTCGCGCTGGATCGCGCCGGGCATCTCGCCGCCGCGACCTCGACCGGAGGCCGCACCAACAAGCGTTGGGGTCGGGTCGGTGACGTGCCGGTGATCGGCGCGGGCACCTGGGCCGATGCGAACTGCGCGGTATCGGCGACGGGCTGGGGCGAGTACTTCATCCGCGTCGGCGTCGCGCACGCGATCTGCGCGCGGGTGGCCCTCAAGGGCGAGACCGTCGCGCAGGCGGCCGAGGTGGTGCTTGCCGATGTCGCCAGCCTTGGCGGCGATGGTGGCGTGATCGTGCTCGACGCCCTGGGCCGCGCCACGCTCCCATACAACACCGCTGGCATGGCACGCGGCACCATCGACGCGGACGGTCGCATCGAGATCCGCATCTGGGAGGACTGATCCCATCGGTTGCGGCGTCGTCCGCGAGTCGCAGTGGCGGGATCGCATCGGGTCGCCCACGGGCGTCCGGTCGCCCGGTATGACCTTCGTCCGATTCGGCCCGCATCCGACCGCTGAGACACTGCCGCCATGGCCTCGAACGAAATCTCCGCGCATCAGCACGCCAGTACCGTTGTCTCCGGGACCACCAAGGCGTCCGCGATCGACACCCTTGAGCGCCATCCGGGGCTGAGGACCGTCTGGCGCATCCGGAATCTCGCGCTGTCGCTGTTCGCGTTCATGCCGATCATGGCGCTCGCGTCGGCGGTGCTTCCGGGCCGCATTGCGGCGACGCTGGCGCTGGCGATTCTGGCGGCGCTGATGGTCTTCGGCTGGTGGCACGCAGGCGCTGCTTTCGCGCGCTATCGGGTCGAACTGCTCGACGATGGCGTGTGCGTCCGGAAGGGCGTGTTCTGGCACAGCGAGACCTTCGTACCGAGCGTGCGGATCCAGCACACCGAGGTCAAGCAGGGACCGCTCGATCGGCGCTGGGGTATGGCCAAGCTCGTCATCCACACCGCCGCGGCCGGGCTTGCCGCGGTGTCCGCGGTCGGGCTGCATCGCGACGATGCGATCGCGGTGCGCGACCGCCTGCTCGATCGCGGCCATGATGCCGTCTGAGCCGGGCCTCGGGGCAGACCGGTCCGGGTCGCTTCCGTCACCTCCGGGCGTCCCGGCGTCCGACGGCGATGGCACCGGACCCGAGCGCCGCCTGCACCCGCTGTCGTGGCTGTTCGTACTGCTGACGACTTTGCGCCACGCGCTGTTCCCGCTGCTGCTGCTGCTATTCCTGGGCTGGAGTGACGACGAGGCCTGGGGTCTCGCCGTCGCGGCCCTCGGTGCGGTTGCGCTCGCGATCCACTCCGTGTTCTACGCGCTCGCGTTCCGCTATCGGATCGGGAAGGCCGAGCTGATCGTGCGCGAAGGCATCTTCGACCGCACCGAGCGCCACGTGCCCTTCGTGCGCATCCAGAACGTGGCGCAGCGGCGCAATCCGTTGCACCGGCTGTTCGGCGTCGCCGAACTGCGGGTCGAATCGGCCGGTGGCACCGAGCCCGAGGCACGGATGAGCGTGGTCACCGTCGCCGAGGCGACTGCGATCGAGCGGCTGCTGAAGGAGCGACGCGGCGCTGCGGCGGGCCACGTCGCGCCGGACACCGCCGGCGACGCCGCGTCCGATGCGCCGGAGCGCCTGCTGTACCTGCCGCTCGGGGAAATCGTGCGCCTCGGGCTGGTGTCGAACCGGGGCATGGTCGTGGTCGCCGCGGCGATCGGCGGGAGCTTCCAGTTCCGCGGCGACCCGCGCGAGGTCGCACTGCTGCGGGAACTCTGGTCTTTCGTCGCGCGCGTGATCGGCGATCGGCTCGCCGGCGCCGGTCCGGTCGATCTCGTGTTGTCGACGGCGATCCTGCTGCTGCTCGCCTTCGCGCTGCTGCGCGTGCTCTCGGTCGTGATCGCGATCCTCCGCCACTATGGCTTCACCCTCGAGCTGGCCGAGGGCCGCGTCGGCACCGAGGAGGGACTGCTCACGCGCGTGCGCGCAGGAGCTGCGCTCGACCGCATCCAGCGCGTCGTCGTCGAGGAGTCGCTGCTGATGCGCTGGCTGGGTCGGCGGGCGGTGCGGGTCGACGTCGCCGGCGGAGCGGTCGCGGTGAATGAGTCCACCGATTCCCGCTTCCGCTGGGTCGCGCCGA
This sequence comes from uncultured Lysobacterales bacterium, assembly GCA_937924195.1. Classification (GTDB taxonomy): domain Bacteria; phylum Pseudomonadota; class Gammaproteobacteria; order Xanthomonadales; family Ahniellaceae; genus UDEA-SF1. The sequence continues at coordinate 9,908 of CALDVP010000221.1, forward strand.
TCGCCCGACCCGAGGTCGTCGACGCGGTGCTCCGGCGCCTCACGCCCGCGCTGTCCGTCGAACGTCCGGACTGGCGGCCTCTGCACCCGCGCGCGTGGCGCCGGCTCGTGGTCGCGCCTAGCCTGCTGCTGGCCGCGATCGCGGCGCTCGGCTTGCTCGCGACCGCGGATTCGCTCGCGCGCACGGCGCTCGCGGACTGGCCGTGGATCGCAATCGCAGTCGCGTGGCCTTTCGCGCTCGGACTCGTCCTCGCGCGTGCCGTCGGCTGGACGCGGTTCTCGCGTTACGCGTTCGATGCACACACGCTCGCGTTTCGCGACGGCTGGCTGACGCGGTGCTGGCGGATCGTCGAGATTGCGCGGATCCAGGGCCTCGTCGTCGTCGCCTCGCCGCTCGACCGCTGGAATGGCATGGCGACACTGATCGTCGCGGTCGCCGGCACGCCGCCGACCGAGCGGTCGATCGAGATCCCCTTCCTTCCGGTCTCCGAGGCCCACGCGCTGGCGGCCGCGCTGCGCAGCCGACTGCGCGAGCGGCACGCGCTGCCAGCCGCCATCGGGGCGTTACCAGCTGCCGCAAGTTCCGCGCGCGGATGGGTTGCAGACTGATCCCGCAGCGCGACGGCTCACACGAATCCTGCTGAAATCCGCGCATGCCATCACTTGCCCGCCATCGTCGCACCGCCCTCGTGTTGCTGGCGGTCCTCGTCGGCTGGGGGGAACTGGCGCGCGCCGACGGGCTCGAGGCCACGGCGGACGAGCAAACCGCGGCCGCGGCCCGTCACGCCGCCGTGGAACAGTCGCCGGCGGCCGGCGTGGTCGAGGTTTCGGTCGAGGGAGTCGACGATGTGCAGCGCGCCGCAGTGCTCGCTGCGCTCGACATCGCGCGCTATCGGACGCGGCGCACGATCGGCAGGGCGCGGTTCGAACGCCTGATCCAACAGGTGCCGGCGCAGGCCGCCGCGGCGCTCGAACCCTTTGGCTACTACCAGCCGCGGATCGAAGTCGTCCGCACGCCGCTTCCGGACCGGCGCCACCGCGTCGAGGTCGGGATCGTCCTCGGCGAGCCGGTGCGGGTGGCGTTGGTCGATGTCGGGGTTGAGGGTGACGCGGCCGAGGATCCCACGATCGTCGCCTCGATCGAGGCCTTCCGGCCGCGGGTCGGCGACCCGTTCGACCATCGGGTCTACGAGGACGGCAAAGCCGCCCTCGATCGGGCGCTGGTACGGCGCGGCTACTTCGACCGCCGTCTCGACGTTCATCGGGTCGAGGTCAGGCGGGCCGACGCGACGGCCGACGTGCGGTTGCGCTTCGACTCCGGCATCCGTTACCGCTTTGGCGAGCAGCGGATCGAGGGTGCGCAGTTTCCCGACCGTTTCATGCAGCGCTTCGTCGCGTGGGACGCGGATGCGCCCTATGAGCAGGCCTCTATCGAGGCGACCCAGAACCGACTCGCGGCGAGCGGCTTTTTCGGCGCGTTCGAGATCGAGCCGCTGGTCGACGAGCGCGCCGACGGCGTCGTACCGATGCGCATTGGCGTTTCGCCCTCGCGGCCGACGGTCTGGTCGGTCGGTGCCTTCGTCGAATCCGGCATCGGCGCCGGCGTGCGGTTCGGTCAGGAACGCCGCTGGCTCAACGACCGCGGGCACTCCGCGCGTGCTTCGGTCGAGCTGTCGAGGGTCCTCAGGGAAGTTCTCGGCGAGTACCGCATCCCCCATCCAAGCGCGCAGCGCGCGAACTGGGTGCTCGGCGCCGGGTGGCGCGACGAGACCAGTAACTCGATCGACGGTAGCAGTTGGAGACTGCAGGGAGGGCTTGCGACCACGTGGCGCGAATGGGGAGGGCTGGCATCGCTCAACGCGCTGTACGGCGATTTCCGCGTCGGCAGCCGCGAGCTATCGGTCCGTCCCCAGACCGCATTGGTCGTGTATCCGGAAATCAGCGCGACCCGGGTCTTTGCGCGCGACCGCATCCGTCCACGCGACGGTTTCTCACTGGGCGTGCGCGCGCGCCTCGCCGACACCGCTTTGGGTTCCGACGTCGATCTGCGCCAGATCCGCATCGAGGGTCGCCACGTGATGCCGGCCGGGGAGGGCGCGCGGCTGCTGTCCCGGCTCGAGGTCGGCTGGACCGACACCGATAGCTTCTCGCGGCTGCCGCCCGACCTGCGCTTCTTCGCCGGTGGCCAGGGCAGCGTGCGCGGCTACGACTGGAAGGACCTCGGGCCGCTCGACGCGGGCGGCCGACCGTTCGGAGGGCCGCGCGTCGTCACCGGGAGCCTCGAGTACGAGCGCGAGTTCCGCCCGGCCTTCAGCTGGGCCGCCTTCGTCGACGGCGGCAACGTGTTCGTCGGCAACGACTTCGAGCCCGAGTACGGCGCCGGCCTTGGCATCCGCTGGGCCTCGCCGGTCGGTCCGATCCGCCTCGACGTCGCGCGCGGACTCGATCGGGACCGCGGCGGCTGGAAGCTGTACCTGTCGGCTGGCCCCGATCTTTGATCGGGAAATGGCGCTAGGCGTAGCGAGTCCTTGCGGTCGGGTGGCTCGCGCGCGTACGCACTCGGCATTTGGATGTGAGGTAGTGGCAACCTCCGAGTTCCTCGTGGCGGGCACTGCTGCGCCGAGCCATGAGGCGGATGCTTCCTCGCAAGGGCGATGGTGAAGCGCCGCGCGCTACAGTCCGATGGCGGGGCGGGCTGCCGTTGCGTCGAGGGCGACGTGCTCCAGCACTGGTCATTTCACGTGCCAACCTGGGTCAGTGCGGCCGCCTTGATCAATGCCGCCCTGGCCGTGGCGCTGCTGTTCGGGGTCCGGGCGCAGCACCCTGCACTGCGCGGAAGTCTCGGCATCTGGGCGAGTGGCGCGCTGCTGCTTGCCGTGGGCTGGTCGCTGATCGCATTCCGCGACGTGCTGTCATCGCTCGTGTCGGTGCTGATTTCGAACGCCCTGATCGCGCTCGGAATGGCCCGGTATGGACGCGCGTTGAGGCGCTTTCGCTCGGTCTCGCAGCGCGATCCGATGGTCCTGCTGCTGGTGGCGGCCGTGATTGCGGTGTCGTGGTACGCGGGAATCTACGCGCCCGATCGATACCTGAGGCTGACGGCCAATACGTTGTTCCTGGCGCTCATTTTTGGGCTGGTGGCGCGCGAGGCCTTCGCCTGTCGGTCCAGCCTGCCCGCGGAGAGTCGCAGCCACTGGTTGGTCGCTGGGATCCTGGGTGCGACTGCGCTGGCCTTGGCGACTCGCGCGCTCGTCGTGGCGTGGCTCGGGCCGGACCGCATGCCGGCGGTCAACGAAGTCGGGCCCCTTCAGATTTCGTTCTTTTCGCTCGCGGCGCTGGGTCCTGCGGTCGCGACGCTTGGTTTTGCGCTCATGTGCAACGACCGTCTCGCGCTGGAACTCGTCCGCCTGTCCGAGCGGGATCCACTGACCGGCCTGTTCAATCGCCGCAAGATCGAGGAATGGGGGCGCGAGCTCGTACCCTCGGGGGCGCCGGCCCAGACGCCGATGGCCGTGATTCTGATCGATCTCGATCGGTTCAAGTCGATCAACGATGGGTATGGGCACGCCACCGGCGATCGCGTGCTGAAGGCTGCAGCCGCCATCCTGCAAAAGACCGCCGATACGTACGGCGCATACGCGGGTCGTTGGGGGGGAGAGGAGATGGTTCTGCTCCTTCCCGGAGCGTCGCCGGCCAAGGCAGTCCAGGTGGCTGAACAGGTTCGGCAAGCCGCCGAGGACTGCCAGGATGCTGCCGTGCGCTGGACGTTGTCAGCCGGTGTCGCCGATGCGCGGCCGGAAGATCGTGACTTCGAGTCCGTCTTCAACCGGGCGGACGCCGCGCTCTACCAAGCGAAGGCCGCCGGCCGAAACACGGTTCGCGCGGCGCGCGCGATCCGGAACGCGATCTGACCGTGGTGTCAGCCGGATGCCGATCCGATGCGGCGCCGATCGCTTCACTCGAATCCATCGGCGAACAGTAGCTCGCCGACTCTCAGCGTGAAATTGCGAGTCGCGGTAGCCGCGCAGTTGTCGGTCGCGGTCACGGTGACCGGCCACGTTCCGGCCGGCGCCGCGTTCGCAATCGCGACGACGCCGGTCGCCGGATTGCCGGAGAGGCTGCCGGTGAAGCCTGCGCCGGTCGCGACGGTGAGGCTCGCGACGATGCCGTTGTCGCTTGGCGCGGCACTCGGAGTCACGCTGCCGCTCGCGCCGGTGTCGAGCATCGTGTCCGGCCACGTGCCAAGCACTGGCGGCGTGTTCGCGGTCGCGTTGACGACGAGATCTCCGGTGCCGGTGAGCTGGCCGTCGCTGACCTGGAAGCGCACGGTGCCCGAGGTCGCCGTGCACGACGCGCTGACGATCGCGCTGATGGTGCCATTCACGTTGGCGATCGACCCGATGGAAATGCCGGTCGCGGTGCCGCCGGCGACCTGGGCCACGTTGAGCGAGCCTGCCGGCGTCTGCGCGTCGGCTACGGTTCCGATGACGACCGGCGCGCCGCCGGGGCTGCCCTGCTGGCGCGTGACCGGCGCCGCCGGGGTGAAGGTCGGTGCGGTGTTGTTGACGGTCAGCGTGAACCCGGCATCGCGGGTCGCGCCGCAGTTGTCGGTCGCGCGGATCGTGATCGTATGGTTGCCGATTGGCGCGGCGTTCGTGATCGTGATGTCGCCGGTCGTCGGGTTCACCGAGATCCCGCCGGTGTAGCTGCCCTGCGACTGCACGACGATCGCCGTGATCGTGCCGTTGTCCGTGGGTCCGGACGCCGGGTTGATCGTGGTCCCGGCACCGCCGTTGACGCTGGCGTTCGCGTAGGTGAGCGTCGGCGCGCTGTTGTCGGTGACGTTGAGCGGGACGTCGCCAGTGCCGGTCAGCGAGCCGTCGCTGACCTGGAAGCGCAGCGTGCGGCTGCCGAGGCCAGCATCGCAGGCGGCTGCGATCTGTGCCGAGACCGCGCCGGCACTGTTCGTGATCCCGCTGGTGGTGATGCCGGTCGCAGTGCCGCCTGCGACCTGCGTGACGACCAGCGACCCGGCCGGCGTCTGGGCGTCGCTGACGCTGCCGATCGGGACCGCGGGACCGGTCGCGGAGCCGCGCTGGCGCGTGATCGGGGTCGTCACCGGCGCAAAGTTCGGCGGCGTGTTACCCGAGATCGCGAAGTTTGCGGCGGACACGCCGGCCGGCGCGACGAAATCGTGCTCGCGCACGCGAATCCGGGCGCTCGAGGTCGGGAGGTTCGGCACCGTCCAGGCGCGCGAGCCAGTGTTCGCAACGTCGCTTGCGCTCGCGGTCGGGAAGGACGCGCCGCCGTCGGTCGACAGTTCG
>CALDVP010000222.1 GCA_937924195.1 uncultured Lysobacterales bacterium
GGTGGTCTCGAGTCGAACCGCGCTCCCATTGCGCTCGAGCGTGATCCGCATCGACTCGGTGGTCTCGACCAGCGCGCCGTCGTCGCGGCGAGTCGTCTCCATGACCCCGACCCGACGACCGTCGATCAGCACCCGCAGCCATTCGCGCGCGACCGGCGCGTCGGCTGCCGGAGCCGGCCAGTCCGTCGCCGATTCGGTTGCTGCGAGGGCTGCCGCCGCGAGCGACAGACAGACGAGGGCGAGCGCGGCCGAAGCCCCGCGCGTGACGGCTTTCGAGGGCAGTCGGGCTGCAAGGCCGCTGGGCCGAAGCATCGCTGGATGATGCGCGCTGGCCGCGACCAATGGCGTGAATGGGAGCCGAAGTTCAGGCCGCGCGACTGGCGCGCTTGCGGTCGACTTCGGTCAGCAGCTTCTTGCGCAGCCGGATCGCCTGCGGCGTGACTTCGACCAGTTCGTCGTCGGCGATGAACTCGAGCGCCTGCTCGAGGCTCATCCGCACCGGCGGGGTCAGCATCAGTGCGTCGTCCTTGCCGGCGGCGCGGAAGTTGGTCAGCTGCTTGGCGCGCAGCGCGTTGACGGTGAGGTCGTTGTCCTTGGCGTGGATGCCGACGATCTGGCCCTCGTAGATCTCCTGGCCCGGGTCGATCAGTAGTCGCCCGCGTTCCTGCATCGCGAACTGCGCATAGGCCGGCGAGACGCCCGTGCCGTTCGAGATCAGCACGCCGTTCGGGCGCGGCGCGATCGCGCCCTCGGTCGACGGGCCATAGTGGTCGAAGACGTGAAACAGCAGACCGGTGCCCGCGGTGATGGTGCGGAACTCGGTCTGGAAGCCGATCAGCCCACGCGCCGGGATCAGGTACTCGAGGCGCACGCGGCCCTTGCCGTCGGGCTCCATGTTGCGCAGCTGGCCGCGGCGCTCGCCGAGACGCTGCATCACGCCGCCCTGGTACTGCTCCTCGAGGTCGCAGACCAGCTGTTCCCAGGGCTCGCGCCGCTCGCCGTCGATCTCGCGGACGATGACCTCGGGGCGCGAGACGGCCAGCTCGTAGCCCTCGCGGCGCATGTTCTCGATCAGGATCGAGAGGTGCAGCTCGCCGCGCCCGGAGACCTTGAACTTGTCGGCGTCGTCGGTGTCCTCGACCCGCAGCGCCACGTTGGTCCGCGCCTCGCGCATCAGGCGGTCGCGGATCTGGCGGCTGGTCAGGAACTTGCCTTCCTTGCCGGCGAACGGCGAGTTGTTGACGCAGAAGGTCATGCTGATCGTCGGCTCGTCGACCGTCAGCGCCGGCAGCGCCTCGACCGCGTCCGGATGGCACACGGTGTCGGAGATGCCGAGCTCCTCGATGCCCGAGATTGCGACGATGTCGCCGGCCTGCGCCTGCGGCACCTCGACGCGCTCGAGGCCCATGAAGCCCAGCACCTGGAGCACACGGCCGTTGCGGCGCTTGCCTTCGCGGTCGACCACGGTGACCGCGGTGTTGGTCCTGACCGTGCCCCGCTGGATGCGGCCGATGCCGATCACACCGACGTAGTTGTTGTAGTCGAGCTGGCTGATCCGCATCTGGAACGGACCGTCGAGGTCCACTGCCGGCGGTGCGACGTGGCGCACGATGGCCTCGAACAGCGGCCTCATGTCGCCCTCGCGGACCTCGGAATCGAGACCGGCGTAACCGTTCAGCGCCGACGCGTAGACCACCGGGAAGTCGAGCTGCTCGTCGTTGGCGCCGAGCCGGTCGAAGAGGTCGAAAGTCTGATTCAGAACCCAGTCCGGACGCGCGCCCGGCCGGTCGATCTTGTTGATCACGACGATTGGCTTGAACCCCATCGCGAAAGCTTTCTGGGTGACGAAGCGCGTTTGCGGCATCGGCCCGTCCATGGCGTCGACCAGGATCAGCACCGAGTCGACCATCGACAGCACGCGCTCGACCTCGCCGCCAAAGTCGGCGTGGCCCGGGGTGTCGACGATGTTGATGCGGTACGCCTCGCCAGCCGGCGAAGTCCAGCGGATCGCAGTGTTCTTGGCGAGGATCGTGATCCCGCGCTCGCGCTCGAGGTCATTCGAGTCCATGACCCGATCGGGGACGACCGCGCGCTCGTTCAGGGTGCCCGACTGCTTCAACAGCTGGTCGACGAGCGTGGTCTTGCCGTGGTCGACGTGGGCGACGATGGCGATGTTGCGCAGGCGCGTGAGGTCGTTGGACATGCGAAAAGGGACGCGCCGGCCCGGGGCCGGCGCGTGCTTGCTCGAGGGATGGAGCGGGAGTATACCGGCGGCGTCTAGCTCCCGCCCTTGCCCTGCGTGAACAGCCGGTGCACGACCAGAAGGGCCACGGCGCCCAGCACCGAGGCGATGAATCCGGCAGGCTGGCCCTGGGCGTAGATCCCGAGTTGCTGGCCGACGAACGTTGCCGCGAGGCTGCCGCCGATGCCGAGCAGCATCGTGACGATGATTCCGCCGCCCTGTTTGCCCGGCATCAGGAACTTCGCGATCGCGCCGATGACGAGCCCGATCAGGGCCACCCAGATCCATGTCAGCATGTCGATCCCCTTATGTGTTGGTGGATGGAGCCCG
>CALDVP010000223.1 GCA_937924195.1 uncultured Lysobacterales bacterium
GCCTGCCGACGATCGCGCTGCTCGGGCTCGGGACGATCGCGGCGCTGCACCTGGCGCTGGTCGCGCAGGTCTCGCGACGCGCCGCCTTCGGCTGGCTCGCCGGCGGACTCGTCGCGGTCGCGCCGGTGCTGATCCTGGCGAGCGCGTCGAACCAGTACGGCTATGGCTTCGCCGCGATCGCGGCGGCGGCGACCGCGGTCGCGATCAAGGGCGCGCGGGGCCGCATCCGCACTGCATTGATCGTGCTCGCGGCTGCGGTGTCGCTGCACGGCGCCGTGGTCGGATGGCACGTGGTCGACGCCGGCGTGCGTGCGTCGCGCTTCGTGCCGGCGCTTGCGGCGGCGCTGAAGGACTGGCCGGGCCCCGATCCGCTGCGGCTCTCGGTCGACGGCGCCGGGCGCATCTGGCTGTGGACGCGCCTGACGCACGAGGTGCCGCACGTCGGCGGCGTGCCGTTCGGCGATCGCGTGGTGATCGTGGGCCCGGGCGATCCCGCCGACCTGCGCGTCCGGCGCGATGGTCGCCTGGAGTCCTTCGACGTCGCGGCGCCGCGCTGAGCCGCGCTCGACCGGGGCATACTCGCCAGCCATCGGCGGCAAATCCGTGGAGGGTCCCATGCGCGCAATGATCCAGACCGCCGTCCTGCTGGCCGGGCTGCTCGGCGCGTCGGCGGCGCCTGCGGACGACGGCATCGTCCGGCGCGGGGGCGAGGCCTTCCCGATCGCCTCGAGCGTGCGCGTGCCGCCCGGTGCGGAAACGTTGTGGCTGAGCGGGGTGCTGCCGGACGTCGTCGATGCCGAGGCGCCCGTCGGCTCGGCCGAGCGCTTCGGCGACACCGAGACCCAGACCCGCAGCGTGATCGCGAAGATCCGCGCCGAACTCGAGGCCGTCGGCTGGAGCCTCGGCGACGTGGTCAAGATGAACGTGTACCTCGTCGCCGATCCGGCGAATGGCGGCCGCATGGACTTCGCCGGGATGATGGTGGCGTATCGCGAGTCCTTCGGTTCCGCAACGCAGCCGAAGCTTCCGGCGCGGACCACGGTCGAGGTCGGCGCGCTGCCGGTGCCGGGGGCGCTGGTCGAGATCGAGGCGGTCGCAGCGCGGGTGCCGAAGGCGGTGCCGGCGCCTTCCGCCGACGAGTGATCGCTGTGTCCGCTGATCGCGGATCTGCGGTTCCGACTCAGAACGCCGGGCGCAGCGTGAAGGTGATCGTGACCTCCTCGGCGATCATCGTCGGGTCGTCCCAGGTGCCGCCGCCGACGCCGAAGTCGCGGCGGTTGATGCTCGCGCGGCCGGACAGCACGCGGCCGTCGGCGCTGGCCTCGACGCGGATCGGCACTGCGCGGGTCGTGCCGCGCAGGGTCAGCTCGCCGGGACAGTCGAGGCCGGCGTCGGCGAGCGTGCAGCCGGCGGTCGAGACCCAGCGCGCGGTCGGATGGCCGGCGGCATCGAACCAGTCCGGATCGCGCAGGACCTCGTCGCGGTCCGGGTAGTCGGTGTCGAGGCTGCCGACCTCGATCTCGACCTCGAAGCGCGTCGCCAGCGGATTGGTCGGGCTCCAGATCACCTGGCCGGCGAAGACCTTGAACACGCCCGGCACCGGCTCGCCGCCGTAGCGGCCCTCGAAGTCGAGCGTGCTGTTGCCGGCGTCGAAGCGCAGCGCGTCCTGCGCCTGCGCGGCGGGCAGGGCGGCGGCGAGGGTCAGCAGGGCGGTGGCGAGGGCGAGGCGCATCGGCAGGCTCCGGGTCGTGGGCGGCGGGGCGTGGCGGGGATCAACGGGCGGCATCGGGATCGCGCGGCAGCCGGCCGAGGCCCATCCGCGCCAGCGTCGCGTCGCGATCGACGAAATGGTGTTTCAACGCCGCGGCGACATGCAGCAACACCAGCGCGACCAATACGATCGCCAGCGTCGCGTGGACGTCCCGCCAGAACTCGAAGGCCTGGCGGTTGCGCTCGATCAGCGGGGGCACCCGGAACAGGCCGAACCACGACAGCGGAAAGCCGGCCGCGGAGTTCATCAGCCAGCCGCTGAGCGGCATCGCGAGCAGCAGCCCGTACAACAGGCCGTGGACCGCGTGGGCCAGCGCGCGCTTGGCGCGCGAGGCCAGCAGCAGGGGTGGCGGCGGGTGCGTCGCGCGCCAGGCGATCCGGATCGCGGTCAGCGCCAGCACCGTCAGGCCGAACCCCTTGTGCCAGTTGTAGATCTCGATCTTGGTCGGCGAGGGCTTCAGGTCCGCCATCCAGAAGCCCAGGCCGGCCAGCCCGACGACCAGTAGCGCGCTCAGCCAGTGCAGCGCGATCGCCACCGCGCCGTAACGGGTGGCGGTCCTAGCGGGCGGTCGTGGGGTCGCGGCCATGATCGACTGGACTCTCGGGCAGGTCGACGCCTTTGGACCGGGAGCATCGCGGGTCCGGGCCGGACGCCTCGTGAACGTCGCGGAGCCGGGATCGGACCGCGTCGTGCGACGGTCAATCGGCGCGAGCGGCCTCGACCTCGATCCGGATCGTGACCTCGTCGCCGATGTTCGGCACGTAGGCGTCCATGCCCCACGCCGAGCGCTTCAGCGACGCGGTCGCCGAGAAGCCGATCGTGGGCTTCTTCGAGAACGCGTGGTCGGCGAGTTGGTTGAAGGTCACGTCGAGCACCACCGGGTGGGCTTGGCCGAGCATCGTCAGCTCACCCTCGGCCGTGCCGCGATTGCCGCTGCCGCCGGCCTTGGTCGATCGGAACGTGAGCTTCGGGAACTCGGCGGTGTTGAAGAACTGCGCGGCGCGCATGTGCTCGTTCCAGGTCGCGTCGCCGAAGTCGAGACCGGTGGCGTCGATCGTCGCCTCGACGCTGGCGCCGCTCCAGTCGGCCGGATCGAAGACCAGCCTGCCCCGGGTGATCGGGAAGCGCGCGGTGCTGTTGCTGAAACCGAGGTGGCTGGCGCTCGCGTGGACCTGGCTGTGGACGGTGTCGAACAGGTAGGTGGCCGGCTCGGCCGTGGCGCTGGTCGAAGATGCGACAGCCAGCGTGAGAGCAAGTCCAGGGCACATTGGAGTCGGTCGCATCGTCGTCATCCGTTGGGCCGCGGAAAAGGTGGTGGAGGCTGCTCGGTGTCGGACCATCCGACGCCGTACATGTCCGTGGCATGTGAGTCCAGCCGCGCCGGCGCTCGGGGGTCCGGTCAGGTCGGGTTGTCGGCCCCGAGGAAGCCCGCGTAGGCGATGTCGTCGACCAGGATGTGCTCGGTCAGCCACTCGACCAGGAACATCAAGAGGGGCGTAGCGAGCATCCGTTCGCCCGCCGCGAGTCGTCGCGAGAACTCGTGGACCTGGGCCTCGAAAGCGCGATGCGCGAGCGCGTGGTCGGGCGCCTTCGGCCAGCCGTGCTGCTCGAGCAGCCGCTCCTCGAAGCGGAAGTGCTCGTGGGCATAGTCCGCGAGGTCACCCAGTAGCGCGACGATCACGCCCGACGAACGGCCGCACGTATTTGCCTCCGAAAGCCGGTTGATGCAGTCCACCAGCGTCCGGTGCTGGCGATCGATCGCGTCGATGCCAACCGAGAGCACCGGCGTCCACTCGATCGGCCGACCGGCGGCGACGCGCAGCGACAGTTCGGCTGCGATGCGCACCGGCAGCGGCGCACCGCCAAACCCTGGATGGGCCGACGAGCCTCTTGTGGACATGCGCTGGACCGGGAGCGACCGCGTGCGCGGTCAGTGGACCCCGTGCTCCCGCAGGAAGGAGCTGTAGGCCATGTCGTCGAGCAGGATGTGCTCGGTCAGCCACTGGGTCATGAACTTCATGACCGCGTTCGCCAAGGAGGCGTCGCCGGAGGCGAAGCGCTGCTGGAAGTCCCGGATCTGGCGCTCGAAGGCGCGGTGCGTCTCGGAGTGCTCGATGCTGTCGTGCCAGCCGTGAATCTGGAACAGCCGCTCCTCATGCCGGAAATGGATCTTCGTATAGCCTCCGCGACCGGCCAGGACCTGGCCGAGGACGCCCGCTGACTGGCCGCGAGCGATCGCGTTCGACAACTGGTTGATGTATGCGATCAGCACGCGGTGCTGGCCGTCGATGCTCTCGATCCCGACCGAGAGCGCGGGTGACCATTCGATCGGCAGCCTCTGTTCGGCGCGGTCCGCGAGCATTCGCGCGGTCTGCATGGCATTGCGCTCGCGGGTCGAGGGCTGCGCGTTGTCGAGGTTCGGGTCGTACATGGCGTGTCTCCCGGGTGCCTGTGACACCGTGTGTCTGAAGTCCGAGCCCCGGCGTCCTGCGCCCCTTGCGCGTCGTATCGGGGCAAGAGCCTCACACGGCCCTTTCTTTCGGTGTGGAGAGTGGGACCGGCCGGCCACGGTAGTCTTGATCGGCATCAATTCGGAGGTGCCGCCCGTCGGTCAGGATGATCCGCCTTTGCTCGGATGCGGATACCGGACCGGGAACACCTGCCAACCCCGGAAGGAGACCTCGATGCTCACCCTGTACTGCGACTCGTTCTGGATCAGCCCGTGGGTCTACAGCTGCTGGGTCGCGCTCGAGGAGAAGCAGCTCGGCTACGACGTGGTCGAGATCTCGCTCGGCGCCGGCGCGCAGCGTGATCCGGCCTATGCCAATGCGACGATCACCGAGCGCGTGCCGGCGCTGCGCCACGGCGATTTCATGCTTGCCGAGTCCAGCGCGATCGTCGAGTACCTGGAGGAGGCTTTTTCGGGCGAGCCGCCGATGCTTCCGCGCGAGCTGCGCCAACGGGCACGCTGCCGCCAGCTGACGAGCTGGATCCGGTCGGAAGACACCGCGCCGATCCGCAGCGAGCGGCCGACGACCACGATGTTCTACGAGCGCGCCGCGAGACCGCTTTCGGATGCCGCGCGTAGCGCGGCCGACAAGCTGTTTCGGATCGCGGAACGCCTGCTGCCCGACGGCGCAGCAGCGCTGTTCGGCCACTTCTCGATCGCCGACGCCGAACTCGCTTTTCTGCTCCAGCGCCTGATCCTGAACGGCGACGCCGTGCCCGATCGACTGCGGAATTGGGCCGACGGGATATGGCAGCGGCCGACGATCGAGGCCTTCGTGCACCTGCCGCGCAAGCCCTACGTGCCGTACTGACGATCCGCGATTCGCGTCGCGGGCGCATCGCGACCACGCGCCAGGCGAGCCTGGCGCTACAGGACCCGGCGGACTGGTCGAGCGGGCCTTGGCCCGTTCGAGGCCTCGATGCGACACCGTGCCGGTCGCGGCCGGCGCTACGGATCTGGTGACCATGTGACGCCCAAGCGCGGCGCCGATGGACGACGCGCATTGCGGGCGCATCGCGACCACGCGCCAGGCGAGCCTGGCGC
>CALDVP010000224.1 GCA_937924195.1 uncultured Lysobacterales bacterium
GGCCAGCCCCTCGGCGACGCCGAAGGCGCGCATCGTACCGTCCTGCCAACGATGCAGGCCGCCACCGTAGGTGCCGATCCACAGCACCCCGTCGGCTTGTTCGAGGACTCCGCGAACGAAACGACTGCGAAGGCCTTCTGCGATGCCGATGCGACGGGTCACGCCCTCACCGTGCCAACGGAAAAGACCCTGGTCCGAGCCGATCCAAAGGCCGCCGTCTCGGGCTTCGCGTAGCGTGGCGATCTCGGCGCGCGGGAACCCGGACTGGTGCACGAAGACGCGCCGCGCCTCGAGGCGGTACAGGCCGAGGGAGCCACCAAGCCAGACCGTGCCCTGCGCGTCGACGTGGATCGCGCGGACGCGCGGCTCACCCTCGATCGACCATCGTTCGAGGCGCCGGCCCTCGCCATTCAGACGCTCGATGCGGCCGGGGCCATGCGACACCCAGACATCGCCGGAATCTCCGGCCGCAAGCGACCAGATGCACTCGTAATCGCCGTCCGGAAGGACGAAGCGGCGCAGCTGCCCGTCGCGCTCGAGACGGTAGAGTCCGGCGCAGAACGAACCGATCCAGAGGCGCTCGTCGCGATCGACGAGCAAGGCCATCGTCGCCGCTGGCAGGGCCGTGTCCGGCCCGCCCAGACTGCCGACCCGCGCCCGCGGCTGGCGATGCAGTCCACCCCCATCGGAGCCGATCCACAGCGCATCCGCCATCACGTTGATGGTGCGCACCGGCCATCCCTCGACCGGCGACACCAGTCGCCGCTCCTCCGATCCGCCAGGCTCGACGTACCAGAGCCGGCCGTTCCGGTCGCCGATCCACCAGCCGGTCTGCGCGCTGCCGGCGATCACCAGCTCGCGGCGCGCGTCCGGACCTGCGAAGGCCGGCGCCACGCTGCCCCCGGATTCGAGACGCCAGAGTCGCCGCCCCGATGCAAACACCTGCCCACCGACGGCCTGCAGGCGGTCGATGCCGTCGGGATCCGCGATGGCGATCGGCGCTGAACCATCAGGCGGCAGGTAGGCCTGCCGATTCGCCATCCAGATGCGCCCCACCTCGTCGATGGCCGCGGTGTGCGGACGCTCGAGGAGCGGCGCACGCACGGGCTCGATCGCGAAGTCGTCGCCAACCCAGAACACGCCGTCATGGCCCGCGACCAGCAACCGCCCGTCGCGCTCGCCGACGATCTCGCGGATCCGGCAGATATCGACGCACCCGGCCGGCGGCCTTGCGAAACCGACACCCGGTTCATAGCGGCCAAGGCCTGCGTTCTCGGTGCCGATCCAGATCCGGTCACGGGCATCGCGGTACAGCGCGTTGATCCGGTCGCTGGGCGGGCCGCCATCCAGCGTGCTCGCATGATGGTGGTACTCAAGACCGTCGTAGCGCGCGAGCCCGCCGTAAGTGCCGACCCAGAGGAATCCGTCCCGGTCCAGGACCATCGCCGTGACCGAGTTTTGGGGCAGGCCGCTGTCTGCGTCGTGGTGCCGCCACTGGCCCTCGAAGCGTGGCCGGAGCGTCAGTTCCCCGGCCGCCGCCGGTCCCGCGGCGAGGACCACGCAGGACGCAAGCCAACAGGCAATGCCGCGCCAGCGTGATCGCGCGCCACTAGCTGACGGACTCGACCCGTTTCGAAAGACTTCCCTCACCACGTGCGCGCCAGTAAGAGGATGGGTGATCGTGCGGTAGCGCGTATGTTGCCGAGTTTGGCGCGCGAGCGGGTCCATCGGCCTTGGCTCCGAGGTTCGGCCCGAGTGATCGGCAACGCGTCATCCTCACACCGGCTCGGCGCATCCTTGCTAGGGTTGCGTGGCCACGGCGCGAGCACGTCCATGGCGCGCCGATCCGTTCGATCGCCGAGCGGGCCGCGGTCGATCCGGCAGATCCCCCCGCCCGCTGGAGGTTCGTCGCCATGGCTTGCCTACGCACCCTCGTCGCCCTGGTTCTAGCCGTCGGTCTCGGGACCGCCGCAGCCAACTCCGGACAGGCGCCCGACTGGTTTCGCGTCGCCAACGTCCCGACCCCCGGCGACGGTGATCTCGTCGCCTTCATGACCTTCCATCGCGATCTCGGCGCACAGGCGCGCGAGGGTCGGCTGAGTGGCCTTGATCGCGCGACCGAACGTCGTCTCGAAGAGCTGCAGCGGATCCTTGCCGGTGTCATCGGCAACCAGACTCGATTCGACGCGCTATCCCAGCGCGACCAGCTCACGGTCTTCAACACCCACGAGCGCGTGGTAGCGCTGCTGAACGGCGATGAGAATTCACGGCTCGAGTGTCGCCGCGAACGCGCCGTCGGAAGCCGCCGCAGCTACATCGAGTGCGCCTCGCTAGGCAACCGCGACGTGCAGCGACGACTGAACCAGGAGTCGTTGGCGGCCCTGAAACGCATCCAGCAGGGTCGTTGAATGGTCGGACACTGGCCCGCGCGCGCAGTGGCGCCCGTCCCGCGGCGGTTCGGCGCCGCGCTGCGTTCGGGCTTGCTGGTCCTGGTCGCGCTGACGATGGTCGGTGCCGCCGCGGCCCAGCCCGCGACGACGCTGACCGGGACCACGCCGGGCGGCGCCAACTACACGATCCGCGTGCCCGCCGGCTGGCAGCCCGGCGGGCCGCTGGTGATGGTCCACCGCGGCTATTCGTTCGACTTCGACGACGACGTCTCGACCGGCCCGCTGACCGAACTGCAACTCGCGCAGGGCTACGCCATCGCCGCCAGCGGGCTGCGCACGCGCGGCTGGGCGCTGTTCGATGCGATCGACGACAACTGGGAGCTCTACCAGCGTTTCGTCCAGCAGGTCGGCGAGCCCGGCACGATCATCGCCGCGGGCGGTTCGATGGGTGGGTTGGTGGCACTCAAGCAGGCCGAAGATCCGCGCTTTCTCGACCGGATCGACGCGGTGTACGCCCTGTGCCCTCCGGCAGCCGGCAGCCGCGCGTGGGAGTCGGGCTTCGATCTCAAGCTCGCGTACGATGCGGTCTGCCGGGGAGTCGGCGGCGGCGAGTTTCCGCGCGGCGACGAGCCCTACCCGTGGGTTCTGAGCCTCGCCGACGTGCCCGAGGATCTCTCGGATCTGTCGCTGAACGGCCCGATGGTGCGGGCGCTGGCGCGGATCCAGCAGTGCACCGGACTCCTCGTGCCCTCGTTCCTGCGCACGCCGCCGCAGCGCGACCGCCTGCGCGACCTGAAGCGCCTGTCGACGATCGACGACGACGACTTCCTCGCGACCAATCTCGGCTACGCGGTGTTCGGCCTCGCCGATCTCGTACGCGCCCCGGACAAGCTCGCCGGTGGCAATCCGTTCGACAACCGCGGCATCGACTATGCGGCGAACCGCGGCCCGCTCGGCAACCCGGCGATCGACGCGCGGATCGCGCGGGTCGCGCGCGAACCGTTCGCGACGGTCAAGCTGCGCGAGGCTTCCGACCTGCGCGGCGCCGGCCGCGCGCCGATCGTCTCGCTGCACACGAGCGGCGACCAGTTGACGATCCCCGAGCACCAGGAGGTGCTGCGGAAGCTGTATCCGCCATCGAGACTCGCCAGCGCCATCGTGACCGAGGCGCAACCGACCCATTGCGAGTTCAGCCGGGCCGAACTCGTCGCCGGCTGGAATGCCACCCGCGAGGCCGCCATCGGCGCGTCGCTGCCGGGCGTCGCCGAACTGCAGGCCCGCTGCGTGGCGCTGGCCGCGAGTGGCGCCGAGCCCGGCCCGTGTCGCATCGACGTGCGCGCCAAGGTTGGCCCGCTCGACGCCCGCATCCGGCCCCGAATCGACGCGCCGACGTATCGACCGGGCGGACTGTGGGTCGCCGCCGGCGCGAAT
>CALDVP010000225.1 GCA_937924195.1 uncultured Lysobacterales bacterium
CGATCTATGAGGCGGGCGGCGTGCTCCAGCGCTTCGCGCAGGACTTCCTCGAGGCCAGCCGGGCGGCGTGAGTCTGGCTTGCGGACCCTTCCGAGGTTGGGAATAATTCGGCCTGAATTGTTCCCTGAAGGGGCCCACCCATGAAGCACAGCGCCCAGGTCAAGCCGATCAGCTACCTGAAGAACCACGCGGCCGCGATTGCGGACGCGCTGGCCGAGACAGGCGAGCCGATGCTGATCACGCAGAACGGGGAAGCGCGGCTCGTGGTCATGGACGTCGCCGCCTGGGAGCAGCAGGAGCAGGCCATGGTCTTGTTGAAGATCCTCGCCCTCGGGAACCGGGACATCGAGGCCGGCCGGTACCGGGACGCTGGAGTCGTGCTTGACGAACTCGCTGCGCCCGCGGGATGAGCGTTCGGGTCGTCATCCTGAAGGGTGCCGAAGCCGACCTCCGTGAGCTGCGCCACTATGTCACGCGCCGCCTTGGCGAATTGGCCTGGGCCAAGACGCTGCAATCGATCCGGGCCGCGATCGGGCAGATCGCCGCCCATCCGGATGCGGGCCGGGTTCCCGATGAAATTTCCTCCCTGGGCCTCATCCAGTTCCGGGAGGTTCTGGCCGGGCCCAATCGCGTCGTGTACGAGCCTCGCGGCGACGTCGCCTACGTGCACCTCGTCTGCGACAGTCGTCGCGATCTCAAGAACGTGCTGCTGCGGCGCCTGGTGGAGGCCGGGTGACCCTGTTCGCGACTCTGGCATGCGAACCCGGGAGGCGCCCTTGTGGCGCACAATGAGCCCATGGACCTCGCCGCTCCCGGATCCCGCATCGTCGAACGGCTGCTCGGCCGCTGGCCGGGCCTGCTCGCGATCTATGCCTTCGGCAGTCGCGCCGCGGGATGCGGGCGGTCGGACAGCGACCTCGATCTCGCGGTGCTGCCCGAGCGCGCGCTGGATCCGGTGGCGCTCTGGGAGGTCGCATCGGCGATCGCGAGCGAGACCGGATTCGATGTGGACCTGGTCGATCTCAGGCGCGCAAGCACGGTCATGCAGCACCAGGTGCTGACGACCGGGCGTCGACTCTACGCGCGGCCGCTCGAGGCCGGGTTGTGGGAAGCGATGGTGCTGAGCGAGAAGACCCGGCTCGACGAGGCGCGCGCGGGCCTGATCTGCGACGTGCTCCAGCGGGGAACCGTGCATGGCCGATGACTTGCTCCTCAACAAGGCGGCAACGATCGAGCGCTGCGTGCGTCGCGCGCGCGAGGAGTACACGCGCGACGTCGCGAGCTTCGGGAGCGACCTGACGCGCCAGGACGCCGCGATCCTGAACATCCAGCGCGCCTGCGAGGCGGCGCTCGACATGGGCCACCACCTGATCCGGCGCGATGCGCTCGGCATGCCGCAGGGCAGCCGCGACGTGTTCACGCTGCTCGCGCGCGCCGGGCGGATCGACGAGTCGCTGGCAGAACGCCTGCGGCGGATGGTCGGCTATCGGAACATCGCCGTGCACGACTACCAGCAGCTCCAGCTGGCGATCACGATTGCCGTGATCGAGCGCCATCTCGACGATTTCCTCGCCTACGCCCAGGCGGTCCTGCGCGGCGAATCTCGTCCCGATTAACAAGGTGTCGGGATAGGGTCTGGCGCGTTCAAGGCCCATCGCGCCGGTATTCGACGCGGTAGCGGATCCGGCCGTCGCGGCTGAAGAGCAGTCCCGTCCCGTCGGCCGCGAGATGCAGCACGAAGGGATCGTCGGGGTCGGCCGAGACTGGCAGTGCCGCGTAGAGTCCCGCCGCGGTGACGATGCCGGGGACCTCGCCGCTGGCGCCGATCCACTCGCAGGGATCGTCGTCGGGCTCGGGGCAGATCGCCCGATCGGCGATCCACTGCACGCTGGCGATGGCATCCCCTTCGGACTGGATCACGGCGAGGCGCAGCAGCGCCTGCGAGGCGCGGTTCGTAAGCCGCGGGTCATCGCGGGTCAGCACCCAGTTCCCCTGCCACGGCCCGGACGTCTCGTGGCCCACGCCGTCGTCGGCCGAGGCCATCGTCGCGGGGTCTTCCAGCGTGCCCGCTGCCGTGGCAAGGGCGATCATCGCGAGGGCCGCCACCGACATCGGGCGCAGGATCCGCGAGGCGCGATTACAGCCGCAAGCGCGAGCGCTGGACGCCAGCCTCAAAGGGGCGACCCCGGAAAGCCGAACAGCGCTCCCGCCTCGACGCCGGAGAGGTCGGCCCCGATGCCGCCTTCGGTCAGCACGTGCAGCGGACCGGGGCGGCGCATATCCACGGACGGCGCGGACGACGGCTCGCCCTTGCAGGTGGCCAGCGCGGTGGTGATCAGGGCAAGGCCCGGAACGGAGCGAAGCGTCTTCATCGTCGGTGCTTGCGTCGGACCGTCATCGGCGCGCGGAAGCCGACGCCGGCACGCGGCACTCGAGTCGGCCGGAGGGATCGACGAAGTCCTCGTCGATGAAGACCTTGACGCCCGGCTTCGCGCCCGAGGTGCAGTCGTCGCAGTTGCGCTGCCACGGCGAGCCGGACTTGAGCCAGCAGCGGCCGTGTTCGGCCTGCCAGCCGGGCTTCGTCCAGGTCCACGCATCGCAGCGATCGTCGGCGAGGCAGCGCGCCTGGCAGGTGCGGGCGTCGTCGCCGGGCGCGAGATCGAAGTGGTCGTAGTCGGACTCGTAGAGGTCGACGCACGGCATGAAGGCCAGGGTCTCGTCGCGCGGATCGCGCTCGGGCGCGGGTGGCTCGGCCGGCGCGGCGGCGACGACCTCGCCGAGGGCGCGATTCAGCTCGGCGGCATCTCGCGCTTCGAGATAGCGGCCGCCGGTCTCGCGGGCGAGGCACCGCAACTGGTCGCGCGCCGGGCCCTCGGGCAGGTCGAAGCCGATCACGTGGGCGGTGAAGTCGATGCCCTGCGCGGCGAGCTCGGCGCCGAGCGCGCACGGATCCGCGTTGCAGGTCTCCTCGCCGTCGGATACCAGGATCACGGTCGCCTTGTGCTCGGTGTAGCGCAGCGCCTCGGCAGCGCGACGCACGGCCGCGGTGATCGGGGTCATGCCGAGCGCGTTCAGGCCGCGGACCGTCCGGGACATTGCCACGCGATCGAAGCCCTCGGGCGCGATCAGCAGTTCGATGTCCTCGCAATCGCCGCGCCGCCGATGGCCGTAGGCCATCAGGCCGAGCGAGACCTCCGGGTTCCAGTTTGCGAGCATCGTGTCGACGGCGTCGCGGCCGATCTCCACCTTGCTTCGTCCGTCGACCGGTTGCCACATCGAACCCGAAGCGTCGAGCACGAGGATGGCGCGTTCACCGGCAAGGCCGGGCGTATTCGCGAGCAGCAGCAGGGTGGCAAGCAGCGAACGCAGGCACATCGGGGTTCCTCGCAGGGTTGCAGGTACCGGTCATACGAGGCCGGTCCGCGAATCCGGACATGTGACTCCGGGCGACAGAGCCCCGCCAGGCGCGAGCCGGATTCGACACCATGGGGGCCCGGACGGTAGTCCCGCTAACCTCTGGAACTCCGAGCGGCCTCGACGCCCGGATGACCGATCCTGCCGAGCCTTCGCCATGACCCACGCACCCCAGCTTCGCATCCCCGCGACCTACATGCGCGGCGGCACCTCGAAGGGCGTGTTCTTTCGTCTCGACGATCTCCCCGAGCCGGCTCGCGTGCCGGGGCCGGCGCGCGACGCGCTGTTCCTGCGCGTGATCGGCTCGCCCGATCCGTATGGCAAGCACATCGACGGCATGGGCGGGGCGACCTCGAGC
>CALDVP010000226.1 GCA_937924195.1 uncultured Lysobacterales bacterium
TCAGTCGCAGGCGCAGGTCGCCAACATAGGTGTGCGTGATGTTGACGCGTACGTCGAGGTTGGTCACGTTGCCGCTGGCGCCCGTGATCACGAGGTTGTCGGAGACGCCGGTGAGGTTGTTGTCCGGGATCGCCAGGTTCGGCGCGCGGCAATACTCCGCCGCCGTCGTGAATGAACGAATCGTGCTGAATGCGCCAGGGCCGCAGACGTTGTTGGCGCGCACTCGCCAGAAGATCTCGGTGGCGCTCGGCAGGGCGCTGGACGGCGTAAAGCTGGTGCCGGTGACGGTCTCCGAAAAGATCGTCGTTCCGAAGGTGTTCGATGTCGACGCCTCGATCGTGTAGCTCGTGGCACCAGACACGACTCCCCAGGTGAAAGTCGGCGAAGTCGACACACCGGTCGCGCCATCGGCAGGTGTGGTGAGTGCCGGGGCGGCGGGGCTAGCGGTCTGGACGTTCAGCGTGAAGTCGCGCGTGGCCGTCACGGGTCCGGCGACCACCTGCATCGTGACGGTGTTCGGCCCGGTCGTCGCGGTGTTGTTCGCGCCGAGCGTCACCTGGGTGGTGCCACCGGCCTCTGGCAGCGAGGCCGGCGTCGCGTTGGCGCTGACTCCGGTCGGCGTAGCCGGGAAGCTGATCGCCATGGTCTCGTTGAGACCGCCGGTCGGTGTCAGGGTCACCGCGAGCGGCGCAGCGTTGACGGTCGTAGGCGACGGCGCGCAGACGCTCGCCGTGGTCACCGGCGCCGAGATCGCGACGCCCGGACCGCCGCAGGTCGGGTGCCGGAACGCGACGACCTTGTTCGCTCGGGCGTTGCTCGGGTTGAGCGTGCTGTTGGCGTAGTTCCCGACGAACCAGAACGTGCAGCCGTCGACCGGGTCGACGCCCATGTCGTTGTAGTCACCCCAGCGCTGGGCCGCCGTTCCGGTGCCGGTCACGCCCGTGCCGCTTGCAATGACGTGTTCGCCCTGGGTCATCACGCCGAGCGGATCATTCGCGAGGCGACCGGTGTAGCGCAGGCTGGCAGAGATCGCCGGCGTCTGGCGGACGACGTTGAAGGCCATGCCGATGTTGCCGTCCTGATCGACACCGATCCCACCCATCCAGCGGTCGGCCTGGTCGGCGGGCACGCCCGGAACGTCCTCCGGCGCGTAGGTGCCTTCCTGATGCAGACGCCATCCCAGCCCGAAGGACGGATCTTCGAAGCCGTCGCGCAGCAGCACGTCCGACGGCAATGGTTCCGGGCCGCGCCGCAACTCGAACCAGCGGATCGCACCCGTGTCGTCCGGGTAGGTGGAACTGGGACCGAGATAGAGATCGGTGACCAGATTCCCGACCAGGACCTCGTAGTTGGGGAGACGGCGGTAGACGAGACGGTGCATCACCGTCTCGCGGAGCGGGTCGAGGCGCTGACCGTTCGGCTGCGGGAAGGCCTGGAAGGCCGACAGGCCATTGAGGTTCGAGCTGAACTCGGCGACCGGGAACGTGAACGGGCCGACGATGGCGCTGTTCGCCGGCGTGGTCCAGTCGACGTTGAACTCGAACAACTCGAGGAAGTCGCCGTTCGGGTTGTTCGAACCCGCATTGTGCGCTTCATCGTCGCGATGACGCATGAAGATGCCCGGCGCGTCCAGCGGCGGCGGCGTGGTGCCAAAGAGATCGGCCGGCTGCGCCATCTGAAAGCCGAAGCCGGCAAGGTTCGGAATCGTCAGGCGCTGCACCGTCGCCGGCTGGCCGGCGAGCATCTTCGCGCGGTCCATCGCGTAGAACGGTCGTCGGCCCGACGTGCCGTTCTCGTTGGCGCCGACGAAGTAGGCCTGCGGCCAGACGCCGTACTTGGGATAGTCCGGGAAGGCCGGGAAGTTGAATGCGTAGCGCGTCCAGGTCTGGGTCTGCGAGAGGTCGTCGCTGGATGAGAGGTAGACGCAGAGGAGGTTGCCGGTCCCGGTGAACTCCGTCAGCACCCAGCGATTGGCCAGTTCATCGAACAGCACGATCGGGTCGCCCGCGCCGCTCGTGGCGCAGGTTCCTCCGGCAACGAGGCTGGCCATCGTGAAGGTGGCGCCGACCTGGTTGCCCGTGTCCTTGTCGTAGACGGCGACCTGCGAGCCACCGGAGGCATTGATCGCCATCACGTACTGCAGGGTGCCGACATCGCCGGTCGGATCGTTCGGGCTTGCGGTCGTCCGCACGCCCTCGATGTTACGGATCGGCGTGCCGAAATTCCCCGCACCACGCTCCGGGCCGCGGAAGTTCCGCTGCCGTGCGGCCAGCGGATCGTCCCCGAAGACTGGATTCACCGGGATCGGCGATGGCGCGTTCGGGTCACCGTAGAACTGACGCGGTACCTCGATGATCGGATCGCCCGGCTTCCACGCGCGCGCGGCCGGAAGTTCGGAGATGTGCACGCGGTTGGTGGCCGGATGCGAGGGCGGACTGACCCACTCCGCACCTTGGCGGACGGTCACGCCGTCGGCACGTGTCGTCTCGAGGGTCGCCGCGGTCGCCGGCATGGCGACGCAGATCGCGGCCAGCACAATGCCGGCCTTGCATGGACGCGTTCGGTACATCGTAGGGTTCCCCTTCGGTCTGGCAGCTGCAAAAGATAGCCGTTTTTCGAAGCGCTCGTATGGAGCCGTGGATGCGCCCGCGAGGCGGGGTTCCGGCAGATCTCCGGTCAGCGCCCAGGCTCGGCGTCGGCGTCGTCTGGGACCGGAGCGCCGCCCAGAGCAATGAACGGCATCAGGTAGACCTCGCCGCGGGTGCTCTCGATCTCGAAGCGATGCCGGCCCTTGCCGTAGCGTCGTTCCCAGCGGTTCGCGCCATCCCGAAGTCCAAGCGCGTCGGCTTCGGACCAACCGGGGCCGGCGAAGACGCCGGCACCGGCGCGGACGCGAACGCGCTGGTCGCCGGTTGGAGAGACCAGCACGGTGACGTTGCCACTTCCCGAGCGCACCCGCGAGGCGCCGGTGACGCCGCCAACCTGGCGCGCCAGCACCGGCCCCGTGGCGCTCTCGACGTCGAGCGTCGATTCGCCCGAGACCAGGATCCGTCCGCTTGCGCTGCGGGCTCTGATCGGCTGTTTCGTGTGCGCGACCCGCAGCTCGCCATCATCGGTCTCGACGTCGATCGCTGCGGTGGCGGGTACGAAGACTGCGAGATCGACGCGTCCGGGGCGCTCGCCGCCACGACTGACGCGCCTCGGGTTTCCGGGGTATCCGATGCGGACGTCGACGTGATCTCCCTTGGCCGTGGCGTCGATGTCGGGCAGCGGATCGCCGGCTGCGAGACGCTGGATCACCACGGAGAGACCAACGGCGTCGACCGGCGCTCGGCGCACGCGCACGTCCCCCCACGGATTGCGGACGCGCACGGCCTCGATGGTCCGGCCGGACTCGATCGAACGCTCAAAGCGCAGGATTTCGAAGCCGTCCTCGCCGCGCTGGCTGTCGATCTTCTCCGGAATACCGCGGCCTCCCGCGGCGCCCGCGCTGGCCGGCACGGCCCAGAGGGCGATCGCCAGCGCCGGCAGGAATCCAGCGAGACGCAGGGTTCGCTGCGCGATGGAGGTGCTCATTGGGCGCTCCACGGAGGTTCGCGGGCAGTATAGGCCGCGCCGAGGCTGACCCGGCACGGCCGCGTTGGTCTCTGCCCTTCAACTGGCCGGCCTCTTCGGCGACAATCCCGCGTCTTTTCACCCACCCGCCCCGATCCGGCCCCGGATGCCGGCGGCGCCCGCAGGGGAACCACGATGAACTTTCACGAGTACCAGGCGAAGGAACTGTTCGCAGACTTCGGCATCGCCGTGCCCAAGGGCATGGTCGCGCGCACGGCCGAGGAAGCCGAGGCGGCGGCGCGCGCGCTCGGCGGCACCCAGTGGGTGGTCAAGGCCCAGATCCATGCCGGCGGCCGCGGCAAGGCCGGCGGCGTCAAGCTGACCAAGACCCCGGAAGAGACCCGCGAGGTCGCCGGCCGGATGCTCGGCACCACCATGGCGACCTACCAGTCCGGCGGCCGCGCGTTGCCGGTCGACTGTGTGCTGGTCTCCGAGGCCAACGACATCGAGAAAGAACTCTATCTCTCCTGCCTCGTCGATCGCGGCACCAAGACCGTCACCTTCATCGCCTCGGCGCGCGGCGGCGTCGACATCGAGCAGGTGGCGCACGAGACGCCGGAGGAAATCCACACCCTCCACGTCGACTTCGTCGAGGGCCTTCAGCCGTACCAATGCCGCGAGATCGGCTTCGCGATGGGGCTCGACGCCAAACAGGTCGGCCAGCTGACGAAGATCATGGGCGGCCTCTACCGCATGTTCAACGCGCTCGACCTCTCGCTCGTCGAACTGAACCCGCTCGCGATCGTCACCGGCGGCACCCTGCTGGCGCTCGACGGCAAGGTCAACTCCGACGACAACGCCGCGTTCCGGCAGCCGCGTCTCGAGGCGATGCGCGACGTGCGCCAGGAAGATCCAGCCGAGGCCGCGGCCGCCGACCACAATCTCAACTACGTGCAGATGGACGGCAACATCGGCTGCATGGTCAACGGTGCCGGGCTTGCGATGGCGACGATGGACGTGATCAAGCTCGCTGGCGG
This sequence comes from uncultured Lysobacterales bacterium, assembly GCA_937924195.1. GTDB lineage: Bacteria > Pseudomonadota > Gammaproteobacteria > Xanthomonadales > Ahniellaceae > UDEA-SF1. Next base: position 4,593 of record CALDVP010000226.1, read on the forward strand.
TGAGCCCGCGAACTTCCTCGACGTTGGCGGTGGCGCGACCAAGGAGCGAGTCACCGAGGCCTTCAAGCTGATCCTGTCTTCCGACAAGGTGCGCGCGATCCTGATCAACATCTTCGGCGGCATCGTGCGCTGCGACCTGATCGCCGAGGGTGTGATCGCGGCGGTCAGGGAAGTCGGGCTGACCATCCCGGTGGTCGTCCGCCTCGAGGGCACCAACGTCGAACAGGGCCGCGCGATGCTCGAGAACTCGGGCCTTGCGATCATCCCGGCCACCGACCTCAACGACGCGGCCCAGAAGGCCGTCGCGGCGATCGCCTGACGGCGCCGCTCCAACCACGGACTTCCGACCATGAGCGTCCTCGTCGACCAGAACACCCGCGTCCTCTGCCAGGGCTTCACCGGCCAGCAGGGCACCTTCCACTCCGAGCAGGCCATCGCGTACGGCACCCAGCTCGTCGGCGGCGTGACGCCAGGCAAGGGCGGCACGAAGCATCTCGGCCTTCCGGTCTTCGACACCGTCTCGCAGGCGGTGCGCGAGACGGGCGCCGACGCGACGATGATCTACGTGCCGCCGCCGTTCGCGGCCGATGCGATCCTCGAGGCTGCGCACGCCGGCATCAAGATCATCGTCACGATCACCGAAGGCATCCCGGTGCTCGACATGCTGCGGGTCAAGAACGTGCTGAAGCGCTACCCGGACACCGTGCTGATCGGCCCGAACTGCCCGGGCATCATCACCCCCGGCGCTTGCAAGATCGGCATCATGCCCGGCCACATCCACAAGCCCGGCAAGGTCGGCATCGTCTCGCGCTCGGGCACGCTGACCTACGAGGCGGTATTTCAGACCACGAACGCGGGCCTCGGTCAGAGCACCTGCATCGGCATCGGCGGCGACCCGATCAACGGCCTCAACTTCATCGACTGCCTCAAGCTGTTCGAGGACGATCCTCAGACCGAGGGCATCATCATGGTCGGCGAGATCGGCGGCAGCGCCGAGGAAGAGGCGGCCGAGTACATCCGCGCCCACGTCACCAAGCCGGTGGTGTCCTTCATCGCCGGCTCCAGCGCGCCCCCGGGCAAGCGCATGGGCCACGCCGGCGCGATCGCGTCGGGCGGCAAGGGCACGGCGGCCGGCCAGTTCGCCGCGCTCGAGGCGGCCGGTGTCACCACCGT
>CALDVP010000227.1 GCA_937924195.1 uncultured Lysobacterales bacterium
CGACGTCCAGCTGCGGACGCTCGGCCTGCGACGCGCCGCCGAGGCGACGTGGAACGAGATGTCGGCCGAGACCCGCGGCTGGCTCAAGGCCTATGCCGACGGCGTCAACTTCTGGCTGGCGAACAACCCGCTGCCGCCCGAGTACTCGGCAATCGAGATCACGCGCGCCGAGCCGTGGTCGCCACTCGACTCGATCGTGATCGGCAAGGGCCTCGCGTTCAACCTGTCTTTCGACCTCGACACCAGTCGCTCGCAGCAGCTCGGGACCTACCAGGCGGTCGGCGCCGCGGCTGGCTTCAACGGCGCCGCGCTCTTTTTCGAGGACGTTTCCCGGTCCCAGCCCGAGGACAATCGCGTTTCGATCCCGGGTTTTCGCCCGGCCGCGGGCGCAACCGGCGACGAGGGGGCGAAGCTCACGACCGGCATCGAGCCGATCGACCCGCAGTTCCTCGAGCTGCTCACGCGCTTCAACGCTTCGATCAAGGACAACCCGCTGCTCGGGCCGGCACTCGAGCCACGCAGCGAGCGCGGCGGCAGTAACCTCTGGCTGGTCGCTCCTAGCCGTTCCGCCTCGGGCCGCGCATTGATTGCGAACGATCCGCACCTGGGACTGGGCTATCCATCGACCTTCCAGGAGATCCAGATCAATGTCGGTACCACGATCAACGTGGTGGGCGTCAGCGTGCCAGGTACGCCGGGCGTGGTCCAGGGCTGCACCCCCCGCTTCTGCTGGGGTTCGACGGTCAATCCGACCGACGTCACCGACGTCTTCCAGGAGCAGTTCATTCTGAATACCTTCGGCCTGCCGGTGGCGACCGTCTTCCGCGGCAATGCCGAGCCGGTGCGCACGGTCTTCCAGAGCTTCATCGTGAATCGCCTCGACGGCGTGCCGGACAACGCCGCGCGCGACAATTCGATCGGCTATACCAATGGCGCGGTCACGATCATCGTGCCACGCCGCAACGATGGCCCCGTGCTCAGCATCAGCGGCAACACCGGGTTGTCGGTGCAGTACACCGGATGGGGCGCGACCTTCGAGCTCGAGTGTTTCCGGAGGGTCAATCGCGCCACCAATCTCTCGCAGTTCCGGGAGGCCCTGACCTTCTTCGACATCGGTGCGCAAAACTTCAACTATGCGGATGTCGACGGCAACATCGCGTATTTCACCTCCGCCGAAATTCCGCTGCGCGACGATCTGCAGAATCTCAATGCGGCCGACGGAACGCCGCCTTGGTTCGTCCGTGACGGAACCGGGCAGCGGCGCCATGAATGGCTGATCGCAAGCGCCGCGCAGCGTCAGCAGAACCAGGCGACGCGGTATCAGTTGCTGCCGCTCAACGAGATGCCGACGCTGATCAACCCGGCAGCCGGCTACGTCGCCAACGCCAACAACGACCCGGTCGGCGTGACGCTGACCAACAACCCGCTCTCGCTGCGGCGCTCCGGGGGCGGTGTTCTCTATCTGGCGCCTGGCTATTCGTCGTTGCGCCAGGGCCGGATTGATCGCGAACTGCAGCGTCTGGTCGCGCGCGGCAATGTCACCCTCGACGAGATGGCGCGGCTGCAGGCGAACAACCAGTTCCTCGATGCCGAGCTGGTGCTGCCGTACCTGCTGACCGCGGCGACCAATGCGCAGGCCGCGAATGCATGGCCGGAACTGCGCGCGCTGGTGCAGGACTCGCGAGTCGCCGAGGCGATCACGCGCTTGCGCGCGTGGAACTTCTCGTCGCCGACCGGCATCCCGCAGGGCTTCGATGTGGGTGACGATCCGACCAATCTGCCGCAGCCCTCGCAGGACGAGATCGCACACTCGGTCGCGGCGGCGATCTGGTCGGTGTGGCGCGGACAGGTCGTGCGCAACACGATCGACGCCACGCTCACCCGTGTCGGCCTTGGCAACGCGCTCTCGGATGCGCGCCTGTCATACACCGGCCTCAAGTTCCAGTTGGACAACTGGAGCACGCGGCGCGGTGTCGGCGCGTCTGGGCTCAACTTCTTCCAGGTGACGGGCGCGCCATCGCCGGAAGCGGCCCGCGATTTCCTGCTGCTGTCGAGCCTGCGGGATGCGCTGAACCTGATGGCCAGCGAATCGTTCGCGCCCGCCTTCAACCGCTCGCTGTCGCTGAACGACTATCGCTGGGGTCGCCTGCATCGGATCAGCTTCAACCATCCGCTGGGCCAGCCGTTCTCGGTCCCGAGCCAGCTCGGCCTTGGTGGCTTCACCAGCCTCTCGCCGCAGTTGCCGGGCATCGCGCGGCCGGGCGGCTTCGAGGTGGTCGACGCGTCCGGCCACAACGTGCGCGCCAACACGGTCAACGGCTTCACCTTCGGCAGCGGCCCGAATCGCCGCAAGATCGCCGAGATGGGGCCGACGCCGACCGTGCTGAACATCATGCCCGGCGGCGCCAGCGGCGTGCTCTCGAGTCCGACCTACACGAACCAGTTGGGTCGCTGGCTGACGAACCGCTATCGCCCGCTGTTCACCGACGTGACCCAGGCCACGGCCAACCCCTCGGCCACGGTGAACTTCCAGCCGCGTCCGTGACCCATCGCGCGCGACCCCGGGCTTGGCGCTCGGAGTCGCGCGCAAGTCCGTGTGTCCGAGGGCCCGCGTCGGCGACGGCGCGGGCGTTGCTGTCGAGGGGTTCCGATGACACGCATCCGCCAGGCCCGCGGCCTCGACGCAGATCGCGCCCGGCGCGCATTGGCCCGCGCCGATCCGGTGCTCGGGGATTGGATGCGCTGCATCGGGCCACTCGACTTCGACCGGCACCGCCCGTTCGACACGGTCGACGCGCTGTCCCGGTCGATCCTTTACCAGCAGCTGTCAGGCAAGGCTGCGGCGACGATCGAGTCCCGGCTTCGCGCCGCCGTGCCCGGTGGCCCGCGAATCACCGCCGCCGGTCTGCGTGCGATGTCTCCCGAGGCGATGCGTGCCTGCGGCGTTTCCGGCAACAAGCGCCTCGCGCTGCTCGATCTTGCCGAGCGCGCCGAATCCGCGGAGGTTCCATCGTCGCGCGCCCTCGCAGGGATGGACGATGAGCAGGTGATCGCGACGCTGACCCGCGTCCGCGGGATCGGCCGCTGGACGGTCGAGATGCTGCTGATGTTCGAGCTTGGCCGGCCGGACGTGCTGCCCGTCGACGACCTCGGTATCCGCAAGGGCGCGCAGCGCCTGCTGGCCGTCGAAGGCATGCCCGGCCCGCGCGAACTCGCCGCGCACGGTGAGCGCTGGGCGCCGTGGCGGAGCCTGGCGGCGTTCTATCTCTGGCGCATCGCCGAATGGGGGGGCCGAACGGGAGCCATGGGTCGCGGGACTCGGTTGGACGCGAGGCCAGACCGATGATCGCCCACATGCTCCCGAGTTCGCCCACGAAGGACTCGCGCCAGTCCGACCGTGGATCGCTGTCTCGGGTCGGCGTTTACGGCGCGAGGCGATCGTCGCCGCGAGCGCCGCGTCACGACGCCGCTCGCTGTCGACGATGAAGGCCAACCGGATTTGGCGCGCTCATGGTGCGTCCGCGCGATCGATCCGCACGCGATCGGGCGCGATGGCGCCGCCGGAAATGATGAAGGCCATGGCCTGGTCGAGCGTCCAGTCGGTCGGGGTCAGCCGGTCGACCGGCACCACCTCGAGGTAGCCCGAGGTCGGGTTCGGCGTCGTCGGCACGTAGACCGCCGCGTACTCACGCCCGGTCGTCTCGTCGCGCAGCGTGCGTGTCACGAGGCCAACTGCCTTCATTTCGCGATGCGGGAAGTCCACCAGAACCACCCGCTGCGCGCCCTCGGGCTTGGTCGCGACCATGTCGAGCAGCTTCTTGGTGCCGCCATAGATCGTTTGAGCCAGCGGGATCCTTGCGATGATCCGCTCGAACAAGGCCAGCAGCTTCTGGCCGAAGACGCGGTTCGCGGCGAAGCCGACGAAGTAGATCAAGAGGATCGTCGCGACGATCGCGATCACGAACTGCACCCACTCGGCATCGAGCCAGCCGAGCGCATTCGGAAACGCGGTCGCGAGCCCGCTCGAGAGCGCCGAGATGCCGGGCGCCGAGATACCCGAGAGGATGCCGAGCACGAACCGGAACACGACCCAGGTGAGCCAGAGCGGCAGCAGCGTCAGCAGGCCGGTGATCAGATAGCGCTGGACGCGCAGCTGGTGGATCAGGGTCTTGAGGTCCGTCATGTCGGCATCGTGCCGGAGCGCGCCCCGGCCGGCAACGGGCATAAAGGGCGTCGCGGCGGCGGGTCGCTTGCGGCGCACGTAGATCTGCTTGCGCACCTTCGCGACCACGGAGCCGGAGGCGGTGCGCACCTCGGTCTCGAGCCAGCGCAGCACCTTGCCGCCGTCGGCCGCGGCGGCGCGCAGTTCGGCGAGCAGCACGGCGTCGACATGGAACTCGGCGTACACGTCCTCGCGGGTCGCGGTCACGAAGTCGATCTCGGCGGCCTTGTCCCAGACCACGTAATCACGCCCGAGTCCCTCGACGATGAGCAGCGCGAAGAACGGGTCGGTCATCGCGTACAGGCTGCCGCCGAAGTGCGTGCCGAAGTAGTTGCGGTTGAACCAGTGACGGCGCAGCCGCACCCGGGCGTGGGAGTAGCCGGCTCCGATCTCGAGCACGTGGATGCCGGCCGCGAGATACGGTGGCCACAGATTCATCAGCCGGCGCAGCCGGCCGGGCGTCATCGCCACGCGGGGGTCGATCAGAAGATCAGCGCCGACATCCGGCGCCGGGTCGCCGACACGAGATCGGGATCGTCGACGACGCGGAAGGCCTCGATCAGGGTGCGTCGTCCGAGATCGTCCTCGAAGGTGCGGTCGCGGCGCATGATCTCGAGGAACTCCTCGAGCGACGCCTGGGCCTCGCCGGCGAACAGTAGCCGAACGCCGAGTTGGTGGCGGGCGCGGAGGTTGGTGGGGTCGTCGGCCACGATCCGCGAGAGCTGCTCGAGCGGCGGCGCATCGCGCAGGACCGCGCCGAAGTCCAGCAGAGCCCGCAGGCGCCGGCCCTTGTCGCTCTCCGAGAGATCCGGTGGCAGCGCATCGAGGATGCCGGTGGCCTCCGCCGTCTCGCCGATCTCGATCAGGGCCTCGGCGAGGTCGAGCTTCAGCTCGTTCTTGTCGGGTTCGGCCGCGACCCGCGCGCGCAGGTCGGCGACACGGTCCGCCGGCGGCAGCACCGGATCGGGCTCGGAATCGACGACGGCCGCAGCCTCGCCGACGTGGGCCGCGATCAGTTCCCGGATCACCGACTCGGGCTGGGCGCCCATGAAGCCGTCGATCGGGCGTCCGTCGCGGATCAGCAGCACGGTCGGCAGCGAGCGGATCCCGAACAGGCCTGCCAGCTGCATCTGCTCGTCGGTGTTGACCTTGACCACATCGAGGCGACCGGCGAACTCGGCGGCGATCTTCTCCAGTACCGGCGCCAGCTGCCGGCAGGGCCCGCACCACGGGGCCCAGAAGTCGACCAGCACGGGGCGGCGGGTCGAGGCGAGGAGGACCTTGTCCTCGAAATCGAGTTCGGTGACGTCGGCGATCAGGGTGGACATGGCGCGGCTCCGTGAGTGAGCCCCCGATTCTGGGGGCTCGGCCGTCGATCGCAAGGCGTTTGCTAGACCGACGCCCCGGGAGCGGAGCCGCCCGACGCCTGCGGCGTCAAGGCAGCGTGACCTCGGGGACGATGGTCTCCGGCGTGCGGTAGACGCGGCCACCCTTCATCACGAAGTGGACCTTTTGCATTTGCGAGATGTCGGCGATCGGGTCGCCCGGCACCGCGACGATGTCGGCGTAACGGCCCGGCGCGATCGCGCCGAGGTGCTCGGTCTCGCCCAGCAGCTTGGCGGCGGTGATCGTGGCCGAGACGATCGCGGCCATCGGCGGCATGCCGGCCTCGACCATCAGCGCGAACTCGCGGGCGTTGAGACCGTGCGGAAACACGCCGGCGTCGGTGCCGAAGGCGATCGGCACGCCGGCCTTGTAGGCGCGTTCGAAGGTCTTCTGGATGATCGGACCCACCGCCAGCGCCTTCGGACGGACGATGTCGGGGTAGTAGCCCGGCCGGCGCGCGAACTCGCCGACGAAGACGCCGGCCGAGATCGTCGGCACGTACCAGACCGTGCGTTCCTTCATCAGCCGCATCACTTCATCGGTCATGAAGGTGCCGTGCTCGATCGACGTGACGCCGCCCAGGATCGCGCGCTTCGCGCCCTCGGAGCCGTGGGCGTGCGCGGCGACATGGAAACCGTAGTCGCGCGCGGTCGCCACGATGGCCTCGACCTCATCGGTCTTGAATTGCGGGTTGTCGACGCTGCGCGCGACCGAGAGCACGCCGCCGGTCGCGGTGATCTTGATCAGGTCCGCGCCTTCCTTGTAGCGCTGGCGTACCGCTTCGCGCGCACTCTCAGGGCCATTGATGACGCCCTCCGCAGGCCCCGGCGTGCCCATCAACCGCTGGTTGACCCCATTGGTCGGGTCGGCATGGCCGCCGGTGGTCGCGATCGACTTGCCTGACGTGAACACCCGTGGACCGCGCACGAGCCCCTGGTCGATCGCATTGCGCAGCGAGATCGACAGTCCGTCGCGATCGCCGAGGTCGCGGACCGTCGTGAAACCAGCCATCAGCGTCGCCTCGGCGTAGCCGACGCTGCGCAGCGCGAAGTCCGCCGGATTCAGGCGGAAGCCTTCGGCATAGCCCTGCGGACTGGTCTGCGTCGTGAGGTGCGTGTGCATGTCCATCAGACCCGGCAGGCAGGTGCTGCCGGCGGGCGCCTCGATGAGCTCGGCGTCCGCAACCTCGGTGCGCCCGGGGCGGACCTCGCGGATCCGGTCGTTGTCGATGACGATGCTGTGCGGCCCGACGCGGCGCGCTTCGAGGACGTCGATCATCGACGGGCAGTAGAGGACGCGGAGCGTGGGTGCTCCCCGGGCGGTCGCGCCAGTGGCCGGCAGGGCGGCGAGAAGGGCGAGGATCGAGGCGGCGAGGGCGGCGCGGGGCATCGGCGGCTCCGTGGACGGGGAAGCACCCGATGGTAGGCCAGCGTTCCGACGCCAGCTGTTAGACCATAACAGCGGCGATGCGCAAGGCGACCGCCCTCAGGCGGCCGCGAGCGCCACCTCGACCACGCCGCCGGCCGATGCGAGCTCGATCGAGAGCCACGCGATCCCGGTGCCGATCACGGTCGCCGCGAGCACGTCGCTCGGGTAGTGCAGGCCCAGCACGACGCGCGAGGCGGCGACCGTGATCGCGAACGGCACCAGCGCCACGGCGAGGATCGGGAAGTACCAGCACGCGATCAGCGTCAGCGTGACCGCGTGCAGGGTGTGTCCGGACGGGAAGCTGAACTCATCGAGTGGCGCGACGTGGGCCTTGATCGCGCCGAGGCGGCGGAATGGGCGCGGGCGCCGGGTCCAGCCCTTGAGCGTGCGATACAGCGCGACGTTGACCAGCGCGGCCGCGCCAAGGTGCAGGCTTGCGGCCGCCGCCCCCGGGCCGAACACCATCGGCAGCAAGGCGATCAGCGCGTACCAGGCCGGGCCGTCCCCGAGTCGGCTGGCGATACCGAAGAAGCGCAGGACCGACGGGCGTGCGCCCCAGCGGTTGAGCGACAGGCACCAGCGCAGTTCCCGGGGCAGGGCGATCGGGCCGTTGGCGCGGAAGGCGTCCATCATGCAGCCTTTCGCTGACCGAGTCCGGCGAGGATCCCGGCGAGATCGGCCGCGACGGCGGCCGGATCGAGTCTCAGCACTGCCGCGCGACCCGCGCGGCCCATGCGCTGGCGCAGGGCCGGCTCTCGTGCGAGCGCGATCGCCGCCTCGACGAAGCGCCCTGGCGCGTCGGGCGGCACGACGCGTCCCTCGATGCCGTCGCGCACGTGCTCGCGAGCGGCGCCATAGTCGAAGGCGACCACCGGCACGCCGGACGCGAGCGATTCGAGCGTGACGTTCCCGAAGGTCTCGGTCAGGCTCGGAAACAGAAACAGGTCTCCGGACGCGAAGTGCCGTGCGAGGTCTTCTCCGCGACGCATGCCGGCGAAGACATGGCCTGGGTGCGCGTGCTCGAGCGCCGCACGCGCGGGGCCATCGCCGACCCAGACCAGCCGCGCGTTCGGATGCTCGGCGCGGATCGCCTCGAAGGCAGTGACGACGAGGTCGAGATTCTTTTCCGGCGCGAGGCGGCCGACGTGGATCACCGCAAGGTCGTCCTCGCCGATCTCCCATTCCGCCCGCAGCGACGCGTCGCGACGGGACGGATCGAATAGCCGGGTGTCGACGCCGCGCGCGAGCCGCACGGGATGCTCGAAGCCATGGGCGTGAAGGAAGGCCTCGAGCTCGCGCGTCGGGACCAGCGTCGCAGCGCCACGATTGTGGAAGCGGCGCATCCACGCAAACACGACCGGCGTCAGCCAGCGCGCGCCATAGTGCGCGACGAAGTCGTCGAAGCGGGTGTGGAAGCCGGTCGCAACCGGTAGCCGCAACGCATTCGCGGCGCGCATCGCTGACCAGCCGAGCGGACCCTCGGTCGCGATGTAGACGGCATCGGGACGCTTGAAGAGCCAGCGGGCCTTGAGCGTCGGTCCCGCGGGGAAGCCGAAGCGCAGGCCCGGATAGCGCGGAATCGCTGCGCCGCGCACGGCCAGCTCGTCGGTCCTCGCCGGCGGCGGTGGCACGTCGCGGTCCTGCTCCGGACGCACGAGGTCGATCTCATGCCCCTGCGCCGACAACTGTTCCACGAACGAGTGGACGGTCAGCGCGACACCGTTGATCTCGGGCGGCCAGGTTTCGGTGACGATCGCGATGCGCATGCGGCACGGGGCCCGGTGGTTTGACTCATGCTGCGGCGCCGCGATGGCCCGATGATGACGCGCGCGAGTCGGTCGCGTGACAAGGTATGGCCCGCGGTGCAGGCGCGTTCGGCGCGCGCCGTGGGAGACTCGCGCCGGTCGCTGCAACCAACAGGGCGAGAGCATGGGCCCAGAGGTCGAAGTACGCCATGGAGAGCACCACCGGATCGGACGCGGCGGCTGGCTGCGCGCCGCGGTGCTCGGCGCCAACGATGGGCTGATCTCGACCAGTTCACTGCTGGTCGGCGTCGCTGCGGCCAGTGCGGATGCCGAGACCGTGGTTCTCACGGGTCTCGCGGCGCTGGTCGCCGGCGCGTTGTCGATGGCGGCCGGCGAGTACGTCTCGGTCAGCTCGCAGTCCGACACCGAGCATGCCGACATCGAGATGGAGCGCCGAGCGCTGGCCGACCACGCCGAGGCCGAACTGAACGAACTCGCCGGGATCTACGTGGCCCGCGGCCTCGATCCGGACCTCGCCCGCCGGGTCGCCGAGCAGCTCATGGCGCGCGACCCACTGGCTGCGCATTTGCGCGACGAACTGCACCTGAGCGACACGCACGCGCCACGACCCTTTCAGGCCGCATGGGCCTCTGCCGCCGCCTTCGGCACTGGCGCAGCGCCACCGGTGCTGCTGGCCTGGCTGCTGCCAGGCCCCGGGCTGCCGTTGGCGATGACCCTGCTGGCGCTGGTGCTGCTCGGCGTGCTCGGCGCCACCGCCAGCGCGCTCGGTGGTGCACCGATGCGGCGGGGCGCGATGCGGGTAATGATCTGGGGCGCGCTGGCGATGGCCGCCACGGCGGCGATCGGGCGACTGTTCGGCGCCACGGTGGCCTGAGCGTGCCGGCAGACGGCGCCGCGGCGGATCAGCCGCGCGGCGTGGTCTCCCGTTTGGTCTCCTGCCGTGCGAGCGTGAGGTAGCCCTCGACCGGCACGTCCTCGGCTCGCGTCCGCGGGTCGATACCGGCGGCGATCAATTCGGTGTCATCGACGACACCTGCGAGCGCGTTGTGGAGGGTCTTGCGGCGCTGGGCAAAGGCGGCGCGCACGACGCGCTCCAGCCGGGCCGCGTCGATGCCCGCCGTGGCGGCGGCCGGCTTGGGCACGATTCGCACGACCGCCGAATCCACTTTCGGCGGCGGCCGGAAGGCTCCCGGCGCGACCCGAAACAGCGGCTCGACCTCGGCGCGTGCCTGCAGCATCACCGTCAGGCGGCCGTATTCCTTGCTGCCCGGTCCCGCGGCCATGCGGTCGACGACTTCCTTCTGCAGCATGAAATGCATGTCGGCGATCGCGTCGGCGGCGCCGAGCAGGTGGAAGAGCAGCGGCGTCGATATGTTGTAGGGCAGGTTGCCGACCAGTCTCAGGCGCCGGCCGGCGGCCAGCACACGGTAGTCGACGGTCAACGCGTCGGCCACGATCACGGTGAGTTCGCCGGTGCCCGCGGCGCGTCCAGGCAGCAACGGCGCGAGGTCGCGGTCGATCTCGATCGCCGTCAGGCGGCCGGCGCGTGCCAGCAGCGGCAGGGTCAGCGCGCCTTCGCCGGGTCCGATCTCGACCAGCAGGTCGTCGGGCTGCGGATCGAGCGCCAGCACGATGCGGTCGATCACGCCACGTTCGTGCAGAAAATGCTGGCCGAAACGCTTGCGCGGTTGGTGCGCCGGCGGTCTGGTCATCGGACGCTCCGTTCGGACGAGGCTGGACCGACGGCGCGCTCGACCGCATTGGGGAAGAGCGAAAGCCCGACGGATCCGGCGAGGAGCAGGCAGGCTGCGAAGCCGATCACGGCGGCACGCTGGCGCGCCTGCGGCCCGCGGATCACCGGGGTGTCGAACAATACGATCGCATCGGGTGGCGGGGCCTCGGCGTGGCGCCAGATCCGCCATGCGTAGCGGGTCAGCAGCGCGCCGAGGCCGAAGAAAATGAAGGCGAGGCTGCCGAAGATCACCCGGAGCAGGGCCAGTGCCTCCTCGAAGGGCCGCACCGTCAGCTCGACACGCAGCCATGGGACCGCGACGGTGGCGACGAAGATCGTCACCACGAGGCCGGTCAGGATCACACCGACGAGGCTCCAGAACAGCGTGGCGTAGGACCAGTGCAGCAGGCCGCGCCGCCAGGTCACGTCGTCGCGGTCCCGGTGGGGGTGCTCGCTGTTCACCGACGGGAACCTGACAGCGCGATCGCAAGCTCGACCGCGGCGACGAGGCTCGAAGGATCCGCAGTGCCGGTGCCCGCGCGGTCGAGCGCGGTGCCGTGGTCCACCGAGGTGCGCACGTAGGGCAGGCCGAGCGTCACGTTGACGGCACGACCGAAACCCAGCGCCTTCAGCACCGGCAGACCCTGGTCGTGGAACATGGCGAGGAAGGCGTCGTGCCGGGCCCGACGTGCTGGCACGAAGGCAGTGTCCGCAGCCAGCGGACCTTCGAGGTCGAGACCTTCGTCGATCAGCTCACGGACGACGGGCTCGATCACCTCGATCTCCTCGTGGCCGAGGTGTCCGCCTTCGCCGGCGTGAGGATTGAGCCCCAGCACCGCGATCCGCGGCCGGGCGAGGCCGAAGCGCTCGCGCAGGCCACGGTCGAGCACGCGCAGCGAGCGCCGGAGCGTCGCCGGTGTAATCGCGGCGGGCACCCGGACGAGCGGCAGATGCGTGGTCGCAAGCGCGACCCGCAGGCTGCCCGCGACCAGCAGCATCAGCACTTCGGCTCCGGCCTGGTCGGCGAAGAACTCGGTGTGGCCAGTGAACGGGATTCCGGCGTCATTGATGACGCCCTTGTGCACTGGCGCCGTCACGACGGCATCGAAGCTGCGGTCGAGGCAGCCACGACCCGCGGTCTCCAGCATCGTGACGACGTGACCGGCGTTGCGCGGATCGAGCCGGCCGGCCGTGACCGGCGCGGCGAGCGGGACCGCGAGGCAGCGCAGGGACCCGGCGTGCGAACGCCCGGGATCGGTTGCCGGGACGAAGGGCTCGACGCGCAGGCTGCGGCCGACCGGCCGCGCGCGATCGGCGAGCAGGCCGGGATCGCCGATCGCGACCAGCTCGACCGGCCAGTCGTAGGTCGAAAGGGCGGCGACGATGTCCGGACCGATGCCAGCCGGTTCGCCGCAGGTGACGGCGATGCGAAGATTGCGCGACGGCGAGCCGGCCATCGGCTGGGCTGCGGATGCGGCGATCAGCCGGTCGTG
>CALDVP010000228.1 GCA_937924195.1 uncultured Lysobacterales bacterium
CGCCGCCGCCGCTCCGAGCCCGCGCGAGATGCTGAACGCACTCTCGCTGCTCCAGGTCGACCTCGGCACTGCCGCCGGCACGCCGGCGCCACCGTCGTCCGCGGCGATCAAGTCGGCGCTGCTCGAACAGATCGGCGCGCTGTCCGGCGGGCAGCGGCCGGTCGCGCTCGGCGCCAACGAGGACATGATCGATATCGTCGGCATGATCTTCGACTACGCGGTCGAAGACCGGAATCTCCCCCCGCCGATCGCAGCGCTGCTCGGTCGGCTGCAGATCCCCTACCTCAAGGTCGCGCTGCTCGACCGCTCGTTCATCGCCCGGCACGACCACCCCGCGCGGCGCCTGCTCGATGAGATGGCGCAGGCCGCGATCGGTTGGACCGATGAGAGCGACCGCGACGGCAGATTGATCGGCCAGATCCGTTCGACGGTCGACCGGCTCAACCGCGACTTCGAGGACGACATCGGCATCTTCCAGCGGCTGCTCGACGAGTTCCACGCGTTCCTCGAGTCGAACCGCAAGCGGGCCGAACTCAGCGAGCGCCGCGCGGCGGAGACCGCGCGCGGCCGCGAGAAGCTCGAGCTCGCACAGCGTGCGGCGGCCCAGGCGATCATGCTGCGCATCGCCGGGCGCGAGCTTCCGGTCAGCGTGCGCGAGATGCTGACCCGCCGCTGGTCGAACTACCTCGTGCTGACGCACCTGCGCCACGGCGAGGAGTCCGAGGTCTGGGAGCAGGCCACCCGCTTCGTCGAGGACATCGCATGGAGCGTCACGCCGAAGCAGGACGAGGCGGAGCGCCAGCGCCTCGTGATCCTGCGCCCGGATATCGAGAGCCGCTTCCGTCAGGGCATGCAAGCTCTCGGCCTGCACCCGAACGTGACCGAGGAGATGTGGCGCGAGATCGATCGCATCCACGAGGTTCTGGTCGGCGTGCCCGAGGACCACGGCGGAGCCACGCCGGCCGTGCGCGGCGAAATGGTGTCCCCGGACGAGGTCACGGTGCGCTTCGCATCGACGAAGCCGGGCGAGGAGGTCGTCTTCTCCCGCGAGGACCTCGACGCCGAGCAGCAGGAGCGGCTCGACAACGAGGCAATCGACGCCTGGCTCGAATTGGCGCGCACGCTGAAAGCCGGCACGTGGATGGAGTTCGTCAAGGACGACGGCACGCGCGAGCGCGCCAAGCTGCTGTGGATCTCGACGATCCGGGCGCTCTACCTGTTCGTGAACCGGAACGGCGTCAAGATCGCCGAGAAGACCGCGAACGAGCTTGCCGCAGAACTCAAGGAGCAGCGGGCGGTGATCCTCGAACAGGTCGCGCTGGTCGATCGGGCGCTCGACGCGATCGTCAAGCGCCTGCGCGATCCCGGCGGAGAAGCCGAGTCGGCGTCGGCAACCGGGCGCGATGACCCCGCGGGCGACGCGACGAGGGCTTGATCGCGTCCGGGGTTGCCATCGATAGCGTCCTGCGCCCGCGCAGGCCCGCCGCTGTGGCCTGCTACAACGACCTTCGAGCGATCTGCGGCTCGCCTAGGCGAGCGGGCGCCGTCGGCGCTCAGCGTAGCCCGGTCTCGTTACGCGCGATCACGAGACGCTGGATCTCGCTCGTGCCCTCGTAGATCTCGGTGATCTTGGCGTCGCGGAAATAGCGCTCGAGCGGCATCTCCTTCGAATAGCCCATGCCACCGTGGATCTGCAGCGCCTGGTGGGTCACGAACATCGCCGTCTCCGACGCATAGAGTTTCGCGACCGAGGCCTCGGTCGAGAAGCGCTGACCGGTGCGTTCGGACTCCTGCTTGGCGAAGGCCGCGCGCAGCGTCAGCAGCAGCGCCGCGTCGAGCCGGCACTTCATGTCGGCGATCTTGGCCTGGATCATCTGGAACGAGCCGATCGCAGTGCCGAAGGCCTTGCGCTCGCGCGCATAGGCGACCGCCGCCTCGTAGGCCGCGCGCGACAGGCCCACCGCCTGCGCCGCGATGCCGATGCGGCCGGCGTCGAGCACGCCCATCGCGATCTTGAACCCATCGCCCTCGGCGCCGATGCGGTCCTCGGCGGGGATGACGTAATCCTGGAACTCGATCTCGCAAGTCGCCGAGGCGCGGATGCCGAGCTTGGGCTCGGTCTTGCCGCGGAAGAAGCCCGCGCGCTCGGTGTCGACCATGAAGGCGCTGATGCCTTTCGCGCCCTTCTCCGGGTCGGTCATCGCGAACAGCATGATGTAGCGTGCCACCGGCCCGGAGGTGATCCAGCTCTTCTTCCCGTTGACGACGTAGTGCGTACCGTCCGCGGCGCGTACCGCCCGCACCCGCATCGCCGAGGCGTCGGAGCCGGATTGCGGCTCGGTCAGCGCGTAGGCGCCAATGGCCTGGCCAGAGGCGATCGGCGTCACATACCTGTGCTTCTGCGCCTCGCTGCCGAACTTGAGGAGGCCGTTGCAGTAGAGGGTGTTGTTGACACTCACGATGGTCGAGTGCGCGCAGTCGGCGGCTGCGATCTCGACCATCGCCAGCACATACGAGATCGGGTCGAGGCCCGCCCCACCGTACTCAGGCGGCACCTCGATACCCATCAAGCCGTTCTCGCCAAGGATGCGGATGGTCTCGCTGGGGAACTCTCCGGAGGCGTCGAAATCGGCGGCGATCGGCGCGATCCGCTCGCGCGCGATGCGGCGGGCCACATCCTGGATCGCAAGCTGCTCGTCGGTGAAACGGAAGTCCATCGGCTTTGGGTCCCGGTGAGGCAGATGGGTTGGAATATAGCCGTTCGCCGCTGGGCCGCTCGTCAACTCACCGTCGAGACGCCCGGCGCGGCTTCGGCGGTACCGGGGACTCGATAGACTTCGGCAATGCGCATCTTCCTCCAGGCGCCGCCGACCGGCGATGGCTCGCCCAAATACTGCCACCTGATCCTGCAGCAGGACCTCCTCGGCTACTGGACGCTGCTGCGCGAGACCGGTCAACAGGGCGGCCGCGCGGCACTCAAGCGCGAGGTCTACCCCGATCTCGACGCCGCGCAGTCGGCGCTGCTCGCGGTGCGCGACCAGCACTTGCGCCGCGGCTTCCGGGTGATGTTCGTCGAAGGCGTCGAACCCCCGCCGGGAGGGCCATGACGCCATGGCGAACCCAGGCCATTCGCCGCTCGCCAATGACCGGCTGCTGCGCGCGCTCCGGCGCGAGCCGGTCGATCGCGTCCCGGTCTGGATCATGCGTCAGGCCGGCCGCTACCTGCCCGAATACCGCGCGACCCGCGCCCGGGCCGGCAGCTTCCTGAAGCTGATGCGCACGCCGGAGCTGGCCTGCGAGGTCACGCTCCAGCCGCTGGCGCGCTATCCGCTCGACGCCGCCATCTTGTTCTCGGACATCCTGACGATCCCCGATGCCATGGGCCTGGGCCTGCATTTCGTCGAGGGCGAAGGGCCGCGCTTCGCACGCCCGGTACGGACGGCCGACGACGTCGCGCGCCTTGCCGTGCCCGACATCGACAGCGACCTCCGCTACGTCACCGATGCCGTCGCACTGATCCGACGCGAACTCGCCGGTCGCGTGCCGCTGATCGGCTTCTCCGGCAGCCCGTGGACGCTGGCGTGCTACATGGTCGAAGGCGGCGGCAGCGAAGACTTCGCGCGGATCAAGCGGCTCGCACTCGATGAACCCGCGCTGCTCGACCGCCTGCTCGCGGTCGTCGCCGATGCCGTCATCGCCTACCTCGCCGCGCAGGCCGGCGCCGGTGCGCAGGCGCTGATGGTCTTCGACACCTGGGGCGGCGTGCTGCCCGCCGCGCAGTACCGGGCGCTGTCACTGGCGCCCTTGGCGCGGATCGCGGCGGGACTCAAGGCCGACCCGGTCGCAGCGCCGTTGCCGCTGGTGTTCTTCTCGAAAGGCGTACACCAACTCGAAGCCATCGCCGCGAGCGGCTGCGACGCGGTCGGACTCGACTGGACCCACGATCCGGCCGACGCGCGCCGCCGGATCGGCGCCCGCGTCGCGCTGCAAGGCAACCTCGACCCGGCCACGCTGCGCGCCGGCGCCGAGGCGATCCGGCGCGCAGCGCACGAATGCCTCGATGCCTTCGGCCCTGCACCGGGTCACGTCTTCAACCTCGGTCACGGGATCACGCCGGACATAGACCCAGCGCAGCTCGGACTGCTGATCGAGACGGTGCACGACTACTCGGTCGCGCAGCGGCGATCCGTCTGAGACCGGCGACTAGGGCGACCGACCGGTATCGCGCCCAGCCACCAGCTCCTCGAGGGTTGCCAGTAGCACCGCCGCCGACACCGGCTTGCGCAGGAAGGCGTCGAAGCCGGCTTCGCGGCAGCTGGCTTCGACGGCCGGGTCTGCGTTGGCCGTCAGGGCGAGCACCGGCAATCGCGCCGCCGCGCCGTCGCGGCCGCGGATCCACGCCAGGATGGCGTAGCCGTCGAGCCCCGGCAGATCGAGGTCGAGGATCGCCGCGGCAACCCGCTCGTCGCCGAGCAGGACCAGCCCCTCCAGCCCGTTGGCGGCGCCCCGCGCCTCGACCCCAGCCTCGGACAGCGTCGCGAGCAGGACTTCGCGGATCACGGCATCGTCCTCGACCACGACCACCCGAGCGCCTGCGAGCGATGCCGAGGAAATCTCCGCGGGCCCCTCGCCCCGGGCCGAATCGGCCAGCTCCGAGCCTGGGGCTGGGGGCAGAGCCAGAACGACACTGAACTCGCTGCCGCGTCCCGGCTCGCTGGCGAGCGAGATCGTCCCGCCCATGCGCTCGACCAGGCCGCGCACGATCGACAGGCCGAGCCCCGATCCGGCGCGCCGTTCGGCACCGACCTGCTCGTAGCGCCGGAACAATTTGACCTGCTCGGCCGCGCTGATGCCTCGACCGCTGTCACGCACGACGAGGCGCTGGCCGCCACCCGGCTCCGCCGAGAGCTCGATCGCGACCGACCCCGAATCGGTGAAATTGATCGCGTTGCTGACGAGGTTCAGCAGGATCTGCTTGAGCCGCAGCCGGTCGCCAACGAACGATCCGTGGAGTTCCGGATCGATGCGCACTCCAAACGCAAGACCCCGCGCCTCCGCCACCGGTCGCTCGAGCGCCGCCACCTCCTCGACCAGCGCCGCCAGATCGACCGGCTCTGCGACCAGTTCGAACCGGCCGGCCTCGATCCGCGACAGGTCGAGCAGGTCGTTGATCAGCCGGAGCAAATCGGCGCCGGAACGCTGGATCGCCTCGGCGCGCTGGCGCTGCGCGGGCGTCAGACCGTCGCGCAATAGCAGTTCGGCCATGCCAAGGAGGCCGGCCATCGGGGTGCGAATCTCGTGACCAACATCGGCCAGGAACTCGCTCTTGGCCTGACTCTGGCGCTCGGCCTCCAATCGTCGCTGTTCGGCCAGCGCCATCGCATGGCGGCGCTGCAGGCGCACCCGGTATGCGCGTAGAGCCATCGCGAGCAGCATCGCGACGAGCAAGCCGTAAGCGAGGTACGCGGGCCAAGTCCGCCACGGCGGATCGGCGACGACGAACTCGATCGGGCCGATCGGCTCGGACCACAAGCCCTGCGGGTTCGCGCCCTGTGCGACGAGCGCGTAACGACCTGGCGGCAGGGTCGGGAACACGCGCTCCCCGCGCGCGCCAGTTTCGACCCAGTCGGCATCGAGCCCCTCCAGCCGGAAGCGGTAGCGGTTGGCCAACGGGTCGGCGAAGGCCAGCGCACGCACCGCGATTGCGAGTTCACGGTCGTCATGGCGCAGCGCGAGCGGGCCGTCCGCAGGCTCCCACTCGATCGTGCGTTCATCACGCCGGAAAGTCAGCCGTTCGAGGACCAGTCGCGGCGGCACGGCTGCCTCGGCCAGGGCCAGCGGATCAAACGCGACCACGCCGTGATCCGACGAGACGAAGATCACGCCGTCCGCGCGGCGCTCGGGCGGCGCAAGCCCGAAGGATCGGACCGGCAGTCCATCGGCAGGCCCGTAGGCCCGAAACCGCGTGCCGGAGGGATCGAGGCGCCAGAGTCCACGGGGACCGATCAGCCACAGCGCGCCGGTTGCGTCGTGCGCGAGGCCGGTCATCGTCGCCACCGGCAATCCGTCGGCGGATCCCCAGGCGCGGATCGGCGAAAGCCGCCCACCGTAGAGCCGCGCGTGCAGCAGCGTGCCGATGCGATGCACGTAGAGCGCGTCGCCGGGTCCGAAGGCGAATGCCTCGATGCGCCCTTCCGGCGTGCCGTCGACCGGAACGAAGGCATTGCGTGCCGGATCGCGGCGATCGAGCCCGGCCTCGCCGGCGACCCACGGCTGCCCGTCGCCGTCGAAGCCGATCTGCTCGACGTCCAGGCTGCGCGGTCCGTTCACCGTGCGCGGGTACGCGAACAGCGCACCGCTCGCAGGATCGAAGCGCGCAACGCCAGCGCCCAGCAGGGCGATCCAGACCTCGCCGCGCGGCGATACCGCAAGCCGATGCACGGCGCCGGTCCGCAGCGCTTCCGGGGTCGCCGCATTCGCAGCGTCGAAGTGCGCCGTCGCGCGCCCGTCGCGCGCGACCACGACGAGGCCGCCGCGGTAACCGAGCAGCAGCCCATGCTCCGACGCGCAGGCCGCGGCGCGGATCCGGTTCGACGCGGCCTTGGGGCCACGCGGATCGGGAAGATCGACCGGGACGCTCGAACCGGGATCGAAGCGAGACAGGGTTCCGCCCGGTCGCACCAGCCACAGCGTGCCGTCGGCGCAGGCTGCATGCAGCGGCGCGAAATCGCCTTGGCCGTCATCCACCGGATGCGGGCTCCGGTACAGCGAGAAATTGCGCCACAGGGGCCCGAGATACGACAAACCCACGCCGCGGTGGCCGATCCACAGGCCGCCCTCGCGGTCCCTCGCCATCGCCCAGAGCCAATTCCCGGGCGGCGCAAAAGCGAGACCCGGACGCGCCACGTGTCGAGTCCACAGCCCTTCCGGGTCGCGGCGCAGCAGGCCGCGCGTGGTCGAGACCCAGAGCGTCCCGCGGTCGAGCACCGCGCCGCGGAAGTTGGTCGGCCCCTCCGGCAGGAGGCCTTCGGGGACCGGGATGGGCTCGAGCACCGGAGGCCGCGCGCCGGTCGCGACGAGGCCACGGTGGAGTCCGCCGTGCGCGCCGACGATCACCCCGCCCGACTCGTCCGGACTCAAGGCGACGATCACGACCCCGGGGAGGAATCGCTGGACGCTCGCGTCCGGGTCGTCGGCGAGCCGCGCGGGCGGCATCGCGATCAGCCCCCGGCGCGTCCCGACCCACAGCCATCCCGCCGCATCGAAGCGCAGCGCGGTCACGGTCGGGTCCGGAAGCGGATCGCCGATCCCGTCCACGGGCCAGCGCTCGAGCTGCAGTGTGTCGGGATCGATCCGGTGCAGCCCGCCCTCGTAGTTGCCCGCCCAGATCGCACCGTCTGGGGCTTCGGCCAGCGCGAAGACGTGCGGCGTGCGTAGCGTGGCGGGATCGCCCAAGACCGAAGCCACGTGCGCGAATCCGGTGCGCTCGGCTTCCATCACCGAGAGGCCGCCGTCCTCGACGCCGACCCACAGCCGATCCGCGCGGTCGACCAGCAGGGTCTGCACGACGTTGCCGCGAATCGAGGCGGGGTCGCCAGGATCGTAGCGCCAGACGCGGAACGCCGCGCCGTCATACCGCGCGAGCCCGTCCTCGGTCGCGATCCAGACGTGGCCCGTCTGATCGATCGCCAGATCGGTCACGGTGGCGTTGGGCAGGCCCTGGTCGATGCCCAGGGTCCGAAAGGACGGCATCGCCGCGAGCCCCGCCGCCGGCACCTCGGACACACCCAGGCCCGCCACGAGGAGTCCGATGATCGAGGACCTGCGCCAGCGGCTGAACCCGAGAATCACCGCTTGCTTCCCACGAAGCCGTCTCGGTACGAGGATAGGCGACCGCGCCCACGGAGGACCACATGCCGATTCGTCCCCGCCCGCCACCCGGGTCGCGCCAGTCGGGCACGGCCGCGTTCCGGGGCTGGTTCGCCCGCTTGTTCGGGGTCGCAGCGCTCATCGCGTCCGCCGCCGTCGGCGCCGATACCTACCGCCTCGAGCCAATCCACTGCCAGGTGCTGTTCTTTGCGGACCACCTTGGCTTCTCGCGCCAGATGGGGCGCTTCACCGGCGTCTCGGGCGAGTTCCGTTTCGACCCCGCACGACCGACGGACGCGTCGGTCGCGGCCGAGATCGACGTCGCGAGCCTGTGGCTCGGCGACGAGGCCTGGCAGCGGAAGGTGCTCTCCGACGACTTCTTCGACGCAAGGCGCTGGCCGACGATGCGCTACATGAGCACGCGGGTCGAATCGCTCGGCGACGATCGCCTGCGCGTCGAGGGCGAACTGACCCTGCGCGGGATCACTCGGCCGGTCGCGCTCGACGTTCGCATCAACCGCGTCGGCCGCAACAGCTTCACCCTCCAGCACCGTGCCGGGTTCTCGGCAACGGCCACGATCAAGCGCTCGGACTTCGGCATGCGCCGCCTGCTCGCCGCGGTCGGCGACGAGGTCGAGATCCGGCTCGAAATCGAGGGCGTGCGGGTACGGCGCGGTGACGAAGTCGAGCGCCCCGCCGGCTCAGCCGGCCAGGAAGTCCCCCAGTCGATCGGCGTCGAAGGGCCAGTCGAGCTCGGCGCCATCGGCGCGCCGAAGCACCGGTATGCGCCAGCCGTAGGTTTCGGCATGCGGCCCGAACCAGCCGATCTGCACCCGCTCGTAGCCGGCCATGCCGGCCGCGCGCAGCAGCGCCTCGGCCTCGTCGCAGAGCTCGCAGCCGTCGCGGCGGTAGAGTGTCAGGGTCATGGCGGGACTCGGTCGCGGGAGCGGCCGATAGACTAAAGCGATAACACTGCCCGGCGCTGCCCCGGCCCGAGGATCCATGTCCGTCTCCGTCTTCGACCTGTTCAAGATCGGCATCGGCCCGTCGAGCTCGCACACGGTCGGACCGATGCGCGCGGCCGCACGCTTCGCGACGCGCTGGCTGGAAGAACCCGGGCACCTCGAGCGCGTCGCGCGCGTGCGCGCCGAGCTCTACGGCTCGCTCGCGCACACCGGCCGTGGCCATGGCACCGACAAGGCGGTGATGCTGGGACTCGAAGGCGAGTGGCCGGACCGTATCGACCCCGACGGCATCGACGCGCGGCTCGCGCGGATCCGCGCCGAGGGCTGCATCCGCCTGCTCGGCCGGCATCCGGTCCCGTTCGGGGAGCGGGGGGACCTCGTCTTCAACAAGCGCGAGAAGCTGCCGTACCACACCAACGGCATGCGTTTCTCTGCCTTCGGTGCCGACGGCCAGCTGATCGCGACGCGCGACTACTACTCGGTCGGCGGCGGCTTCGTCGTCAACCAGGACGAGGCCGCCGAGGACCGCATCGTCGCCGATACCACGCCGCTGCAGTGGCCGTTCCGCACCGGCGCGGAACTGCTCGAGCGCTGCGTCGAATCCGGCCTCGACATCGCCGGCGTGATGCTCGCCAACGAGACCGCGTGGCGCCCCGAGTCCGAGGTCCGCGCGGGGCTGATCGAGATCTGGCGCGCGATGCAGGGCTGCGTCGCACGCGGCATCCGCTCGACCGGGGTCCTGCCCGGCGGGCTCAAGGTCACGCGCCGAGCCCCAGCGCTGGCCGAGGAGCTGACGTCGCGGCCGGAAGCCGCACTCAAGGATCCACTGACGATCCTCGACTGGGTCAATCTTTACGCGCTCGCGGTCAACGAGGAGAACGCCGCGGGCGGTCGGATCGTGACCGCGCC
>CALDVP010000229.1 GCA_937924195.1 uncultured Lysobacterales bacterium
TCTCGCCGCTGGCGAGCGCGACGCGGCCGTCGAGGCTCATCGCGAGCTTGAGCCTGAGCCATGGCCGGCCGCGCTCGAAGCGCGACAGGAAGCCGAGGTTGGCCTCGCGCGCCTCGGCGGCCATCAGCCCGACCTCGACCGCGATGCCGGCCTCGGCGAGGAGCGCGAGGCCGCGCCCCGCAACGTCGGGGAAAGGATCGCCGATCGCGACCACGACCCGCGCGATGCCAGCCGCGATCAACGCATCGGCGCACGGCGGCGTGCGGCCGTGGTGCGCGCATGGCTCGAGCGTGACGTAGCAGGTGGCGCCGCGCGCGCGCGCGCCGGCCGCGGCCAGCGCCATCACTTCGGCATGCGGTCCGCCGGCCCGCTCATGCCAGCCTTCACCGACGATCACGTCGCCCTGCGCGATCACGCAGCCGACACGCGGGTTCGGGCGCGTCGTGTAGCGCCCGCGCTCGGCCAGCGCCAGCGCGCGCGCCATGTGTCGCCGATCGACCGCCTCGTTCATCGGCGCCCGCGCCGCGAGCCCACGACCGTCGGCTCACCCTCCAGCAGCGGCAGTTGCCGACCCTCGACCAGCGGCATCTCGCGCTCCAGGCGTTCGAACTCCTCGCGAAAGGCCTGGACGTCCTCGAAGCGGCGATAGACCGAGGCGAAGCGCACGTAGGCGACCTGGTCGATGGCCTTGAGCTCGGCCATGACCCACTCACCGAGACGGCGCGATTCCAGCTCGCGCTCGTCGGAAGCCCGGGCCCGCGCCAGCAGTCGCTCGACCAGGGGTTCGATCGTGTCCGGGCCGACCGGGCGCTTGTGGAAAGCCTGCTCGAGCCCGCGGCGGAGCTTGGCGGCGTCGAAGGCCTCGCGGCGACCGTCGCGCTTGAGCACCGTCGGCAGCTTGACTTCGGCCGTTTCGAAGGTCGTGAAGCGCGCGCCGCAGGCCTCGCACTCGCGACGGCGACGGACGCTGGCGCCATCGTCGCTCACTCGGGAATCGATCACCCGTGTGTCTTCGTGATTGCAGAAAGGACAGCGCATGGATCCGCGTCGATGATGAAGCCGCGGCATGCCATCCGCGGATTCGGCGATCGGTCCTCAATCGTGGCGTTCATAGACCGGGAAGCGCCGGCACTGCGCGGTCACATGTTCCCGCACGCGCGCGACGATGGCGGGATCGTTCGGATCGTCCAGCACGTCGGCGATCCAGCCGGCAAGTTCGATGCAGTCGGACTCGCGATAGCCGCGCGTGGTCACCGCCGGGGTGCCGATTCGCAGGCCCGAGGTCACCATCGGCGGCCGCGGGTCGTTCGGCACCGCGTTCTTGTTGAGCGTGATGTGGGCCTCGCCGAGCTTCTGCTCGCCGTCGTGCCCGGTCACGTCGCGGCCGATCAGATCGACCAGGAACAGGTGGTTCTCGGTGCCGCCGGAGACGATTCGGTAGCCG
Source organism: uncultured Lysobacterales bacterium (assembly GCA_937924195.1). Classification (GTDB taxonomy): domain Bacteria; phylum Pseudomonadota; class Gammaproteobacteria; order Xanthomonadales; family Ahniellaceae; genus UDEA-SF1. Next base: position 1,445 of record CALDVP010000229.1, read on the forward strand.
CGCGCGGCCAGGGTCGCGGCCATCGCCTTGGCGTTGCATACGACCTGACGTTGATACGCCACGAAGGCGGGCTCGAGCGCCTCCTTGAACGCGACCGCCTTGGCTGCGATCACGTGCATCAATGGCCCACCCTGGGTGCCCGGGAAGACCAGCGACTGCAGCTTCTTCTCGATCTCGGGGTTCGACTTTGCAAGGATGATGCCGCCGCGCGGGCCGCGCAGGGTCTTGTGCGTGGTCGAAGTGACGACGTCGGCGTATGGCACCGGGTTCGGGTAGACGCCGGCGGCGACGAGACCTGCGACGTGCGCCATGTCGACGACGAAGAAGGCATCCACCGCCTTCGCGATCGCCGCCATCCGCGCCCAGTCGACCACCTGGGAGTAAGCCGAGAAGCCGCCGATCAGCATCTTTGGGCGATGCTCGCGCGCGAGCCGCTCGATCTCGTCGTAATCGATCAGCCCGGTCGCGACGTCGATGCCGTACTGCACCGCGTGGAAGAGCTTGCCCGAGAAGTTGACCTTGGCGCCGTGGGTCAGGTGCCCGCCATGCGCGAGGCTCATTCCGAGGATCGTGTCGCCCGGCTTCAGCAGCGCCAGGAATACCGCGGCGTTGGCCTGCGACCCCGAGTGCGGCTGGACGTTGGCGTAGTCGGCGCCGAACAGACGCTTCGCGCGCTCGATCGCGAGCCTTTCCGCGACATCGACGTACTCGCAGCCACCGTAGTAGCGCTTGCCCGGGTAGCCTTCCGCGTACTTATTGGTCAGCACCGAGCCCTGGGCCTCGAGCACGCACGGGCTGGCGTAGTTCTCCGAGGCGATCAGCTCGACGTGGTCCTCCTGGCGCTGGCGCTCGGCGGCGATCGCCGCGGCGAGTTCGGGATCGAAACCTTCGATGCGCATCGACGACGGGAACATGCGGGCTCCAGGGCAACGGGCGGCCCGGAAGTGTACCGGCGCCCCCGAGCGAGGGCCGGCACGGCGGCGACGTGGGACAATCGGCGGCTGCGCGAGCGGAGCGTCGGAACCGGCGACGACCCTCCGGCGCGCGAACCCCCGCGCCCCGCCGCCGACGATCCTGCCGATGACCGAACCCGCCCTCGCCGCCGCCCTCGCTGCCGCCCAGGGAGCCGACCCGGCGCTCGCGCTGGCCAGCGCGCAGGCGGCGCGCGAGGCGCTGCCCGGCGATCCGCGTCCGCTGGCCCTGCTGGCCCGGGCCCTGCTGCGCCTCGATCGCCTCGACGAGGTCGATGGCGCGATTCAGGAAGCACTCGCGGCCGATCCACAGTCGGTGCCCGCTTGGGTCGAAGCGGCGGCCCTCGCCCGCCGCCGCGACGACCTGCCCGCGGCCCGCGCGGCGCTCGAACGGCTGGTCGCGCTGGCGCCCCGCCACCTGCCCTTCCGCGCCGACCTCGCGCTGATCGCCGAACGCATGGGCGACACCGCCGCCGCGCTCGAGGCCTGGCGCACGGCCCGGACCCTCGGGCCCGGCGCCGCGCCGCTCGAAGCCGGCCTCGGCCGCTGCCTGGTCGCGCTAGGGCGCCATGCCGAGGCGCTGCCGCACCTCGAGGCGGCGCTGCGGGCGGAACCGGGCTCGATCGAGCTGCTACGCCCGCAGGTGGAGGCCCTGCTCGCGCTCGGCCGCACGCGCGAGGCGGTCGACGCCGCGTGGAGCGCCGCCATCCGGGAGCCGCAGTCGGTCGCCGCGTCGCGACTCCTGCTCGACGCGCTGCGACGCGCGGGCGCCGGCGAGAAGGACACGCTGGCGCAGGCGTCGCGCCTCGCTAGCCTTCTTCCGCCGGCCCTCGGTCATCGCGAGCTCGCGGCCGAATACCGCCGGATCTGGGACTTCGCGGCCATGCGACGCGAACTCGACGCCGCGGTCGCCGAGGATCCGGGCGACCCGGTGTCGCGCTGGCTGCGCCTGCTGGTTCCCGGCCACCTGCCGTTCCCCGATCTGGCCGCCGAAGCTGCCTTCCTCGAGGACTTCCGACTAGGCCTCGAGGAACTCGAGCGCGCCGCGCCGTCGGTGGCTCCGGAGGATGCGCGGCAGATGCTGGAATCGGCGAGCCCGTTCTACCTGCACTACGCCGGGCTGCCGCTGCGCGAGGAGCTGTCGAGACTGGGGAACGTGATCTCGGGCCTCGCAGGTCGCATCGCAGGGCCGCTGCCGCAGCCGACGGCAGGCCGCGAGGGGCGCCTCCGCATCGGATTCGCCTCGGCCTGCCTGCGGAACCACACGGTCATGAAGCTCTTCGCCGCGTTGATCCGGGACCTCGATCCGGGACGCTTCGAGATCCACCTGTTCCAGCCTCACGGCTCGCCCGACGCCGTGACCGAAACGCTCCGGGCCCATGCCGCCTCCTACCAGGGCGGTCCTGGCACGCTGGGTGACTGGGCGCGACGGATCCTCGCCGGCAATCTCGACGTGCTGATCTACGTCGACGTCGGCATGGAGGGATTCGGCGCTTCGCTCGCGGCGCTCCGGCTGGCGCCGATCCAGGCCGTGCTCTGGGGCCATCCGGTCACGACCGGCCTGCCGACCATCGACTACTTCCTGAGCTCGGAGCTCATGGAGCCCCCGGATGGCGACTCGCACTATCGCGAGCGCCTGGTCCGGCTACCCGGACTGGGCGCCGTCCCGACGCCACCGAGTCCAGGGCCGGTACGCCCGACGGACCTTCCGCCGCGCATGGAGGGCGAGATCACCGCCTTCATGCCGCAGATGCTCCAGAAGTTCGATGCCGGTTTCGATCGGGTCATGGCCCGCATCGCGGCCAGCAGCACCGGACTGCGCTTCATGCTGACCCCGTACATGCACCGCCGGCCGACGCTCGAATGGCTGAGACGACTCGACGGCGCATTCCGTCAGGCCGGGGTGGAGCTTCGCTCGCGCCTCCGCTATTGCGGTTGGGTCGACCAGGCCGAATGGCTCGGTCTGGTCCGAGAATCCGACTTCGGACTCGACTCATTCCGCTGGTCGGGTGGAGGCACGAGCCTCGAGATGTTCTGGTTCGACACGCCGATCGTCACGCTGCCGGGCCCGCTGATGCGTGGCCGGCACACGCTCGCCATGCTGCGGCTGATGGAACTGCCGCAGCTGATCGCGCGCGACGAGGACGACTACGTGCGCATCGCGGTCGAACTCGCGAACTCGACCGACTTTCGCGCCGAGATGCGCGGCCGCATCGCCGAGCGCAAGCACCGGCTGTTCGACGGCGGCGCGGTGCACGCGGCCTTCGCCCGCTTCCTCGTCGACGCGGCGACCCGCCAGCGCGCCGCAGCCGCGCAATGAATGCCGCACCCGACATCCTCGGCCGCGCATTCGCGGCGCTGCGCAATGGGCCCCTCGCCGAAGGACTCAGGCTGGTCGAGGAGGCGGTGCGGACGCTGCCGAATGATCCGCGCGCGCACGCACTGCTCGCGCGCGCACAGCTCGTGGCCGGCGACCTCGACCGAGCAGACGCGGCGCTCGAGCGGGCACTGGCGCTCGATCCGACCTCTGTCGCGGCGTGGATCGAACGTGCCGCCCTGGCCCGGCGTCGCGGTGACCCGGCGGCCGCTCGACACGCCCTCGAGCGGCTGGTCGAGCTCGCGCCACGGCACCTGCCGTTCCGGATCGACCTCGCGGCGCTGTGCGAGCAGATGGGCGACGTGGTCATCGCCGAAGCCGTGCTCGCGGAGGGCCTCGCGATCGCGCCCGACGACCC
>CALDVP010000230.1 GCA_937924195.1 uncultured Lysobacterales bacterium
GCGCCTCGTCGATCGGATCGAGGCAGGCGAGGAGCAGCGCGCGACGCTCGGCGGGCAGGCCCTCGAACCAGTCCCGGTTCGCGATGATCACGCCGGTGTCGAAGGCATGGTAGGTACGCGTCAGCACCGGCGCCTCGCGCGCGAGGCCGGCGAGCGCATACATCCCGCTGCCGGTCTGTCCCCCTTCGATCAGCCCGGTCTGCAGCGACGGCAGCACCTCGGGAAACGGCAGCGTGATCGCGTCCATTCCGAGCGTGCGCGCGAACTCGCGCTGGGCGAGCGCGGTCGACGTGCGCATGCGCACGCCGGCCACGTCCTCGGGCGCGCGGAAGGGCCGGCGGCCATAGAGATGCACCCAGCCCACCTCGGCCCACGACAGCAGCCAGAGCCCGCGCGCGGCGAACAGGCGCGCGAAGATCGGGGTCAGGTGGTGGTCGATCACGTGGTCGATCTCGGCCAGCGAGCCGAAGAGATAGGGCGCCATCAGCACGTTGAGCTCGGGCACCACGCTGGCCGTGCCCTGCAACGAGTAGCCGCCCATCTGGACGCGGCCGCGCCGCAGCGCCGACAGCGTCACCTCCTCGCTGCCGAGCTCCGCGCGCACGTGCAGACGTACGTCGAGCACGCCCGGAGCGAGGCGCTCGGCGCGCTCGGCGAATCGCTGCCAGAGCCGGTGCCAGGGCGTGTTCGGGACGGTGACCGCGCTGATGCGAACCTTGGTTGGCGCGCCCGGATCCGGCGACCGACGGCGACAGGCCGAGAGCGCCGGCAGAGCCAAGGCGGCTGCGAGCAGCGAGCGGCGGTCGATCGGCATCGGGATTTCTCGGAGGGGCCGCCCGCGATTATGCTTGGTCCGGACCAATCACCAGAACCTGGCTTCGGAAGCTGCCATGGACTACCAGCTCCTCGTCGTCGCGCATCTCGTCGTCGCCGGCTACTGGCTCGGCACCGATCTCGCGGTCTACTACCTCGCCGGCGCGATCGCCGACGGCAAGCGCCCGGCCGCGGTCCGCGGCTACGCGGCGCAGGCGATGCTGGTGCTCGACATGGTGCCGCGCACCGCGCTGGTGCTGACGCTCGCGATCGGAGGCACGCTGGCCGCGCGGATGGGACTCTTCCCGGCGCTCACGCCGTGGCTGTGGGCCTTCTGGATCGCCGCGCTCGCCTGGCTCGCGCTGACCTGGGCGGTGTTCCGGCTCGAGCGCTCGGCGCTCGGACACCGGCTCGCGCAGATCGACTTCGCGTTGCGGGTCCTGATCGCGCTGGGCTGTCTCGCGCTCGCGGTCGATGCTTTTCGTCCGGGCGGCGCGGTGCTGAATGCGCCCTGGCTCGGCGGCAAGCTCGCGATCCTCGGCGTGATCATCGTGCTCGGCCTCGTGGTCCGGGTGCAGTTGAAACCCTTCGGCGCGCTGCTCGGCCGCTCGCTCTCGCCCGAAGCAAGCCCCGCCGATCACGCCGCGGTCGCGCGCCTGATCGCGCTGGTCAAGGTGCCGGTGTGGGCGATCTGGATCGGCGTCCTCGCGGCCGTCGTGCTCGGACGCCTGAAGCCCGGTTGAGCAGCACGGCGCGGACACAGAAGCCCCGCGTCGCGGCGATCAGAACCGATACATCACGTCGAGCGACCAGGTGCGCGGCTCGATCAGATATGGCAGTTGCGAGAGCACAGTGTGCTTCTCGGCAGCATCGCCGCAGTTCTGGCACGCGAGCCGCGCCGACCAGGGTCCGCCGACCTGCTCGAAGCGGACCCCGGCGGTCCAGGTGTTGAAGGCATCGGTTCGACCGACGGGATTGCCGGCGGTCGCGAGCGTCTGTGATCCCACGCGCGTCCACGTCAGCGTCGGCTCGATCGCGAAGCCACCGAGGTCGATGCGGTAGCTGCCGCCAGCCGCGATCGTGTCCGGCGTCCGCACCGGATCGGCAATCTCGCCCCGATCGTTGACGATGCCGAGAGCGCAGTCGGCGAGCGCGGCGAGGCGCGGATTCGTCGACTGCGGCGGCTGCGGCGCACCCGCCAGCGCCGCGCGGCAGCGCGCCTGCTGCGCGAGGATCGATGGATCGAGATCGACGTATTTGGCGTCCTGGAAGCCGAGGTTCAGGAATAGCGTCAGGGCGTCATCGGGCTGATACAGGAACTCAGCCTCGAGTCCCCGGTTCTCGAGGCCCGCGAAGTTACGAGTGATGAAGGTGATCGCCCCGTTCGCCTGCACGAACGCCGAAGGCAACTGGAAGTCCTCGACCTCGTAGCGGAACGCGGTCAGGTTCATCCGCAAGGTCCGTTCGATCAGTTCGGAACGCAAGCCGAGTTCATAAGACCAGATCTTCTCCGGCCGGAACGGCTGGATCTGGTCCGGCGTCGTGCCGCGCGCGTTCCAGCCACCGGACTTGAAGCCGCGCGTGGCCGAGGCGTACATGCTGACCGCCTCGGTGAGCTCCTTGTTGATCGCAACGCGCGGCGTAAAGATCCGCGTCGACTGCTCGAGCGGCGCGAAGGCCGCGATCGTCGACGACTCGACCCGGCAGGACTGCGGGGTGCTCGACGAACAGGCTGGCCGAACCAGGCGCGGATTCGGATTGGCGACGTAGTCGATCGATTTGTCCTCTGCCGTCCAGCGACCGCCGAGCGTGCCGATCCAACCGCTGCCGAAATCCCAGTCGGCCTGGGCGTAGACCGCGAAGGAATCGGTGTCGTTGTAAAGGATCCGGTCCTCGAGGACCAGGGTCGTGGTCGGCGAGAGGCCGAACAGGTCGCCGAAGTCGGTCCGGTTGCGCTCGCGTAGCCAGAACATGCCGGCGACATACTGCAGCCGCTCATCTGCCGCGCTCCCGGTCAGTTTCAGCTCGTTCGTCAGTTGACGATGGCGCCCGTCATTGACGATCGTGAATCCACCCTGCGGACCGACGCCGACGATGGCGCCGGGAAACGGCGTCCCGCTCGGCGCCGGGATCGTCGCCGGTGGCGGGTTCGGGTTGGGGACGGTCGGATTGTTGATGAAGAAATTGCCGTTGAAGAAATCGACCGCAAAGTCTTGTTGCGTTCGACGCCAGCCGGCGATCCAGTTGAGGGACGCACTCTCGAGGCCCCACTCGAGGTTCGAGATCACGGAGTAGGTTCCGCTCTCGGCTCCGAGCGGAGTCTCGGCCTTGCGCCCGGCGAGAAAACCCGCGCCGGCAGGCCGGTCGACCGACAGCGTGGTGCAAGCGTAGCGATCGCGACGCGCTGCTGCCCGGCAAAAGTTCGCAGCGCGTACCGCTTCGGCGATGTATCCGGGCTGGAAGCGCTCCCGCGCAAGATCGACGAGGTTCTCCGGCGGATCCTTGCGCGAGAAGTTCAGGATCGACAGATGATCCGAGTAGCTGTAGTCGACCGAGAGATCCCAGCGCAACCGGTCAGACATGAACCAGCGCAGGGCCCCACGCACGCCGTAGATCGTCTCGCCGTTCAGCCGCTCACCGGTGATCGGGTTGTCGACGAAGCCGTCATCGGCGTAGCGGTACGCCGAGAACTTGGTCAGCACGTCCGGCGAGATCGGCAGATCCACACTGCCCCGAAAGCCAAGCCGGCCGAAGGAACCGACCCCGGCATCGATATAACCCCCGAAGGCCTCGGCGGGCTTCTTCAGGATCACGTTGATCGCGCCACCGGTGGTGTTGCGACCGAACAGCGTGCCCTGGGGACCCCGGAGGACCTCGATCCGTTCGACGTCGAACAGCGCGAAATTGTTGGCGTTCTGGCGCGCGATGAACACATCGTCGACATAGGTGCCCACGGGCGGATCGAAGGTCGCGATCGACTCGGTGTTGCCGAGCCCGCGCATCGCATAAACGTTGGCCGAGCCAAGGCCGGTGTTGTTGTGGGCGAACAGGTTGGGGACGACACGCGCGATCGACAGCGTCTCGGTGATGTTGGCACGCTCGATCTGCGGTGCAGTCACGGCCGAGACCGCGATCGGCACCTTCTGCAGCGGCTCATCGCGGCGCTGCGCGGTGACCGTGATCGACTCGAGGGCACGGGTCGCGGACGATCGCGCCGTCGCCGGCTCTTCGGATTGCGCCTCGGTCGCCGGCTCGGCGGCCATCACCGGATCAGGCTCCGGCGCAGGGTTCGGCGTCGCGCCGACGGCGCCAGTCAAAAGAATCGCGATCGCCGGAAACCAAGCCTGCGCAGCCTTCATGGTCGTCTCCCCGCCTGGCCGACGCGGAGATCGCCCGTCGATGCTCCGGGACCAGTGCTGGCTACGGAGTATCGGTGAAATGTCCGGACATTCAATGTGCGTCGCAGCAATCCTCGCTCGCGCCCAGCCACGGCGGGCGATCGCGCCGCATCAGTCGCAGGCGAGCGTCTCCAACGCGGCGGCGACCTCGAGCCACTCGTCCTCGAGCGCGGTGCGCTCGGCGCGCAACTCGCCCTGCCGCCTGGCAAGCGCGGCGAGCTCCGAACCGTTGAGCGCGGCGACCGCCTCAGGATCGAGCAGGCGCGCGTCGAGCGCCGTGACCTCGGTCGCGATCGCCGCAAGCCGCGCGTCGATCGCGTCGAGGCGACGGCGCAGCGGCCGCTGGCGCTCGCGACGCTCGGCGGCGAGCTTGCGGCGCTGCTGACCGGTCAAGATCGCCGCCGATGCGATCGGGGACGCAGCAGCGGGCAGGGGCACGGTCGCGGATTCTCCGTCCTGTCCGCGACGCTGGCGCAGCCAGCGCGCGTAGTCGTCGAGGTCGCCATCGAAAGGCTCGACGCGACCGTCGGCGACGCGCCAGAAGCTGTCGCAGACGAGCCCCAGCAGCGAGCGGTCGTGGCTGACCAGCACGATCGCGCCGTCGAACTCGTTGAGCGCCTCGGCGAGACCCTCGCGCATCTCGAGGTCGAGATGATTGGTCGGCTCATCGAGCAGCAGCAGGTTCGGTCGCGTCCACGCGATCAGCGCCAACGCGAGCCGCGCGCGTTCGCCGCCCGAGAACCCGTCGACCGACTCGAACACCCGGTCGCCGACGAAGTGCCAGCGCCCGAGCCAGTTGCGCGCGACCTGCTCGCCGAGCCCGGGCGCGAGGTCCATCAGGTGGCGCAGCGGCGTCTCGCCCGCGCGCAGCTGCTCGACCGTGTGCTGCGCGAAGTAGCCGACGACGAGGTCCTTGTGGGCGATGCGGCTGCCCGCGAGCGGCGCGAGCTGGCCTGCGATCGTCTTGACCAGGGTCGACTTGCCCTCCCCGTTCGGCCCGAGCAGGCCGATGCGCTCGCCGGCTTCGAGGCCGAGGCGCACCCCCTCGAGCACGCGCGTCTCGGTCCGGTCGTGCGCGTCGATCAGCGCCGCGCCGTCGTCGTGGTCGTCGGGTGAGCCCTTGCGATAGCCGGCGACGACATCGACCAGCCGCAGCAGCATCTCGGGCAGACGCGCTGGCCGCTCGAAGGTGATCTCGACGCCACGTTCGGCGCGCACCGCCGCGGTCGCCTCCAGGCGCTCCAGGCGCTTGATCCGCGACTGCGCCTGGCGCGCCTTGGTGGCCTTGGCCCTGAAGCGGTCAATGAAGGTCTGAAGGTGTGCGCGCTCGGCCTGTTCCTTCTCGAAGGCGATCTGCTGCTGGCGCAGCATCTCGGCGCGCTGCCGCTCGAAGGCCGCATAGTTGCCGAGGTAGAGCCGCGCGCCGCCGTCGGCGACGTGCAGGATGTGGCTCGCGACGCCGTCGAGGAAATCGCGGTCGTGCGAGATCACCAGCAGCAGCCCCGGATACTTGCGCAGCCACTCCTCGAGCCAGACCACCGCGTCGAGGTCGAGATGGTTGGTCGGCTCGTCGAGTAGCAGCACCTCCGACGGCGCCATCAGCGCCCGGGCGAGGTTCAGGCGCGCGCGCCACCCGCCCGAGAAGTCGGCGACCGGATGCGCGTGGGTGTGGGCCTTGAAGCCGAGGCCGTGCAGCAATCGACCGGCGCGGGCGCGGGCGTCGTAGGCGCCGATCTCGTCGATTCGCTGGTGGGCGCAGGCCGCAGCCTCGGAATCGTGCGCAGCCTCGGCGCGCGCGGCCTCGGCCAGCGCCGCGGCGGCTTCGGCGTCTCCGCCGAGCACGAAATCGATCGCGCGATCCGGCAGCCCTGGCGTCTCCTGCGCCACCCACGCGATGCGTTGCGCGCGCGGCCGCTCGACCTGGCCGCGGTCGGGTTCGAGTTCGCCCAGGATCGCCGCGAACAATGACGACTTGCCGCAGCCGTTGCGGCCGACCACGCCGACGCGCCAGCCGGCGTGCAGCGTCACGTCGACGTCGGCGAGGAGTTCGCGGCCGCCGCGGCGGATGGCGACCTGGCGCAGGGCGATCATGTCGGAGACCCGGCGATGGAGGAGCCCGTGGCCGCGCGCCGGCGGACGAAGCGGGCCGCGGCCGCGCCGTGGGCCGGTCGATGAACGCGAGGATTCATCGGCGGATTGTCCCACGCCGACGGGCCGCCGGCCTGTCCGAAGGCCACGCGCCGGGCTAGCATCAGCAGTCGTCCGGGAAGTGCGTCCGGGCGGTGTCGCGCGAAGACTTCGCACGGGGACGCGTCATGATCGACGACATCGACTCGCGGGGCAGCATGGCGCTTGGCGGACCGCGCCGCGCCACCGTGCTGATCGTCGACGACCAGGCCGCGAACGTGCACGCGCTGGCGCGGATCCTGGGCGACGAGGTGACGACGCTGTTCGCGCTCGACGGGCACCAGGCGCTGGCGCGCGTCGAGTCGCAGCCGATCGACCTCGTGCTGCTCGACGTGATGATGCAGGGGCTCGACGGCTTCAGTGTCTGTCAACGGCTCAAGGCCGATCCGCGCACGGCCTCGATCCCGGTCATCTTCGTCTCGGGCCTTACCGAAGGCGCCGACGAGGAGCGCGGCTTCGCCGTCGGCGCCGTCGATTACATCCACAAGCCTTTCCTGCCGGCGATCGTGCGCGCGCGGGTCCACACCCAGCTCCGGCTGCGGGCAGCCTTGCAAGAACTCGATCGCATGGCCCGAACCGATCCGTTGACCGGGCTTGCGAACCGCCGCCACTTCGACCAGCGCTTCGCGACGTTGCTGGGCGAAGCGATGGAGACCGGCGGGCCGCTGTCACTGCTGGTGTGCGACATCGATCACTTCAAGCAGATCAACGACGCCGTCGGGCACGCCGAAGGCGACGCAGTGCTGGTCGGCGTCGCGCTACGCCTGGCCGGGGTGGTCGACGGCGCCGGCATCGTCGCGCGCTGGGGCGGTGAGGAGTTCGTCTGCGCCGTGCGCCTCGACGCCGGCGACGCCCTCGATCTTGCCGAACGCATCCGTGATCGTGTGCGAAGCGAGCCGATCGCGGGCCACGCGGTGACCATGAGCATCGGTGTCACCGGCGTCGATCCAGCTCGTGGTGCCCGCGAGGCTTTCCTGCGCGCCGATGCAGCGCTGTATCGGGCCAAGCAAGCCGGCCGAGACCGCTGCGTGCTCGCCGAAACAGCGAACGGATCATGACCGCGGTGCGCGTGAAGCAGGGAGGGTTCCGATGAGCGAGACCGCTCGCGCACAGCGCTGGTGGCCTGCCCCCGGCTTCGCAGGGCGCGCGCTCGTGCTCGCGGCGTTGGCGACATTGCCGTGGCTGGTCTGGCTTGCGTGGCCCGCGGGCGACGCCTCGCGATCCTCCGAAGCCACCCCGCCCGTCGCCGAAGCCGCCGCGCGTATGGCCTCGCTGTCGGCGACGGTCTCCGGCTGGGAGGCCGATGCCAGCGCGATCGCGCGCGAACCCGTGGTCATCGCGGCGCTTGCCGTCGGCGACGACCGCGGATTGTCCGACCTCCTCGCCAACCACGAGACGGCGAGCCGCTATGCCAACGCGCTGGTGATCGACGAGGACTACCGGGTCCGCGCCTTCGCGCGGCCCAATCGATGGGTCGGGTTGCGCGTGCCGCGGTCCGGCGACCCCTTGGCACGGGTGCTCGAAGCCAGCCGCATCGCCGACGGCCCGGCGCTGTCGCCGCTCGCCGGCTCGGGCAGCAGCGCACTGCTGTATGTCGCAGCGCCCCTGAGCGACGGTGACCGCCGCCTCGGCACGCTGGTGCTGGTCGCAGGCCCGACCCAGTTGGCCGCGCTGCTCGACAGCGGCACGGCCATCGGCTTCACGCACGAAGTGCTGGTTGCGATCGATGGCGCCTGGCATCGACTCGAGGCGACGGGCAACGGCGACGTGCGGCTCGCACGCCGGCCAGCCGATGCCGACCTCGAGCGACTGCTGGTGCAGGCGACGACCGGCGCCAAGGCCTCCGGTCGGCTCACGGCTCCGAGGGGCGTCGAATCGATGGTCGCACGCAGCTTCGCGCCACTCAATGCGGTCATCTTGGTCGGCCGCGTGCCGGACGAGCGCAGTACGGAACACCTGCCGACCGATCGGCCGTCCGCACTGTGGCCGATCGTGGCCGCAATGGGCATCGCGCTTGCGCTGGCCTTCGTCGAGTCGCGACGCGAGTCCGAGCAAACGGCCGCCGTCAAGCGTCTGCGACGCCGCGAGCCGCGAGTGTCGAGCGGCACTCCACATGTTGCGGCCCGCAGCGTTTCGTCCGCGTCCCGCGCAGCGCTGATCGCCACGCTCGGTCCGGAACTGCGCGCGCCGCTCGCTGCAATCCTCGGCAACGCCGAGCTGGCCGCGCCCGAGGCCACCGAGCCCCGCCTCGCGGTCCGGATCGGTCGCATACGCCACGGCGCCAGTGTCCTGCTCGGCTATCTCGACGACATCGCGCTGCTCGCGAGTCTCGAATCGGCTGAGGTGCCGACCCGCCGCGAGCCTTTTCGGCTGCGCGACGCGCTGACCGAGGTGGCCAGCCGATGCGCGGCCGAGGTCGCCGCCGGCGGCGGCGAACTGGTGATACGGCGCGGCGCCGGGGTTCCGGACGCGCTGGTCGGAGACCGCGAGCGGCTGGCCGATGCCCTGATTCGCCTCGTTCGGGCGACGCTGCCGCGTCTGCCAGCGGGCCGCTCGCTCCGAATCGAGTTCGAGGCTCGGCGCGGCGACAGCGACGACGAGCCGGCGGCCCCCGCGCCGGTCCTGTGCGCGACCGTCCATGCCACCGACTTGCTGCTGGTCGGCGAGGAACTGTTCGATACCGCCACCCCGATCGATACCCGGGATGGCGGTTTTCCGGACGCCGCATCCATCGGCGTTGCCATCGCGGCGTGCTCGGCCAAATCGATGGGTGCCGATGCCCTGTGGGCGGCCGACAGCGAGCCACCAGCCTTCCGCTTCGCGTTCCCGCTGATCGCGGCGCCGGAAGCCGAAGCCGCGCGCCCCTCGCTGCGCGGACGCCGCGCACTCGTGGTCGACGAGCTCGGCGTCAGCGCCGAAGTGCTGGCCGACTTGCTGGCCCGCGCCGGGCTCGAAGTCCACGAGGCGCCGACGATATCCGCCGCCGCGGCCGAGATTCGCCGCTCGGTGCCGCCGCGTGCGAAGCCCTACGACCTGCTGCTGGTCGACGACCGCGTCCCCGACCTCGAGCGACTGGCAGCGCTGATCGAAGGCCGCCGCGAAGGCCGCGCCCTGCCCCCGGTCGTCCTGCTCGGGACCCCGGGACGTGCATCCGGCCAGACCATTCCAGTCGATGCGCGCATCGATCGCCCGCTGGACGAACCGGCGGTGCTCGAGGTCGTGGCAGGCGCCCTCGGGCTCAAGGCGGCGGTGCCGTGGCATCCCGTCGAGCCTGCGTCACCCAGGGCGGTCGAGGATGCGCTCGCCGGCCGGCGCCTGCTGCTGGTCGACGACAACCCGATGAACCGCGAGGTCGGCGTCGAACTGCTACAGCGCGCCGGAGCCGCCGTCGACATCGCGGTCGACGGACGGGCTGCGCTCGACGTGCTCGCGGCGGGGCGGGTCTACGACGCGGTGCTGATGGACCTCGAGATGCCGCGGATGGATGGCCTCGAGGCCACCCGCGCGATCCGCGCGCTGCCCAACCGCGGCGAGCTGCCGATCATCGCCTGGACGGCTCACGCACTGCCCGAGGACCGCGCGCGCTGCCTCGAGGCCGGGATGAGCGACTACCTGCCCAAGCCGGTCGCACCGGACCGGCTCTACGCCACGGTGGCCCGCTGGACGGGAGGAGTCGCATCCCCCGGCAGAACGACCGAGGGGGTACCGCCCGAACGCAACGAGGCCAAGGACCAGCCGCCGCTCGACGCCGCGTCGGCAATCCGCTTCCTAGGCGACGACGAGCCGCTCTACCGCAGACTCCTCGCCACCTTCGCCGCCGAGCACACCGGCGATGCCGAACGCATCCGCGCTGCGGTCGCCGCGGGACGCCGCGCCGAGGCGCGCGAGGCCACCCATGCGCTGAAGGGCCTGGCCGCGACCCTCGGCATGGGACGGCTGGCGCGCGTCACGGCCTCGATCGAGCTCAGCTTGCGTGCCGGTAGCGCCGTGCCAGACGCGGTACTCGACGTGCTGCACGAGCGCCTTGCCGAAGCGCTCGCGGCGACCGCGGACTGGCTCGCGAACCACTCGCATCGACCCACGCCGGCCCCGGTCCCGGTCATCGAGGCGAGCGCCGAGGACATCGAGGCCCAGTGGTCCCTGCTCGATGCACAGATCGCGCGCGGCGAACTCGGCGCTATCGGCACCTTCGAGAGCCTCGCGGCCTCGCGCGGCCGCGCGTTGGACGATGCCGAATGGGAGGCCGTCCGCGACGCCCTCATCCAGCTCGACTTCGAGCGCGCGGCCACGCTGCGCCGCCGCCTCGGCTGAGGAGCGGCATGGGCATAGCGCAGGCCGGCCGCCGCGACCGGCCCGCCGGTCTCAGCCGTGAGTGAAGGCCAGCCGGCCGCCCTCGGCGTGAACGCGAATCGTGTCGCCAGGCTTGAACTCGCCGGCGAGGATCCGCTGCGCCAGCGGGTTCTCTAGCTGCTGCTGGATCGCGCGCTTGAGCGGCCGCGCGCCATACACCGGATCGAAGCCGAGGTTGCCAAGGAGATCCAGCGCCTCGTCGTCGATCGCAAGCGCAAGTTCGCGCTCGGCGAGACGCTTCTCGAGGTTCGCCAGCTGGATCCGCGCGATCTTGCGGATGTGCTCGCGCCCGAGCGGATGGAAGACCACGATCTCGTCGAGCCGGTTGATGAACTCCGGCCGGAAGTGCTGCTGCACGATCTCGAGCACTGCGGACTTCATCGCGCCGTAGTCGTTCTTCGCTGCGAGATCCTGGATCACGTGCGAGCCGAGGTTCGAGGTCATCACGATCACGGTGTTGCGGAAGTCCACGGTGCGGCCCTGGCCGTCGGTCAGGCGGCCATCGTCGAGCACCTGCAGCAGCACGTTGAACACGTCGTGGTGGGCTTTCTCGACCTCGTCGAGCAGGATCACGCTGTACGGGCGCCGTCGCACGGCCTCGGTGAGGTAGCCACCCTCCTCATAGCCGACGTAGCCCGGCGGCGCGCCGATCAGTCGCGCGACCGAGTGCTTCTCCATGAACTCGCTCATGTCGATGCGGATGAGGTGGTCTTCGCTGTCGAACAGGAAGCCGGCCAGCGCCTTGCACAGCTCGGTCTTGCCGACGCCGGTCGGACCAAGGAACAGGAAAGAGCCATTCGGCCGGTTCGG
Organism: uncultured Lysobacterales bacterium; assembly: GCA_937924195.1. Lineage (GTDB taxonomy): Bacteria > Pseudomonadota > Gammaproteobacteria > Xanthomonadales > Ahniellaceae > UDEA-SF1. Next base: position 11,559 of record CALDVP010000230.1, read on the forward strand.
ATCGGAGAGCCCCGCGCGCGCGCGGCGGATCGCGTCGGCGACTGCGCGGACCGCCTCGTCCTGGCCGACGACACGCTGGTGGAGCTCGTCCTCCATCCGCAGCAACTTTTCGCGCTCGCCCTCGAGCATCTTCGACACCGGGATACCGGTCCAGCGCGACACCACCTCGGCGATCTCCTCGGCGGTGACCTTCTGTTGCAGCAGCTTGAAGCCGGCCTCCTCGGTCGCCTGGGCCGCTGCGAGCTGCTTCTCGAGTTCCGGCAGGCGGCCGTACTGGATCTCGCTGGCCCGCGCGAGGTCCTGGCGTCGATGCGCGGCCTCGAGTTCCGCCTTGGCCTGCTCGATCTGTTCCTTGATCTTCGTGGTGCCGCTGACCGCCGCCTTCTCGGCCTTCCAGATCTCCTCGAGATCCGAGAACTCGCGCTCGAGGCGACCGATCTCCTCCTCGAGGTCGGCGAGCCGCTGCTTCGAGGCCGCGTCCGACTCCTTCTTCAGCGCCTCGCGCTGGATCTTGAGCTGGATCAGCCGCCGCTCGAGGCGGTCGAGCTCCTCGGGTTTGGAGTCGATCTCCATGCGGATGCGGCTGGCCGCCTCGTCCATCAGATCGATGGCCTTGTCGGGCAGCTGGCGGTCTGCGATGTAGCGGTGGGAAAGGGTCGCCGCGGCCACGATCGCAGGATCGGTGATCTCGACCCCGTGGTGGACCGCGTACTTCTCCTTGAGACCGCGCAGGATCGCGATCGTGTCCTCGACCGAGGGCTCGCCGACGAAGACTTTCTGGAACCGGCGCTCGAGCGCGGCGTCCTTTTCCACGTACTTGCGATATTCGTCGAGCGTCGTCGCGCCGATGCAGTGCAGCTCACCGCGCGCCAGCGCCGGCTTCAGCATGTTGCCGGCATCCATCGCGCCCTCGGCTTTGCCGGCGCCGACCATCGTGTGGAGCTCGTCGATGAACAGGATCACCTGGCCTTCGTTCTTCGCGAGATCGTTGAGCACGGCCTTGAGCCGCTCCTCGAACTCGCCGCGGAACTTGGCGCCAGCGATCAGCGCGCCCATGTCGAGCGCGAGCACGCGCTTGCCGCGCAGGCCCTCGGGCACCTCGCCGTTGACGATGCGCTGGGCGAGTCCCTCGACGATCGCGGTCTTGCCGACACCCGGCTCACCGATCAGCACCGGGTTGTTCTTGGTCCGGCGCTGCAGCACCTGGATCGTGCGGCGAATCTCCTCATCGCGGCCGATCACCGGGTCGAGCTTCGAGGACTCGGCGCGCGCGGTCAGATCGATGCAGTACTTCTCGAGCGCCTGGCGCTGGTCCTCGGCGCCCTCGCTTTCGATCTTTTCGCCGCCGCGCAGCTTTTCGATCGCGGCCTCGATCGCCGGTTTCGTGGCACCGGCCTCGGACAGCGCCTTGCCCGCCGGGCCCTTGTCCTCGAGGCAGGCGAGCACGAACAGCTCACTCGCGATGTAGGCGTCACCACGCTGCTGCGCCAGCTTGTCGGTCAGGTTCAGCAGCCGGCCGAGGTCGTTCGAGACGTTGAGGTTGCCCTCCTCGCCCTTGACCTTCGGCAGCCGGTCGAGCTCGGTGCCGAGGCGCGCGCGCAGGGCCCCGACGTTGACGCCGGCCTGGGCCAGCAGCGGCCGGGTAGACCCCCCCTGCTGATCGAGCAGCGCTGCGAGCACGTGGACGGGTTCGAGCAAATTGTGGTCGCGGCCGACGGCCAGCGACTGGGCATCGGCGAGCGCCTGCTGAAAGCGCGAGGTCAGCTTGTCCATCCGCATTGGGGTTTTCTTCCTGAAGTCATGGGCGGCCGGGCCGCGATGCTCCTCGAGATGCGGCCCGGCGGCCTTGATTCAAGGCAAGGCGCGGCCGAGGTCGCGTGCGACGCGGAGTGGCGACCCGGCGCCGACCCGGGCATCCTCCGCCGCATGTCCTTCGACCAGATCATCGTCCTCGCGGTCACGCTCGGCGCGCTTGCGCTGTTCATCTCCGAACGGCTGCGGCCCGAGGTCGTGGCGCTGCTGGTTGCCTGCACGCTGGCGGTGGCCGGGGTCATCGATTCGCGCACCGCGGTCTCGGGCTTCGCCAGCGAGGCGACGGTGGCGGTCGGTGCGATGTTCGTGCTGAGCGCGGGGCTCGACCGCTCTGGCGCACTCGCGGTCGTGGTGCTCGTGCTCGAGAGGCTGGCGCGCTTCCGGATCCTGCTGAAGACCGGCGTCATGACGATCGCCGGCACGCTGTCGGCCTTCGTCAACAACACCGCGGTCGTCGCGGTGCTGCTGCCGGTGGTCCTGCGCGCGGCGGCCTCGCGCGGCTACAGCCCATCGCGCTACCTGATCCCGCTGTCCTACGCCTCCCAGTTCGGCGGCGTCTGCACCCTGATCGGCACCTCGACCAACCTGCTCGTCAACGGGCTCGCGATCAGCGCCGGTCTACCCGGCTTCACGCTGTTCGAGTTCGCCTCGCTCGGCGTGATCCTGTTCGGCATCGGGATGGCTTATGTGCTGCTGGTCGGTCACTGGCTGCTGCCCGACCGCGGACCCGGTCCGGCGCAGGAGCCCTTCGAGATGGGCGAGTTCGTGACCGAGGTGCTGGTCCAGGAGGGGGCCGCGGTCGGTCGCACCGTCTCCGAACTGGGCCTCGAGAAACTCGGCCTGACGACGCTCGACCTGGTCCGAGGCACCCGTCGCTACTGGAGACCGGAAGATCTGCGACTCGAGGCCGGCGACGTGCTGCGCGTCAGCGGCGCGGCGCGCGACCTGACCGATCGCGAACTGGGGCCCGGTCTCGTGCTCCATCCCGAGCACGCGCACGGCCTCGACCACCTCGACGAGGCCGACCGGCGTCGCGTCGAGGCCCTCGTGCCACCGGGCTCCCCGCTGATCGGCCACACGCCGCGCGAACTGCTGATGGCCGAGCGCTACAACGCGGTCCTGCTCGCGATCCGCCGCCACGGCAACCCGGTCACCGCGCAGCTCCGCGATACCCGCTTCGAGTCGGGCGACGTGCTGCTGCTGGTCGCAACGCGCGAGGGAGCCGCCGAGCTGCACGCCGAGAGCGGCCTCGTGGTCTTGCGCGAATCCGATCAGCCACCCCGGCGGCGCGCGCTGCCATGGCCGCCGCTGCTGATCGTGGCCTCGGTCGTGGCCGTCGCTGCGCTCGGCTGGCTGCCGATCCACATCGCCGCGCTGCTCGGCTGCATCGGCCTCATCGCGTCCCGGACGCTGAGCAGCGAGGAGGCCGTGCATGCGGTCGACTGGCGTGTGCTGCTGTTGATCGCCGGCATGCTGCCGCTCGGCATCGCGATGCAGCAAAGCGGACTTGCGCCGAACCTGGTCAAGGGGCTGCTCGAGGTGACGGGTGTCGAGTCACCGTACGTCGCGGTCGCGATCCTCTATCTGATGACCGCGATCCTGACCGAGTTCATGAGCAACAACGCCGCGGCGGTGCTGATGGTGCCGATCGGGCTGTCGCTGGCCGAGCACTTCGGTGCCGACTGGAAGCCCTTCCTGGTCGCGGTCGCCTTCGCGGCCTCGACCGCCTTCGCAACCCCGGTCGGCTATCAGACGAACACGATGGTCTACAACGCTGGCAACTATCGCTTCACCGACTTCGTCCGCGTCGGCGGGCCGCTCAACCTGGTGTTCTGGATCGCTGCGAGCGTGTTGATTCCGCGATATTTTCCCTTCTAGCATCCAAAAGCAGCCGCGGCCTCGCCACGTGGTCCGGAACCCAGCCCATCGGCAGTTCAGGCCATGCTCGCGTTCCAGGATCCGGCGTGAAGGACCCCCTCGATGACCCATCTCCGATTCGACGCCTTCATGCTGCTGCTCGGACTCGGGATCGCGGTGATCCTTCTGACCGGACGGCGGCATTCGCTGGTTCCGTTCAGCATGGCTCTGCCCCGTTGGGCCAGTGCGCTCGTCACGCTGTGCATCGGCATCCTGCTGATCGGGGTCGGCGAGAACGCTGCAAATCCATGGCCGACGCTCGCCGGCAAGGTCCTCGTGGCGGCCGCAAATGCGCTGTTTCTTTATGCCGTGATGCAGGCGACCGGCACGGGACGGTCCCCGGCCACGCTCTTTCTGTTGCTGGCGCCAATCGTCGCGGTGTTCGTGCTTTCGGTCGCGATGGTCCTCACGAGCCCGTCCGCACCGCTCCAGTCGGGGTTACTGTCGCTGTTGATGGCTGGCTTCGTCGTCGCCGCGTCGGTCCTGCTTTTAGGCGATCTTCGACGAGGATCGGCAGGAACGATCATCGGACTGCTGGTCGCATTCGGCACGTCCGGAATCTGCCACGTGATCCGCGGCGTGGTGATCGTGGATTACCCCGAACTTGAAGCCCACTGGCCGACCCTGACACATGACCTGCTGACGGTATCGACCCTGGCGATGATCGCAGGCTCGGTGGCGTTCGCGCTGACCGCGAGCAACCGTCTGCAGGCCGAGTATCTGACCCTCGCGAACAGAGACGAGTTGACCGGTCTTTCGAACCGTCGCGCCTTCAATCGAATCGCGAGCCGATTTTTCGAACGCGCGCGGTCGCAACATGGAAGGCTCGCGGCACTGATGATCGACATCGATCACTTCAAGCGCATCAACGACCGCCTCGGGCATGCCGAAGGCGATCGCGTATTGATCCGCATCGCAGCTTCGATCTCGGCTTCGGTCGATCCGGGTGACGTGATCGCGCGACTTGGCGGTGAGGAGTTCTGCGCCCTGTTGCCCGGCGCCAGTGACGTTCAGGCCATCGATACCGCCGAGAAGATTCGCCGATCGGTCGCCCATGGCACGGAGTTGGCCGATGGCACGGAGGTCACGGTGTCGGTGGGTGTCGCGATGCTCGGCGCGCAGGACCACACCCTGGACTGCCTCATGGAACGCGCGGATGCCGCGCTGCTCTCGGCAAAGCTCGCGGGCCGCAACCGGGTGTGCGTGGCCGACACCGGTGCCGGCACGGGAGCCAACGTGCTTGCGATGACGCGGCGTTCGCGTAGAAGTTGACGATCGCAGCGCTGCTCTGACCCGAAGGCCGGTCCCGTTTCTGGCTGACCTCGGAGTCGATCGGAGATCGCGCCAGGCGCGCGACCTTTCGACGCGCCGCGAGTCGAGATTCGCCAAGGCCGACCCCGCCACTCGCCGTCGCGGACGTCACGATCAAGGCGTCGTGGTACGGGCCCACCGCACGACCGATCCGAACCTCCGCCGCATGGCTACGCGATCCGCCTGACCCTTGTGCGGGCCGCGGCGGCTCTGGTGTCCCTGTCGAAAACCGGTGGCCCTACGCTCGACCGTCGATCCAGACCAGCGTCGCCATCCGGCCGGACTCGGCTGCGCGGCGCCACGAATAGAAGGTGTCGGCCTCGCGGATCGTGCAGCGATCGCCACCGGTCGCGCGCAAGATTCCACACGCCGCGAGCCGGCGCCGTGCCAGCGCCGGCAGGTCGCACCACCAGTGGCCGGGCCGGCTGTCGCTGAAGGCGTCGTTTGCGCCAGGATCGCGATCGACGAAGGCCGAACGCACCGCGGCATCGACCTCGTAGGCCGACGGCCCCGCTGCCGGACCGAGCCACGCATGCGTCCCCTCGAATGCCGCCGGCCACCGCAATAGCGTCGATTCGATGATGCCGGCCGCGAGCCCCCGCCAGCCGGCATGGATCGCCGCGACCGCGGATCCGTCGGCGGCGGCGAGCAGGATCGGCAGACAGTCGGCCGTGCGCACCGCCAGCACGACTCCCGGCTCGCGCGTGATCGTCGCGTCGGCTTCGGGATCGGGGCCGGCAGCGTCCCAGTCGGCGTCGTCCACGACCCGCGTGCCATGGACCTGGCGCAGCCAGCGCGGTTCCGACGGCAGGCCGAGCGCGTGACGGAGCCGCTCGCGCTCGGTCGGGTCGCGCCAGTCGCCGGGCCACGCGCGGGTCGTCGTCGCGGCCCGCACACGGTCCGGGACCGGCCAGTCGGGAATCAGGAAGGGCGCGACGCTCACGCGTCGTGGGCGCGCGCGTCCGCGCGCAGGGCTTCGATCAGCCGTGCGAGGTCCGCCGGCCGCGGCGCCTCCGCGACGACCGGCTTACCGCTGCGCGGGTGCGCGAACTCGATCCGTTCGGCGTGCAGCGCCTGGCGCCGGAAGCCGCGCAGTACCTCGACGAGTTCGGGCCCCGCGCCCTTGGGCAGCTTGAGCCCGCCGCCGTAGAGCGGATCGCCGACCAGCGGATGACGGAGGTACGCCATGTGGACGCGGATCTGGTGCGTGCGCCCGGTCTCGAGACGGCACTCGATGCGGGTGTGGGCCCGGAACCGCTCGCGCACGCGGTAATGCGTCGTCGCCGTGCGGCCACCGGCCTCCGCGTCGCGGATCGCCTGCCGCAGCCGGTCACTCGGATGACGCCCGATCGGCGCGTCGATCGTGCCGCCGGCGACGATCGTGCCGTGGACGACCGCCTCGTACTGGCGATGGACCTCGCGCGCGGCCAGCGCCGCGACCAGCGCCGCGTGCGCCTTCAGCGTCCGTGCGACCATCATCACGCCGCTGGTGTCCTTGTCCAGGCGGTGCACGATGCCGGCGCGTGGCAGCGCGGCGAGCTTCGGATCGTGGTGTAACAGCGCGTTCTCGAGCGTTCCGTCCGGGTTGCCGGCGCCGGGGTGGACGACCAGCCCGGCCGGCTTGGCGATCACCAGCACGTCGCGGTCCTCGTGGACGATGTCGAGCGCGATCGGCTCGGCCACGCTGTCGGTCTGGGCGTCGATGGCAGCGTCGAGCGCCAGGCGCTCGCCGCCCGTGACCGGCTCGCTGGGCTTGCGCGGACGCCCGTCGAAGGTGAGTTCACCGGACTTGATCCAGCCGCTGATCCGCGAGCGCGAATAGCCGGCGAAGACCTCGGCCGCGGCGCGGTCGGCCCGCGCGCCAGCGAGCTCGTCGGGGACGATGGCTTCCAGCCGAAGCCGCTCGGGCGGCGCGGGGCCGGGTTCGTGGTTCATGGGGGAGTCGGCGGACCTTGGGCTATGATGCGCGGCCCATTCTAGACGGCGTGACCGGACGGAACCCCGCCATGCTGAAGCTCGTGATCCGGATCGTCGCGCTCGCCGCGATGTTGGCGTTCGTGACTGGTTGCGGTTTCGGCCGCAGCATGGACGCGACCGAGACGCTCCCGGTCGAGGAGATGTACCGCGAGGCCAACCAGTCGATGCGCGCCGGCAACTACGAACGCGCGGTCCGCTACTACCGGCGCCTGATCGCGCGCTTCCCGATCGGCCCCTACACCGAACAGGCCGAACTCGAGCTCGGCTACGCGCTGTTCAAGAACCGCGGCTACGAGGAAGCACTGAGCCAGGTCAACCGCTTCATCCGACAGTACCCCACGCACAAGCACATCGACTACGCGTTCTACCTGCGCGGACTGATCAACTTCGAGCGTGAGGCGGGCCTGCTCGAGCGTTGGATCAAGCCCGACGCGACGCGACGGGACCAGGGCTTCGCGCGCCAGTCCTTCCAGGACTTCGGCGAGTTGCTGCAACGCTTTCCGGACAGCCGCTACGCCCCCGACGCGCGCCAGCGAATGATTCACCTGCGCAACGACCTCGCGCAGGCCGAGCTCAACGTCGCCAGCTATTACTTCCGCCGTGGCGCCTACGTCGCCGCGCAGAGCCGAGCCCGCACGATCATCGAGATCTACCAGGAGACGCCGCAGGCGGCGGAGGCCCTCGCGATCATGGCCGAGAGCTACGCCCGCCTCGGGCAGGACCGGCTCGCAGCCGACACGCGCGCGGTGCTGGAACTGAACTACCCCGATCACCCCTACCTACGCGGCGCGTGGCCGGCCGAGGGCAATCGGCTCTGGAAGCTGGTGCCTGGCATCGGTGACGCCCGCGCCCGCGGCGGCTGATCGCGAGGATCGCGGACCACCCGTGATGACCGCCGGGTCGCCGCGCTTCGCGCCGCTCCGAGCTAACGGGCCGGGTCTCGAGTGCTTTCTGAGGCCGGGCCGGTCGGCGGCGCGCGGCGCGCTCCGGGTGTCGATCCACCGCAAGAGCGATGGCGCGATGCTCGCGGGCGGGTCACTGCGCCCGTGCGGACGGATCCTGCGCTTCCGGATCGGCTACGCAGCTCGCGACTTCGCACCGGGCCTGACATGGCGTGGGCTGGCGATGCTGCTCGCCGGCCGGTTTCCGCGCTGTCGTCTCGAGGTCTCGTACTCAAACGGTCGATCCCGCATCCCCGGAGTCGCCCGAGCCGGCAACGCCCTACCGCGCCGCCGCCCGAGTCGCGCGGTCCCGGATCCCGCCGCCCGCCGGCTGGCCGCCGTCCGTACCGAGGTGCCGAAGGACTACGGTCCGGCACGCGGGTTGTTCCCGCAGCGCGAGCCACGCTGGCTGCACTTCGCCGGCATCGACCACGCCGGCCGCGAATGCTGGCTCGCACCCGATGCGCTACGCGCGTGGCGACGAATGGCCGGCGCGGCCCGCGCCGAAGGTGTCGCGCTGGTGCTCGTCTCGGGGTTCCGGAGCGCCGACTATCAGGCGCGTATCCTCGCCGCGAAGCGGGCGCGCGGCCTCGCGATGGCCGACATCCTCGCGGTCAACGCGGCACCCGGCTACAGCGAGCACCACACCGGCCGCGCACTCGACCTGACGACGCCGGGCTGCCCGCCGGCCGAACCCGAGTTCGCGGCCACCGCGGCCTTCCGCTGGCTGAGCGCTCGCGCCCACGAATTCGGCTTCCGAATGTCGTATCCGGCGGGCAACCCGCACGGCATCGCGCCGGAACCGTGGCACTGGTGCTTCGTCGGGTTCGGTCAGGCGACGCCCCTCCCAGAGCCCCCTTAGCGCGGTACCCGCGGTCGTTCGGCAGGGATGCGCCGGCCGAGGCCGGCGCTACGGGACCGAGGCACGCGCCGAATCCTCCGGGACCCATAGCGCGCGGCTTGCCGCGCGCGGACACGCCGGGGCCCATCCGGGTCCTTGCAGACCGCGATGACGCCACGCGCCAGACCGGCTTTCCGCGCGCCGGTCCGTTTGCAGTGTCTGCAATCATCAGGCCGGCGCGGCCACCGTCGTCGGCGAGCCGCGATTGACGTAGTGATCGGCGATGACCTTGGCGACCGCGGCGGTCAGTTTCTTGCCGGTCGGAATGTGCAGGAATTCGTTCGGGCCGTGCGCGTTCGACTTCGGCCCGAGCAGACCGGTCACGACGAACTGCGCCTGCGGGAAGCGCTCCTGCAGCATGCCCATGAACGGGATCGTGCCGCCCTCGCCCATGTGCGCGGATTTCGGGCCGAAGTAGGTCTTCGACGCGGTGTCGACCGAGTCCTCGAGCCACGGCACCAGCGTTGGCGCCGCCCAGCCGCCGGAGTTCTTGTCGATCTCGAACTCGACCTGGGCCCCGTAGGGCGCGTCGCGCTCGAGGATCTCCTTCATGGCACGGGCCGCGACGTCGGGGTCGAGCGTCGGCGGCAGGCGCATCGACAGCTTGACCGCGGTCTGGGGCCGCAGCACGTTGCCGGCATCTTCGAGCGCCGGCAGTCCCTCGGCGCCGGTGACCGACAGCGCGGGCCGCCACGTGCGGTTCAGCACCAGCTCGGCGGGATCGTCGGACATCGGCCGCATCCCGGGCATCCACGGGAACTGGTCGTAGGTGTGCGCGCCGAGCACCGAGGCTGCCTCGCGCGCCTGCGCGACGCGCTCGCCCGGGATGTCGACGTACATCAGGTCGCTGCGGATCCGCCCGGTCAGCGGATCCTCCAGCCGGTCGAGCAGCGCGCGCAGGATCCGGAAGCTCGACGGCACGATCCCCGAGGCGTTGCCGGAGTGCACACCCTCCTCGAGCACGCGCACGCGCAATGTGCCGCCGGCGAGCCCGCGCAGCGAGGTCGTCAGCCACAGCTGGTCGTAGTTGCCGCAGCCCGAATCGAGGCACACGACCAGCGAGGGCGTGCCGATCCGGTCGGCGAGGTGGTTGATGTAGAAAGGCAGGTCGTAGCTGCCCGACTCCTCGCAACCCTCGATCAGGACCACGCAGCGCGAGTGGTCGACGCCGCGCTCGGCCAGCGCCATCACCGCGGTCAGCGAGGCGTAGGTGGCATAGCCGTCGTCGGCGCCGCCGCGGCCGTAGAGCCGGTCACCGGCCTTGACCGGGGTCCACGGGCCAAGCTCATTGGACCAGCCGATCATCTCGGGCTGCTTGTCCATATGCCCGTAGAGCAGCACGACCTCGTCGCCCTTGCCCGGGATGTCGATGAAGAGGAGCGGCGTGCGGCCCGGCAGCTGGATACGCTCGACGGTCATGCCGGTGATCGGTTGGTCGCGGACCCAGCGCTCGATCAGGTCCATCGCCTCGCCGAGATAGCCGCGTTCCTGCCAGTCGCGGTCGAACATCGGCGACTTGGCCGGAATCCGGATGTACTCGGTCAGCTCGGGAACGATCTCGCGATCCCACTTCTCGGCGACGAAGTCAAAGAGCTTGTGGCGGTCCATGGTGGCGGCCTGGGCAGGTGGGCTTTCGATCATAGCCCGGCCCTGGCGTCAGCCGATTCGCACACGACGGACTGCCGGCAGCGCACGTGGCGGCGGGACGGATTGCCATCGGCCGCGGCCGTGCGGATGCCTACCTTGTCGACCACCGGACGCCATTGCGGCGACCGGCCTTCCAGACCCAACCACCGACAAGGAGCATTCCGATGCGCACCACCCTCACGTCCCTGCTGGCCGCCGCCCTCTTCGCCGTCGCCTCGTTCGGCGCCTTCGCGGCGCAGCCGGTCAACATCAACACGGCCGACGCGAAGCAGCTCGCCGACGCGCTGAACGGCGTGGGCCCGGCGAAGGCCGAGGCGATCATCGCTTGGCGCGAAGCCAACGGCCCGTTCCAGAGCGTCGAGCAGCTCGCCGAGGTCCGCGGTATCGGTCTCCGCACCATCGAGCTGAACCGCGACGTCATCACGCTCGGCAGCGAGGCCGAGACCACGACGCCGGCCCAGCCGGCCGTCGCCGGCGCGCCGCGCTGATCGACCCGGGCTTCCCGTCGGCGCCCCGTCCGGCGATGCCGGATGGGGCGTCAGCCTTCTTCATCGGTCAGGCCGCCCACCAGACCGGGGCGCTTCGACCACGCCGCTTCCGTACACTGCACGGATGCACGTCGAGCACCTGACGCCTGCCGACTACCGGGTGATGCCCTGGCAAAACGGACGCGGCGCGACCGCCGAGATCCGCCGATCTCCACGCCACGGCGAGGCCAGCCTGACCTTCGACTGGCGCCTGT
>CALDVP010000231.1 GCA_937924195.1 uncultured Lysobacterales bacterium
AGCTTCCCGAGGTCGGCGATCACGTGATCTACGAGATCGCCGGTCGCTCGCTCATCGTCGTGCGCGCCGCCGAGGGCGAGATCCGCGCCTTCCACAACGTCTGTCCGCACGCGGGGCGGCGGCTCGATTGGTCGCCCGGCCGCTTTCTGATCGAGGAGGGACGAATCGTCTGCGCGGCGCACGGCGCGATCTTCGATCGCGGCGATGGCCGTTGCGTGGCCGGGCCGGCGCGCGGCGCGGGGCTCGCGCCGGTTGCGGTCGTGGTCGAGGACGGCGAGGTATTCCTCGAACAGGTTACCGGGAGCGAAGCGCGATGAGGATCGTCCTGAACGGCGCGGCGCGCGATCTCGACGAGGGCACCACCGTGGCCGCGCTCGTCGAGGCGGAGGGTCTTGCGAACCGGCGCGTCGCGGTCGAGGTCAACGGCGGTATCGTGCCGAAGAGCCTTCATTCCGAGACCTTTCTCGCAGAAGGCGATCGGGTGGAGATCGTCCACGCTCTTGGCGGCGGCTGAACGCCGCATCGACGGCGATCGGTCGCAGCGCCGGCGACGAGCGGGCGCGCGGGGCTAGAATCGCGCTCCATTCGTTTTCCACGCCGCGCGATGAGCCCGAACACTCCCGAAAGCGCCGCGCACGGCGATCCGCTGGTGATCGCCGGCCGCGCGTACCAGTCCCGGCTGCTGACCGGGACCGGCAAGTTCAAGGATCTCGACGAGACCCGTCGCGCGACCGAGGCCGCAGGCGCCGAGATCGTCACCGTCGCGATCCGCCGCACCAACATCGGCCAGAACCCGGGCGAGCCGAACCTGCTCGACGTGTTGCCGCCCGACCGCTACACGATCCTCCCGAACACCGCCGGCTGCTACAGCGCCGCCGACGCGGTGCGCACCTGCCGGCTCGCGCGCGAACTGCTCGACGGCCATCGGCTGGTCAAGCTCGAGGTGCTAGGCGATGCGCGCACCCTCTATCCCGACATGATCGAAACCTTGAAGGCCGCCGAGGAACTGGTCGCGGACGGCTTCGAGGTCATGGCCTACTGCACCGACGATCCGATCCTGTGCAAACGGCTCGAGGAGATCGGCTGCGTCGCGGTGATGCCGCTGGCGGCGCCGATCGGCTCCGGTCTCGGCATCCAGAATCGCTGGACGCTGATCGAGATCGTCGAGCACGCGCGCGTGCCGATCATCGTCGACGCCGGCGTCGGCACGGCGTCCGACGCCTCGATCGCGATGGAGCTCGGCTGCCACGGGGTGCTGATGAACACCGCGATCGCCGGCGCGAAGGATCCGGTGCGGATGGCGCGGGCGATGCGGCTCGCGGTCGAGGCCGGTCGCGAGGCCTTCCTCGCCGGGCGCATCCCGAAGCGGCGTTTTGCCTCGGCCTCGAGCCCGATCGAGGGGCTCGTGGGGTGAGCGACGAGTCCGCCCGGCCCGTGCCTGCCGACCGGTCGTCCCCCCCGACGGCACGCCCGATCCGCAGCTTCGTGCGCCGTTTCGGGCGCATCACCCGCGCCCAACGGCAGGCGCTCGACGGCGACTGGACGCGCTTCGGCCTCGACTTCGTCCCGGTCCGCGTCGACCTCGACGCGATCTTCGGGCGTCGCGCGCCGCGCGTGCTCGAGATCGGCTTCGGCAACGGCGAGCAGCTGCTTGCCTCGGCGCTGGCCGATCCGGCGCGCGACTACCTCGGGATCGAGGTGCACCGGCCGGGCGTCGGGCACCTGTTGCTCGGCGCGGCCAAGGCCGGCGTTCCCAATCTGCGGGTGATCGCGCACGACGCCGTCGAGGTGCTCGACGCGATGATCCCCGAAGGCGCGCTCGACGAGATCCGGATCCTGTTCCCGGACCCGTGGCCCAAGGCCCGCCATCACAAGCGTCGCCTGGTGCAGCCGGCCTTCGTCGCGCAGCTCGCGACCCGGCTGGCGCCCGGCGGGCGCCTGCATCTCGCCACCGATTGGGCGCCCTACGCCGAGGAGATGCTCGCGGTCGTCGAGGGCTGCCCGGCGCTCGAGAACGAGGCCGGTCCGGGCTGCTACTCGCCGCGCCCCGACTGGCGCATCCTCTCGCGCTTCGAGCGCCGTGGCCTCGGACTCGGGCACGCGGTCTTCGACCTCGCCGCGCGGAAGCGCGGATGATCCGGATCCATCGCGAGCAGGCGCGGGGCACGATGCGGCGGGGCCACCGCCGCCGGGAAGACTGCGGGGGCTGACGTGGACGCCGGGCTTGCGCTGACGCCCGAGATCGCGATCGTCCTCGCGCTGATCGCCTTCGTCGTTTTCGCGCTGGCACTCGACCTGCTGCGCGCCGACCTCGTGGCGCTGCTGGTGTTGGTCGTGATCGGCGTTGCCGGCATCGTTCCGGTCGAGCAGCTCTTCAGCGGCTTCGGCGGCGACGCGGTGATCGCGATCATCGCGATGATGATCCTCGGCGCCGGGCTCGATCGCACCGGCGTGATCAGCCGCGTGGCCGGCTTCATCCTGCGCGCCTCGAAGGGCATCGAGCAGCGACTGCTTCTGGTGTTGTGCACGATCACCGGCGCGCTGTCGGCCTTCGTCCAGAACCCGGCGGTCGCGACGCTGTTCCTGCCGGTCGCCTCGCGCCTGTCGGCGCGCTCGGGCGTCGCGCTGTCGCGCCTGCTGATGCCGATGGCGGCCTGCATCATGCTCGGTGGGACCATGACCATGGTCGGCAACTCGCCGCAGATCCTGTTGAACGACCTGCTCGTGCAGGTCAACCGCAACCTGCCGCCCGGCGCCGCGTCGCTGGAACCGCTGCGGATGTTCTCGCTGACGCCGATTGGAGCCGTGTTGCTGCTCGCCGGCCTCGCCTACTTCCACTTCGGCTGGCGCCGGCTGCTGCCGGAACAGACCGAGCCGCAGCGGGTGGTGCCGCGCAGCACCGATCGTTACTTCGCCGACACCTATGGGATCGCCGGCGAGGTCGTCGAGCTGGTCGTGACCGGCGAGAGCGATCTCGTCGGAATCACCATCGCCGAGCTCGAGCGGCATCCGGGCACCCCGCTGGTGCTCGGGATCCGCCAGGGCGAGGAGGCGCGGCTGGCGCCGCCCGCCGACATGAATCTCTGGACCGGGACGATCCTCGCGGTGTTGGGCTCGCGCGAGGCGATCGCCGAGTGGTCCAAGGCGCACGGGCTGCGCGCGTTGGGCGCTCTGCGCCACTTCGGCGGGATGCTGAACCCGACCCGCGCCGGCATCGCCGAGGCGGTCGTGCCGCCGGCCTCGCGCTTCGTCGGCCAGAAAGTCGGTGACCTGCGCCTGCGCAAGCGTTACGGCATCTCGGTGCTGGCCCTGAACCGCGGTGACAAGATCTTCCGTGAGGACCTGCGCGACCGCGTGATCCGCGCCGGCGACACCCTGGTTTTCCACGGCTTCTGGCGCGACCTCGCGCACGCGGCCGAGGACCGCGACTTCGTGGTCGTGACCGACTACCCGCAGGACGAAGAGCGTCCGCACAAGCTCGGCAACGCGATCACGTTCTTCTCGATCGCGATCGGGCTGGCGCTGTTCTCGGACCTGCGCATTTCGGTCGCGTTGATGGTCGGCGCGGTCGGGATGCTGCTGACCGGCGTCCTCAACATGGACGAGGCCTACCGGGCGGTGAACTGGAAGACCGTGTTCCTGCTCGCAGGCCTGATCCCGCTCGGCTGGGCGGTCGACTCGACCGGCAGCGCGGCGTGGCTCGCGCAGGAGCTCTTCGGGACCGTCGGCTCGATCGCGCCGTGGCTGCTGCTGGTCGCAGTCGCCCTGCTCACGAGCTTCTTCACCCAGGTCATGTCGAACGTCGGCGCGACCGTCGTGATGGTGCCGCTCGCGATCAACCTGGGGCTGGCCGCGAACGCGAACCCGGTCGAATTCGCGATGGTCGTGGTGCTCTCGGCATCGAACAGCTTCCTGAGCCTGTCGAACCCGGTGATGGCGATCATCGCCGGCCCCGGCGGCTACCGTCCGGTCGACTTCTGGCGGGTCGGCGGGCCGCTGACGCTCGGCTACATCGCGATCACGGTGACCGGCGTCGTGCTGCTGTTCTAAAGGTTCGGCGCGCGGATCCTCACTTCAGCGAGGAGAGGTAGGCGACCAGCGCGTCGAGGTCCTCGGCTGGCAGCTTCGCGAATTCCTTCTTCGCCGCGACCACCCGGGGGGCCAGGTCGTCGGCCACCGCGGGGTCCGCGGTCGTGTAGTGCCGGATCTCTTCCGGCGACAGGCTGGAGCCGACGCCGTCGAGCGGATTGCGCGGGTTGCCCTGGCCGTCGATCGCGTGGCAGCCCGCGCAGCCGGCGTCGGCATAGACCGCGCGGCCGCGTTCGATCCGCGCGACATCGGCGTCGGCGGCCACCGGCGGCGGCTCGGCCGCGACGGCCGTGGCGGTTCCGGCGTTCTGGAACCACGCGAACACGATTGCGGCGGCCAGCACGACGAGGCCGGTGGCGAGGGCGAGCAGGCGGGCGAGGGCTTCGCGCATGACGGGTCTCCTTGGCGGTGGGGCCCGGTATCCAACCGTAGCGGATCAGGCCAGGTCGAAGATCTCCGAGTGCATTCGTGCGTGCGGCACGCCGAGCGCGCGCAGGTTGCGCTCGGCCAGACGGATCATCGGCGTCGGCCCGCAGACGAAGTAGTCGAGCGCGCGGGCATCGTCCGGCAGGTGCCGCTGCATGATGTCCAGCGTGACGAAGCCGCGTTCGCCCGTCCAGTCCTCGGGCGGTTCGCTCAGCACGTGGACCACGCGCAGGTCGAGCGCGCCCGCCGCGAGCGCGTCGAGCTCGTCGCGAGCAACGATGCGGTCCCAGCGACGGTTGCCATAGAACAGCACGATCGGCCGCCGGTCGCCGCGATCGGCGAGCGCGCGCAGCATCGAGAGGATCGGCGCGATGCCGACGCCGCCGGCGATGAAGACGAGGCCCTTGGCATCGGCGTGGCGGTCGATCTCGAAGTGGCCGTACGGCGCATCGACCCATGCGCGCTCGCCGGGCCGGATGCTGCCGATGGTGCGGGTGAAGTCGCCGAGTTCCTTGATCGTGAACTCGATCGCGCCGGGCCGCGTCGGCGTCGACGAGAACGAGAACGGGTGTTCCCGCATCGCCCACGGCGAAGCCCGCAGCGTCAGCCACGCGAACTGGCCGGGGCGGTAGGCGACCTCGGGCGGCTGCTCCGGCTCGAGCCGGAGGGTCCAGCTGCGGCCCGGCTCCCGCCGGACCTCGGTGACGCGGTAGGGGTCGCGCGTGAGGCGCCACGGCCGGATCGCGCGCACCCAGACGACGAGGCCGAACCAGGCCAGCGCCATTCCGCCCCAGACCGCCGCCTTCCACCGGGGTTCGAGGTAGCTGCCGATCGCGAACACGTGGACCGCCGCGGCGCCAAGCCCGACGACCGCGAGCAGCAGGTGCCAGCGCCGCCAGCGGTCGTACTCGATCCCGAGCTGCTTGCGGAGCAGCGAGGTTCCGACCACCGCGAGGAAGGCGAGGAGCGCAATCCAGCCGGAGCCGATCGCGAACGACATCTCCCGCGGGTCGAGGCTGCCGACGGTCGGCCGGTAGCGCGCGTAGAGGATCGCGACGTGGGCCAGCACGAAGACGAGGGCGATCGTCGCCAGGTAACGGTGGAAGTAGTAGACGACGTCGATGCCGAAGGGGGCGGTCGCGCGCTTGAAGCGCGCGGTCAGCGCGAACTGGAGTCCGACCATCGCGAGTGCCGCGTAGCCGATCGCGAGCGCGAAGTCCCACCAGTAGCCGCCCGGCCTTGGCGTCGGACCCACGAGCAGCAGGGCCATCGGGACCAGGATCAGCGCGAGGTAGGCCGCGATCCAGGCCATGGCATCGAGGGAGGAACGGCGGGCCGTGGGCGTGTTCGGCATGGTGGGATCGGGAGCGAAGTCGCTGGGACGCTATAAGCCACCATGGGTCGGCCAGTTGACCTCGCTCAAGGCGTGCGGCCTGTCGGCCGCTAGGTTCAGGCCATGCGCTCCGCCTTCCTTGCCCTCGTCGCGTTGGCCGGTCTGCTGCTCGGCGGCCACATGGTCGCGCGTGCCGACCAGGCCGTGGACCCCGGTCGCCTCGCCGACGACGCCTGCCTGTCCTGTCACGAGGATCCGAAGATCACGCCGATCCTCGCCGGGCCGCACGGGCCGTCCGCGCATGCCACCGATGCCGGCTGCACTGCCTGCCACGGCCCCAGCGAAGCCCACCTGCGGCGGCCGCCGCGCGGCGAGAAGCGCGCGGCGACCGATGTCGATTTCGGACGCCGGACAGCGACGCCGGTCGAGCGCCAGAACGCGGCCTGCATCGACTGCCATCGCGGCGCGACGACGCTGCACTGGTGGGGCAGCCACCACGAGACCGCCGCGATCGGCTGCGCCGACTGCCACCAGGCCCACGCGCCGCGCGATCCGATGCTGGACCCGCTCACGCAGGTCGAGACCTGCGTCGGTTGCCACGCGAAGGCGCGCGCCGATGCGCTCAAGCCTTCGCACCACCCGATGCACGACGGTCGCATCGCCTGCGCGGACTGCCACGGCCCGCACGGCGGCCCGGGACCCGGTGGGCTGGTCGAGCCGACGCTCAATGACACCTGCCTTGCGTGCCACGCCGACCTGCGCGGCCCCTTCCTGTGGGAGCACCCGCCGGCGCGCGAGGATTGCCTCAGCTGCCATCGCCCGCACGGCTCGCCCCATCGCTCGCTGCTGGTGCAGCGCACGCCATGGCTGTGCCAGCAGTGCCACATGGCGCAGTTCCATCCGAGCACCGCGCTGTCCGGCACCGGTCTGCCAGGCGCGGCGCTGCCGTCGGGTTCGCAGAACCTGATGGGCCGCGACTGCATGAACTGCCACGCCAAGGTGCATGGCTCGAACCACCCGTCCGGCGCGGGGCTGACGCGATGAGTCGTCGGGCGCTGGTGTGGACGTGCCTCGCGGTCCTCGCGCCCGCGACGGCCGGTGCCGCCTGCGGCGAAGTCTCTCTCGGCGCCGGCCACGTCGGCGCCGGTGGCTTCCGCTTCGGGCCTTGGGCCGGCGTCGAGGAGCGCGGCAGCTTCGGCGTGCTGCGGCTCGATGTCTGCGGCGGTCGCGAGGCGGGCGCCGGCACTCCGGGCTGGTGGAGCGTTCGCGCCGACGGGATCGGGCTGCCGTCGCGGCGCTACGCGCTCGCCTTCGGATCGACGGATCGATTCCGCATCGGCGTGACGGGCGACCGCATCGCGAACCCGCGGCAGACCGTCACGACGCCGATGCGGCCCGCGCCCGGTGGCCGCTTCGCCGTCGCGACGCCGTGGACCCCGGCGCCGACGACCTCGGGCATGACGCGCCTCTTGCCGAGCCTCGGCGAGGCGTCGATCGGGACGACCCGGCGGCGCAGCGCGCTGGCGCTGGCCCTCGGCCTGCCGGACGACTGGGATCTCCGCGTCGACGCGCGCGAGGATCGGATTACCGGCGCGCGGGCCTTCGGTGCGATGGTCGGGTCGACCGGCGGCAATGCCCGCGCGGTGCTGCTGCCGGCGCCGGTCGACGAGCGCATCCGTCGGGTCGATGCGGCGCTGGTGCGAAGCGGGGAGCAGCACCAGTTCCGCGCCGGCTGGCACCTGTCCTGGTACGACAACGCGGTCGGCGTGGTGCGATGGCAGAACCCCTTCGGGCCGGTTGCCGGATGGGCCGCGGCCGCCGCATTCCCGGCCGGGGAAGGGCAGGCGGCGACGGCGCCCGATTCGACCTTCCACCGGCTCGACCTCGCGTGGAACGGGCAGCTGTCCCCGCACCTGCGCGCGAGCGCGAGCCTCGCCCACGGTCGCGCGGCGCAGAATCAGGCCTTTCTTCCGTACACGGTCAATCCGCAGCTTGCGGCATCGATCGTCGAGCCGCTGCCGCGGCCCTCGCTCGAGGGTCGCCTCGACTCGACGCAGGCGAGCTTCCGGCTGGTCTCGCGGCCGGTCGAGGGATGGCGCTGGAGCCTCGGCTGGCGATTCGACGAGCGCGACGACCGCACACCGCGCGCGATATGGAACACGATCGGCGGCGACTCGCAGGCGCAGGCGACCGATCCCGCGAGCGGCCGCCGGCGGATCAACCTGCCGCTCGACCACCGCTCCAACCGGATCGATCTCGACGCGGGACGGCGCGTCGGCCACTGGCAGGCCGAACTCGGCGCGCGCTTCGAGACCATCGAGCGCCGACCGTCCGCCCGCAGCCGTACCGACGAGGCGGCCGTGCGCGCCGGGCTCCGCGGTGACCTCACCGACGGGTTGGCGCTGGCCCTCCGTGTCGAGGTCGCGGAACGCGACGGCTCGGTCTACGTCGGCAACCGCGCCTTCCTCGAGAGCTACCGGCCGGCCTACACATCGACCGTCTGGGGCCAGTTCGACAATCTGCCCGAGCTGCGCCAGTTCCCGCTCGCCGATCGCCGCCGCCAGCGCGCGACCCTCGCCATGGACTGGCGCCCGGGTCACCGCGTGGGCCTGTTGCTCGCTGCGGGCCTCACCGACGACGACTATCGCGCCTCGTCCCTCGGCCTCACCGGATCGCGGATCGCCGACCTGCACGCGGTGCTCGACGGCCGCCTCGGCGAGGCCTCGACCTGGCGCGCCTTCGCCGGTCGCGACTGGCATGCGATCGACCAGGCCGGGCGCCAGTTTTCGGGCGGCGCGGCGCGGCCGACCCAGGCCGTCGATCCGGCCCGCAACTGGTTCGCGCGCCATCGCGATCGCGCCGACACCATGGGCTTGGGAATCGCGCACGCGCCGGCCGAGGCGCGCTGGCGGCTCGACGCCGAGCTCGCGGGCTCCCGGGTCCGCAGCCGCGTCGCAGTCACGACCGGGCCTGCCCTGACCACCGCGCCGCTGCCCGACAACGAGGCACGGCTGCTGTTCGCCGACCTCCGCGCGACGTGGCGCGCGCGGGAGACGCTCGATCTCGGCATCGGCTTCCGCGTCGAGGACTTCGACGGCCGCGACGTCCAGCGCGACGGCACCGCGCCGAACACGCTCGCGAACGTGATCCTGCTCGGCGAGGACAGCGCCGACTACCGCGCGCGGGTCGTCTACGTCACGCTGGTCTGGCGCTACTGAGCGCGATCGGGCGCCAGGACTGGGGCGCTCGCTTCGTCGCGTGGCTTTCTTCGCGCGCGCGCGGAGGCCACAATCGAGCCTCGGCCTCGCGCTGCTGGTTGCCGGAACATCGGTCCAGAGGATTGACGCAAATGACGCAAGGCGACGACGAGACACGCATGCTGGACCGCACGCGGACGCAGCTGGGGTCGGACGGCGGCGAGGCGATCGCGCTCGCGATCGGCGGGCGCTTCGGCAATTTCCGGCTGCTCCGGGAGCTCGGCCGCGGCGGCATGGGTGCCGTCTACCTCGCCGAGCAGACCGCGCCGGTGTGCCGGCTGGTGGCGATCAAGCTCATCAACCGGCGCCAGGTCGGCCTCGAGGAGCAGGTGCTCTTCGAACTCGAGCGCCAGGCGCTCGCGCGCCTGAACCACCCCGCGGTGGCGCAGATCTTCGATGCCGGCCAGACGGCCGACGGCCTGCCGTTCTACGTGATGGAGCACGTCTAGGGCGAGCCGATCCACACCTTCGTGCGGCGTCGGCAGCCCGGCGCCCGCGCCTGCGTCGACCTCGTGCGCCAGATCGCCGAGGGACTTGACCACGCGCATCGTCGGGGACTGATCCACTGCGACATCAAGCCGTCGAACCTGCTGGTGACGGAGCTCGACGGACGCCTGCGTGCCAAGCTGATCGACTTCGGCATCGCGCGGGTCAGTGGCAGCACGTCGACGGGAGCGACTGGCGGCACGCCGGCCTACATGAGTCCGGAGCAGGGCACGCCCGGCGCCGCGGTCGATGCCCGCAGCGACGTCTACTCGCTCGGCCTCGTGCTGTTCGAGCTGGCCACGGGCGAGCCATTGCGATACGACGGGATGGCCACCACGGCATCGACGGACGACCCCGACGGTCGCGGGCCAGCGAGGTCCCTGATCGGGCGTCCGAACGCGCTGGGTCTGCCGCGCGGTCGACTGCGTGAGCTCGACGCGATCCTCGCCAGGGCGATCGCTCATGATCCAGCGGACCGCTACCCCAGCGCGGCTGCCTTGGCCGCGGACCTCGAGGCCTGGCTGGCGAACCGGCCGGTGTCCGCGCTGGCCGCGTCCCGCCGCGACCGGCTCGCCTGTCTGTGGCGCCGGAATCCCGCCGCGGTGTCGGCGGCGACGATCGGCGCGATCGCCGTGATCGCCGGCCTCGTCGGCACCAGCGCGGGCCTGGTCGAGGCGCGGCGCCAGCAGGGGATGGCGGAAGCGCGTCAGGCCGATCTCGAGAAGGTCGTCGCGTTCCAGCAGCAGGTCCTCGGCCGGGTCGATCTGCCGGGACTGACCGAGCGCATGGTCGGGCGCCTCGCCGACAATGCGGCTCGCATGGCCGAGCGCGAAGGCGACGACGGCGAGGCCGCCCGTGCCCGGATCCGCGCCGAGCTGGAGGGCCTCGCACCGCTCGACGCGACCCGCGCGGTGATCGTCGAAGGGCTGCTCCATCAGGCCGCGGATCTGGTCGACCAGCAGTATGCGAACGGCGACAGCATCGAGGCGGCCCTGCGGCTGTCGGTGGCACAGCTGTTCGTGCCGTGGCAGGACTTCGACCGGGCCGAACGCGAGCTGGCGCGCACGGTCGCGCTGTACCGCGCGATCCGCGGCCCCGAGGCGCCCGAGACACTGACCGCGGAAACCGAGGTGATGAAACTCACCTGGTGGCGCCAGTCCTTCGACGAGGCTCACCGGCTGGCGAATGCGCTGGTCCCGAGGGCCACGGCCGCGCTCGGGTCACGCCATCCGCTGACCCTGTATCTGCGGCGCGCGCAGGCCGCGACCCTGACCCTCACCGGCGATGGCGCCGGAGGGCTGGCTCTGTCCGAGGCGCTGATGCCGCAGCTGCGCGAGGCGCTCGGCGCCGATCATCCGGAGACGCTGCAACTCGAGGGCGACATCCTGAACCAGCGGATCGTCGCGATACCCGAGCGCTGCCCGGACGAGCTGGTCCGCGAGTTCGAGGGCCACATCGAGCGGCTTCGGGGACGGGGCCCGGCGGTCGGTCGCACGCTCGCCGTGTCGGCCGGCAACTACGCGGTCTGCCTCGCCGCGAACGGTGACGTGCCGGGGTCGGCGCGTGCGTGGGGAGTCGCGGTCGAGATCCGGCGACGGGTCTTCGGCGAGCATCACCTGATCACCCTGCTGGCGCTGTCGGACTATGGCTACTACCTGCTCGAGTCCGGAGACCTCGAGGGCGCCGAACGCACCGCGCTCGGCATTCTCGAGCAGCAGGCCGCGCTGCTCGGCGGGCAATCGCATCCGACGCTGCTGCATGCGCGGAACCAGCTGCTGCTGATCCGCTCGCTGCGCGGCGAGCACGCGGCCGCGCTCGCCGAATTCCGCGCGCTGCGCGACGAAATCGCGGACCGTGGCGACCTGCCGCACCAGAACCGGCGCTGGGTGCTGGCAGCGGCCGCCTTCGCGGCGGTCGAAGCCGGCGAGGGCAGCCTTGCGCTGGCATGGGTCGATGATGCGCTGGCGCATTGCGCGCAGGCCGAAGACCAGCATCCGACCTGCCGCTCGCTCGAGGTCAGCCGATTGGCGGCGCGCGAGCTCGCCGGTGAGGTCATCGGCATCGAGGACGTGGCCGAGCTGCATCGGCGGCTCGCCGAGCGTCTCCACCCGCACAACGAAGCCGTGCTCCATACGGCCGCGCAGCTCTACGGTCTGAGCGCGGACCCGGCGCTGCGCGCGGAACTCGATCGGACGCATCTCGACTGGCTCAGGTCCGCGCCGGAGGCGAACCTGTCGATTTCCGCGCGGCGGCTCAAGCGGGGCTTGCTCGATTGGGAGCGTGGCCGCGAGCGCAGCGGGCCCTGACGGGTCGAGCGGCTGCGGCCGAGCGCGTGGGTCGATCCGGTCGATGCGTGGGACGGCGCGGTACGCTACGCACCGGTCGCGCGCGACGCGCAACGTTCCTCTCCATCGGTTGCCATCGGCGCATCGGGGGAGCAATACCGGTGGCATTGCAGGTCGCAGGACAGCGCGAAAACCCGCATGAACGCGTCGCAATCGACCTTGCAAGCATCGGGATCACGACCCTCCGCGAGACCGGCAAAGACAGGGGCAGGCGGCCTCTGGCGCCTGTGTGTCGCGCCGATGATGGACTGGACCGACCGGCACTGTCGGTACTTCCACCGGCTGCTGGCGCCGCACGCGCGGCTCTACACCGAGATGGTCCACGCGCACGCGGTGCTGCGCGGCGACCGCGCGCGGCTGCTCGGCTTCGATCCGGCCGAGCATCCCGTCGCGCTGCAGCTCGGCGGCTCGGAGCCGGCGCTGCTCGCCGAGGCTGCGCGGATCGGCGCCGAGTCCGGCTATGACGAGATCAACCTCAACGTCGGCTGCCCGTCGGATCGCGTGCAGGCCGGGCGCTTCGGCGCCTGCCTGATGCGCGAGCCCCGCCTCGTCGCGGAGTGCGTCGCGGCGATGCGCGAGGCGGTGCCGTCCGAGGTGCCGGTCACGGTCAAGTGCCGGATCGGCGTCGACGAGCAGGACGAGGACGCGGGCTTCCTCGCCTTCGTCGAGCGCGTCGCGGCCGCCGGCTGCCGGGTGTTCCTCGTCCACGCGCGCAAGGCCTGGCTCCAGGGCCTGTCGCCGAAGGAAAACCGCGAGATTCCGCCGCTCAACCACGCGCGGGTGCACCGGCTAAAGCGCGAGCGCCCGGACCTCGTCGTGGTCGCGAACGGCGGGATCGCGGGCGTCGCAGGCGCGTACGACGCGCTCGCCCACGTCGAGGGCGTGATGATCGGCCGCGCCGCGTACCACGAGCCGTGGCTCCTGGCCGAGCTCGAGCAGGCGATCTTCGGCACCGAACCGCCTGCGCGCGAGGCGGTGCTGGCCGCACTCGAAC
>CALDVP010000232.1 GCA_937924195.1 uncultured Lysobacterales bacterium
TACTCGAGCGCGAGGAACTCTCCGTCGACACCGCCGGGATCGAGCCGCACCAGACCCCGGTAGCGCCCGACGCCGTGGTCGACATGCACCACCGGCGCGCCGATCGCGAGTTCGGCGAGGTCGCGGACGATGGCTTCGGGATCGCGCGCGGCGCGCTTGCGGCGGCGGCGCTGGGCGACGCGCTCGCCGAGCAGTTGGCGCTCGGCGATGACCGCGATGCCCGCAGCCTCCAGCACGAAACCGTCCTCGAGCGGCGCGACGGTGAGTGCGAGCGCCGCATCCGAAGCGAGGAACTCGCGCCAGCCGGCGACGACCGCGGCATCGACTCCGGCGTCGCGAAGTTGGTCGGCGAGCGCCTCGCGGCGACCGGCCGAATCGAGCGCGACGAGGATCCGTGCGGGATGATGCGCGGCGAAGGCACGCAGTCCGGCGGTCGGCTCAGCGGCACGCGGGTCGGCCGCGACACTGGGCATCGGCGTCGCCCCGAGCGGGTGGACCGGGATATCGGCGCGACCTTCGCTGTCGTCGATTTCGATCCGTGGCAGGCGGTTCAGGGCCTCGCGCAACTGCGCAGGCGGCAGGTACAGCTCGTCCGGTGGCAGCACCGGGCGTTCGCGATCGTGGCGCCGCTGCTCCCAGCGCTCGGTGGTCTGGGCGTGGAACTGTTCCGCCGCGGCGAGGGCGCCGGCTTCCAGCACCAGCAGCGGGTCGCCGCCGAAATAATCGAAGATGGTCTCGGTGGTGTCGAAGTAGAGCGGCAGATAGGACTCGATGCCGGCCGGTACGACGCCCTCGGCGATGTCCTGATAGATCGGACAGCGGCGCGGATCGATGTCGAAGCGCTCGCGCAGCGCGGCGCGCAGGCGCTTGGCGGCGGCTTCGGTGGTCGGCACTTCGCGCCCGGCGAGCAGGCGCACGGCCTCGACGCGCGCGGCCGAGCGCTGGGTTTCGGGGTCGAAAGTGCGGATCGTCTCGATCGTGTCGTCGAACAGCTCGATCCGGTATGGCTCAGCTGCGCCCATCGGAAAGACGTCGAGCAGCGCGCCCCGGGTCGCGTAGTCGCCAGGCTCGAGCACCTGCGGCACATGGCGATAGCCGGCGGCATCGAAGCGCCGGCGCTGTTCCCCCAAGTCGAGGCGCTCGCCGACGCGGAAGTCGACCTGGGTGCCGAGCACCCAGCTGCGCGGCGCGAGGCGTTGCATGGCGGTCGCGGCGGGCAGCACCAACACGCCGCGCGTGGTGGTCGGCAGGCGGTTCAGCGTCGCGATGCGCTGGCTGACGAGGTCGGCGACCGGCGAGTAGACGTCGTAGGGCAGCACCTCCCAGTCCGGGAAGTGCAAGACCGGCAGGTCGCGCGGAAGGAAGACGCCGAGCTCCGCCTCGAGACGATGCGCGCTGGCCACATCGCGGCCGAGCACGACGACCAGGCCCGGATGCCGCTCGGCCGCAGCGGCGATCGCAAGCGCCTGCGCGGCACCTGGCAGGGCCTGCCAGCGGGTACGACGCATGGCGCCCGACGGGCGGGGCGGATCGAAGATCGGGGTGGTCTGGGGCGTATCGGACATCGATCGGCGCAAGGCGGCGGCCGACCGACGGGATCGACGCGGCCCGCGATTCTAGCCGGCGGCTTCGTGGCCCCGTGTCGATGCGGTGTCGCCAGCCGGATCGGTGGCTGACGGTGTGGCGGGCGTCTCGTCGTTTCGACGCAGGGTGAGTTCGATGCGCACGAGGCCATGGTCACCCGGAACGTGTCGACGCTCGAAACCGAGCGCATCCGCCAGCTTCAGCATTGCCTCGTTCTCGACCAGCACGTCGCCGAAGACCGCGTCCAGCCGTCGCGCGCGGCACCAGTGGATCAGCCGGCGCATCAGGTGCAAGCCGAGACCCTGGCCGGCGAGCGGGCGGCCGACGATGATCGCGAACTCGGCGTGGCGCGTGCCGGGCACGATGCTGGCGCGTACCACGCCGCCAATCAGCGCCTCGCCAGGCGGCAGCGGTTCGGTGACGGCCAGCGCGAAGCCGGTAGCCGGATCGATGGAGGTCAGCCGCTGCGCCATGTCTGCGCTCATCTCGCGCAGCGGTGCCTGGAAGCGAAGCCGGACCTCTTCGGGGCTCAGGGCGCGGAAACTGGCGCGTAGCGCGTCCGCGTCGCACGGCTCGATCGGTCGGACCCACACTTCGCGTCCGTTCGGCAGCACGAGGCGCTCGCGCCAGACGCCGAGGCGCTCGCGGGTGAGACGCGGCGCGGCCGTGGCATTCGGCCGGCGCGCGGACGGGGTCGTGGTCATCCGTGCATCCAGCATGGCCATCAGGGTCCCTGGCGCGGCGCGAGCAGATGCTCTATCGCGCGATCCTCGTTGGGGTTCCCGTCAGGTCTGGGTCAGAATGGTGACGCATCCGTGATCGAAGGTCATGACATGAAACGGAGGCCCTGCGAAGCACAGATCCTCGCCGTCCCGAGAACGATGCTCGACCTGAGGTGGGACGACGACCCGGTCGCGTCGGTCGGCAGCACGATGTGCGCGATGCTGTGCGTGTCGGTAGCCGCCGCGGACACGCCGTCGTTCGAGGTCCGCCGGGAGACTTTCCTTGCCAGGACCGATCGTCCCGGTGCGCGACCGGCGCCGAATCCGGCGCGAGCCGACCGAGTCCGGGTCGCGCCCGACGCTGCGTTCGCGCCGCGCGAGATTGGCGGGCGATCCGCGCAAGCCACGCCATGGTCGCCGCCTGGCTGACCTGCGCTGCGCGCCACGCGCTTCGCAGCGAGGTCGCTCAACCGACGGGTTGACGCTGCCACAGCACAGGCCCGCCGCGCGGGAGCGCGCCGACGGCGATCGATCGCGCCCGCGGCGCACCGCAGGCGATCGAGCGGGTTCAAGATCGCGGGCCCGACGGGCCCGTAAATCCGAGGTGGTATCGCCGCGCGGCGGGCAAGGCCCTCAGCCGGCGCGACTGGCTCGCCAACACGGCGCTGATGCGCTTGGATTCAACGCCGCGCAAAACGGTAATGGCCGACCAGCCACTGGTTGCCGCCGTCTAGCCCGAAGAGCTCGGCGCAGGCCATCCAGAACATCCGCCAACGCTGGTGCCATAGCGTCGCGTGCTCGCGGCCATAGGCACCAGCCAGCACCTCGAGGACCGCGTCGCGGTTGCGGTCCTGGTTCTCGAGCCAGTGGTTCGCGGTGCGCTCGTAGTGGCGCCCGGAGAGCCGCCACGCTTCCTCGATCACGAGGTCGCGCTGGAAGTGCAGCAGCGAGTCGGCGGCCGGCATCAGCCCGCCGGTGAAAAAGTACTCGCTCATCCAGTCGCTGCGACCTTTGACCTCGAACGGATACATCAGCTCGCGGTGGCAGAAAATGTGCACGAACAGCTTGCCGCCAGGCTTCAGCCACGACGCGATCCGCGCCATCAGCGCCTCGTAGTTGCGCATGTGCTCGAACATCTCGATCGAGACCACGCGATCGACGCGCTGGTCGATTTCGAACCGATTGACGTCGCAGGTCACGATGCGCACGTTCGAGAGGCCGCGCGCGCGGCACTCGGCCTCGATGTGCTCGCGCTGCGGGCGCGAGTTCGAGACGCCGGTGATCCGCGCGTTCGGGTAGCGCTCGGCCATCCACAGCGTCAGCGAGCCCCAGCCGCAGCCGAGCTCGAGGATGTCCATGCCGTCAGCGAGCTCGGCGCGCTCGCCGTAGAGCGCGAGCATCCGCTCCTCGGCGGTATCGAGGCTCTCGGTGCCGGTCGGGTAGTAGCAGCTCGAATACTTGAGGCGCTTGCCGAGACAGAGCTTGAAGAAGGCCGGCGGCACCTCATAGTGCTGCGCGTTGGCGGCGTCGGTCTCGATCGCGATCGGGCTCTCGCGCAGCTCGGCCAGCAGCGTGCGGAAGCGTTCCCAGGCCGCGACGGCGTCGTCG
The DNA here is from genome assembly GCA_937924195.1 of uncultured Lysobacterales bacterium. Lineage (GTDB taxonomy): Bacteria > Pseudomonadota > Gammaproteobacteria > Xanthomonadales > Ahniellaceae > UDEA-SF1. The sequence goes on from CALDVP010000232.1 coordinate 3,915, forward strand.
GCGTGTTCCTCGGCCAGCCGCTGGCGGCATAGGCGGCGGATGCCGAGGCGGGTCAGCGCGTCGGGAATATAGCCGCGCTCGCACAGGGTGATGAGATCCATCGCTCAAGCCTTCGGGAACCAGGGAACGAACATGCTGACGCGGCGCTGATAGTCGCGGTAGGCCTCGCCACGCGAGCGCAGCGACTGCGCCTCGACGAAGGGGATGCCGGTGACCCAGAGCAACGAGGCGAGCATCGCGGCAGCGCCGGCCAGCGACAGCCACCACCACGGCGAGCCGATCGACAATGCGACCCACGCGAACCAGCCGAGCCACTCGAAGAAGTAGTTCGGATGCCGCGAGTAGCGCCAGAGCCCGACCGCGCAGACCTTGCCGCGGTTCGCGGGATCGGCCGCGAAGCGCGCGAGCTGGCGGTCGGCGATCGCCTCGCCGGTCAGCGCGATGAGGAAGATCACGACGCCGACGGCGAGCCACGCCGTCGAGGCCGCCGCGTTGTTGGCCGCGACCCAGGCCGGCAGCGAGAACACGACGACCAGCGCGGCCTGGAAGGCGAAGAGTGCGGCCCATTTGGCGCTGGCGTTGCCGATCGCGCGGCGCATGTGGGCGTAGCGGCCGTCTTCGCCGTGGCGACGGACGCGCGCGGCAAGGTGGCCGGCGAGGCGCAGGCCCCATGACAGACCCATCGCAGCCACCGCGATCCGTTGCGATGCGGGAGCGTCGCCGATGGCGGCGTAGAACGCGGCGGCAAGTCCGACCAGCGCAGCCCATGCGACGTCGACCCAGGCCGCGACGCGCGTGCGGCGCTCGATGACGAAGACGAACGCCATCGCGGTGACTGCGGCCGCCGCGACGGCGAGGACGGGACCCACAGTCATGCAGCGACCGGACTGCGGCGCGCTTCCTCGGCTTCGCGCCAGCGACGCGCCAGCGCGACCAGGAGCGGTGTCGCAAAGGCATAACCGACCGCCAGGAGGCCGAGCGCGAATGGCAGCACGGTCAGGATCTCGGCCGCACCGAATACTCGAGCGGCGCCGTAGTAGGCCAGCGGACCTGCGATCGCGCCAAGCAATGCGGACAGCGCAAAACGCTGGTCGAGAAAGCCGAGCGAATGGTTCAGCGAGAGCGCGAAGTTCGCCCACAGCCCAAGCATCCAGACCGGTGCAAGTGCCGGCCACGGTACCGGCGAGGCGTAGCGGAATATGCCGCCTTGGACCAACGCCGTCTCGAGCACCACGCCGATGGCGACCGCGACACCGACGAGCTTCAGGTCGGCCTTGGGCCATGGACTGGTCGCGAGAGTGGCCGCGGCGAATACCGCGAGCGCGAGGAGACCGACCCACCACAGCCCGTGCGCCGCGCCGAGCACCAGCGCGAACCAGCAGGCGTTGAAGCCGACGAGGTTGGCGAGGGTCCTCACAGGTCGGGGAGATACTGCGCCGGGCGCGCTCCGGGCTTCACCAACAACATCTGCACGTCGCCGATCGAGCGCTCGAGGAAACCGCCCTCGCAGTAGCTGAGGTAGTAGTTCCACATTCGGATGAAGCGCTCGGGGTAACCGAGGGCGCGGACGCGGTCGAGCTCGCGGTTGAAGCGGTCGCGCCAGGCAGCAAGTGTCAGCGCGTAGCTCGGACCGATGTCCTCGAGATGGAAGAGTTTGAGGTCGGTCGCGCGGGCGAGCGCACCCGTCATCGCGCCGATCGACGGGATGAAGCTGCCCGGGAAGATGTAGCGCTTGATGAAGTCGACCGAGCGCAAAGCCTGTTGGTAGCGATGGTCCTCGATCGTGATCGCCTGGATCAGTCCCATGCCGTCGTCTTCGAGCAGCGAGGAGACCTTGCCGAAGTAGGTGTCGAGGTACTGATGGCCGATCGCCTCGATCATCTCGATCGAGACCAGCCGGTCGTAGCGGCCCTCGAGATCGCGGTAGTCCTGGTCGAGGATGCGGACGCGGTCCTCCAGGCCGGCCTCACGCACTCGAGACTGCGCCAACTCGCGTTGCTCGCGCGAGATCGTGGTGGTGGTGACATGGCAGCCGTAGTGGCGCGCGGCGTGGATCGCAAAGCCCCCCCAGCCGGTGCCGATCTCGATCACCCGGGTCGTCGGCGACAGACCGAGCTTTGTGCAGATCCGGTCGAGCTTGCGCGTCTGCGCCGCCTCGAGCGATTCGGATGGGTCGCGGTAGATCGCCGACGAATACATCATCGTCTGGTCGAGGAAGAGCCGGAACAGTTCGTTGCCGAGGTCGTAGTGCGCGGCGATGTTGCGGCGACTGCCGGCAGTGGTGTTGCGGCGGAACTGGTGCCAAGCGCGTAGGGCTGCGGCGGCGATACCGGCGAGCCCGCCTTCCATGCGATCCATCACGGCGCGGTTGCGGACCAAGATCCGCACCAGCGTGGTCAGGTCGCTCGCGTCCCACTGGCCGTCCATGTAGGCCTCGGCCGCACCCACCGTGCCACCGAGCGCGATGCGCCGCCAGGCTTCCGGGTTGCGGATGGTCAGGGTCACCCGAAGCACGTCCGCGCCTTCGGCGATACCGGTCACGGACCGGCGACTCGGTTCGACGACGGTGATGGCCGCCTCGCGCATTTCCGCCAGCAGCGCCATCACGCGGCGACGGAACGAACCGCCCTGCGATGAGGCCGTGTTGGCGATTGGCGCAGCGAGCGCGCTCGGGTCGGTCATGTCACTCATCGCGGGTCCTTCGGGTCGCCCGAGGGCGGGGAACTGGGGTCGAGACGCGAACCTTGCACAGTCGCCGACGGAGAATGAGCGTAGACGGGGTTCCGTCGAAGCCAAATCAACAGAGCCTGCCAGTGGATCGCGCCGATGACGCGGGCCGTCATCAGCGGGTAGGCCAGCAGGCAGCGTGCCAGCGTCGGACCGTCGATCGGTCGCCGCTCGAGCACGAGCGTCGCGTCGAAATCCACGCGCTCGCCGTCGAGTACGTCCATATGGATGCGCAGCGCTTCGCCGGGTGCGGTGAGGCGCCAGCGATACCGGCGCGCCATCGGCAGGAAGGGCGAGACGTGGAAGCGCTTGTCGAACGACCATTCGAGCGCGATGCCGCGCTGCGCGGCCGCGACGACCGGCAGCACGTAGGCGTGGCGCTCGTTCCACGGGGTGTTCGTGATCTCGGCGACGACCGTATCGAGCGTGGTGCCGTCGGCGGCGTAGCAGTAGTAGAAACTGACCGGGTTGAAGCAGTAGCCGAAATAGCGCAGGTGGGTCAGCAGCCGCACCGGACCGGACGGACGGCGTCCGGTCGCCGCCTCCACCCGGGCGAGCACGGCCTCCTTGAGCGGCACGTCTGGATCGCCCAGGTAATCGCTGCGCCGGAACTCCGCGAGGTTGCGACGACCCACCGACCAGAACCAGCGCCGGTCGAACACGCGGTCGAGCTCGTCGAGATCGAGACAGGGCTGGAACAGCCGGTAGCGGAACGCGTGGGGGTATGGTGCGTGCCGGCGATGGCGGACCCAACCGGTGTAGACCGCGCTCGCGAGCGTGTCGCTCATGACGGCCAGTGCACGCCGAGCGCGCGGGCGACCTCGACCGCGCTGCGCATGCCGTCCTCATGGAAGCCCCAGCCCCAGTAGGCGCCGGCGTACCACAACCGATCGACGCCGTTGATCTCCGCGCGGCGCCCCTGCGCGGCGACGCTGGCGTGGGTGTACTGCGGGTGGCGGTAGGAGCGGCGCTTCAGGATCCTCGCAGGATCGATCGCGGCGGTGCGGTTCAGCGTGACGACCAGCGGTTCGGGGCAATCGAGCGACTGCAACAGGTTCATGCAGTAGCTGACGGTGCACGCCTCGGCCGGATCGGCCGGGATCAGCGCGTTCCACGCGGCCCACGCGCGGCGGTCGCTCGGCAGCTGCGAGGCGTCGGTGTGCAGCACGGTGTCGTTGTCGGCATAGCCGATCGCGCCGAGGACCTCGCGCTCGGCGACGGTGGGCTCGGCGAGCATCGCCAGCGCGTCGTCGGCGTGGCAGGCGAGCACGGCCTGGTCGAAGCGCTCCGGCGCGTCGTGGTCGGCGGCGACGAGCAGCACCCCGCCATCGCCGCCGCGCCGCACCGAGCGGACCGCCGCACCAAGGCGGACGTCGACCCGCCAGCGCGCGGCCAGCGCGCGGACGTAGGTCTGAGAGCCGCCGTCGACGACTTGCCACGGCGCGCGTCCTGCAAGCTCGAGCATCTGGTGGTTGGCCATGAAGCGGATGAGGTACTTGGCCGGGAAGTCCAGCACCTCGCGCGAGGCCGTCGACCACAGCGCCGAGGCCATCGGCACGAGGTGGTCGTCACGAAAGCCCTGGCCATAGCGGTGGCGATCGAGATATTCGCCGAGCGTTGGCCCCGGCCCCGGTTCGTCGAGCAGCGCCGGCGACTCGCGGTAGAAGCGCGCGATGTCGAAAAGCATCCGCCAGTGCCGCGCCGAGAGCAGCCGCCGCTTCTGCACGAACAGGCCACCCGCCGAGCCGGCCTCGTACTCGAGCCCGTTGCGGTCGTTACGTAGCGAAAAGCTCATCGTGGTGGGTTTCGTCGCGACCCCGAGCTCGGCCAGGAGGGCCGAGAACAGCGGATAGTGGGACGGATTCATCACGATGAAGCCGGAATCGACCGACCAGCGGCGTCCGGCGACCTCGACTTCGTGCGTGTCGGTGTGGCCGCCGAGACGACCATGCGCCTCGAACAGCACGACCTCGTGGGCGCGCGAGAGCAGCCACGCGCTGGCGAGGCCCGCGATGCCGCCGCCGATGACCGCGATTCGCATCGTCGAATGTGTTCTAGCGAGCGCGCCGCAGTTCGGCCGGAACCGGTTTCAGATCCCAGATCAGGCCGAACCAGGACATGAGCTTCAGCAGGTAGTACGTCAGATCAAACTCCCACCAGCGAAAACCCTGGCGCGCCGAGCCAGGGTAATGATGATGGTTGTTGTGCCAGCCCTCGCCAAAGGTGATCAGCGCCAGCAGCCAGTTGTTGCGGCTTTCGTCGCCGGTCTCGTAACGGCGGCTGCCGAAGCGGTGCGCGAGCGAGTTGATCGTCACGGTGGCGTGGAACAAGACCACGGTCGAGACGAAGAAGCCCCAGACGAGCAGCTGCGGTCCGTTGGTTCCGAGCCCCGGCGCATGGCGTTCGAGCAGCGCGCCGAGCACGAACAGCCCGGTCGCCAGCAGCACCGGCAGCAGCAGGTCGTAGCGGTCTAGCCAGCGCAGCTCCGGAAACTTGACCAGATCGGGAATCACCTCACGGTCGGTGCGAAAACCGGCGCGGGTCAGAAACCAGCCCATGTGGCTCCAGAAAAAGCCTCGGTGCACCGGCGAGTGGACGTCGAGTTCGGTGTCGGCGTGGCGGTGGTGGTTGCGGTGGTGCGCGGCCCACCACAATGGACCGCGTTGGACGCTCGCGGCGCCGAGCAATCCGAAGACGAACTGCGCGGCACGCGAGGTCTTGAAGGCCTTGTGCGAAAAATATCGGTGATAGAAGCCGGTGATCGCAAACATTCGGACGGCGTACAGCACGACCGCGGTCCCGAACGCAAACCACGAGAAACCAACGAGGAAGACTCCGAGGCAGGCGAGGTGGAGGCCGAGGAAGGGCAGCACGCGCACCCAGTCGATATCGTGGTCATCGCCGCCGTCGGCCGCCGCGTGCTCGGTGTCGAACCAGCGCAGAAAGGAGCGGACGGCGCGTCGCAGCGGGCTGCCGCTGGCGGCGCCCGGCGAGGCGTGGCTGACCTGTTCGGCCTCGTTGTCCGTCGAAGGGCTGTTCATGGCGACCGGATTGTGCGGCCGGCCGGTGATCCGCTGGTGAAGACGGAACCCAGGTTCGGACTCGGTCAGATGATGACAGGCTCGATCGACACCTTCGTGCGCACCGAGTTGCCGATGAAGCAGGCGCGGTGTGCTCGCTCGTGAAGTCGCTCGAATTCCTCGGGCGTTGGCGCCTTGCCCTCGGCGAAGCGGACCCGCGGCCTCAGGGTCGCGTTCGTCACGGCGGTGCGGCCGTCCGCATCCTTGCCGAGCACGGCGACGGCGGGATCGTCGTAGGCATCGACCACGTAGCCGCGGTTCGCGCAGACCGCGATGAAGGTCAGCATGTGGCAGGACGACAAGGCCGCAAGCAGCATCTCCTCCGGGTCGGCATGATTCGGGTTGCCGCCATATCCCGGGGCGGACGACGCCGCGATCCGCTGGCCGCCGGAAAACGCAATGCCGTGGTCGCGCGGATAGCCGTCGCGCGCGAATGGGGCGCCCTCTCGGCGCCAGGACAGGTCGATCCGGTGTTCGGACATCGGGAGCCTCCGTGGCGTGACCGCCGAGGGTAGCGCCTGGCCCCCGAGCGCGCGTCGAGTGGTGGCGAGGCGACGGCGGAGTTCGCTACCATCGGGCCTTTCCGACTCCAGCCCGGCCCCCGAGACCATGTATCGACTCTTCGAAGTGGCGATCGCGATCCTCCTCACGGTCCTGCTGTTCGTGATCATTGCGCTGTTCCTGCCGGCCTCGCAGCGGGTCGAGCGTTCGATCGAACTGACCAACCCGATCGTCCAGATTTCGGACGCGCTCTCTCACTTCCGCCTGTTCACCCGCTGGCAGCAACTGACGGCGCAGGACCCGAAGGCCCTGTTCCGCCTCGAGGGACCCGAGTTCGGCGAGGGTGCGAAGATCGCCTGGACTAGCGGGAATCCGGCGGTCGGAAACGGATCCCTCACGATCACCGAAGTCATCCCGGAAGAGGCGGTCCGGATGTCGATGCAGAACGACTGGCGCGGCAGCAACAAGCGCTCGACGTTCAGAATGGAGTTCAACCCGCAGACGAATGCGACGACGCTGCGCTGGATCATCCAGGTCGACTACGGATGGGACCTGCTCGGGCGCTATGCGGGGCTTTATCTGAACGGCGAGATCGGCGATCTCGTCTATCGCAGCCTTGGCCGGTTCCGCCAGATGATGGCGCAGATTCCGCAGGTCGATTACAGCCAGGTCGACATTCGCTTCGCGCAACAGCCGGAGACGCCGCTGCTGTATGTCGGCGTCAGCACGCCGGCCGAGCCGCGCCTCTGGGACGACGCCGAGATCAAACTCGAGGAGGGCTGGCGCGAGGTCGCAGCGTTCATGGCCCGCAACGACATCGAGGCCACCGGACCGCGACGGCTGGTCGTCAACGTGCTCGGCGAGCAGAACAACGACTTCAACGCGGCCTATCCAGTCGCTGCGGCACCGGAGAGCACCACCGGCAACGTGCGCGTCGGAACGGCCCCGGCCGGCCCGGTCATCATGGCGACCGCGCGCGGGCACCGCGTCGGCACCAGCCGGACGCGCGACATGCTGCGCGCC
>CALDVP010000233.1 GCA_937924195.1 uncultured Lysobacterales bacterium
CGGTGATCGGGCAACGAGTCGGGCCTTTCCGACTGACGCGGCGCCTGGGCTCTGGCGGGATGGGGGTGGTCTATCTCGGCGAGCGCGTCGATGGTGAGGTGCTGCAGCAGGTGGCGATACAGCTGCCGGGCAACCTCGCGATGATCGATTCCGAATCCTCGCGCGCGGCGCGCGAGCGCGACCTCCTGGCACGACTGTCTCACCCCCATATCGCGGGGCTGATCGACGCCGGCAACAGTCGGACGCTCGGCCCCCGGTTCGCAATGCAATACGTAGACGGATCGCCGATCACGCGCTTCGCGGATGACGCGAAACTCGACGTGCACGCGCGCATCGAGTTGTGGCTGCAGGTCACCGATGCGGTCGCCTACGCGCATCGGCACGCCATCGTGCATCGGGACATCAAGCCGGCCGACGTGCTGGTGGATGCCGATAGCCGCGCACGATTGCTGGACTTCGGCAGTGGGAAGTTCCTCGATCCGGGTGCGGCGGTCATCGATACCGCGGTGGCATTCACAGCGCGATACGCGTCTCCGGAACAGATCTCGGGCGAGCCCGCAACGACTGCGACGGACGTGCTGGGCCTCGGCCTCCTGCTGCACGAACTGCTGTGCGGCCGCCCCGCCTTCGTCGCGGAGGGTGATCTGGCGCTTCGGCAGGCGATCGCAACGGAGGACCCACCATCCCTGCGCGCGGCATTGGCCGCGCAGGCGGCTACCGACGCCAGGCGCGTCACCGTTGCCCGCCGGACCTCACTCAAGGACCTCTGGCGTCCGTTTGATGCCGATCTGAAAGCCGTGGTCCGAATACCGCTGCGCAAGCAGCCCTCCGAGCGCTACGAGATCGTGGCCCAGTTCGCCACCGATGTGCGCGCCTGGCTGTCGGGACTCCCGGTGATCGCCATCGTTCCGTCGGCGACCTACCGGATTCGGAAGTTCACCGGCCGCCATCGGGCGGCGACGGCCGGAATCACACTCGCGGCGCTGGGGCTGATCGGCGGCACCGCGGTGGCGATGCCCCAGCGCGCCGCGGCTGAACAGGCGCGTCGCCAGGCCTTGGCCGAGAACGAAGTGCTGCCGGAGATCCTGCGCGGTGCCGACCCCTACCACGCCCGTGGCCCGGACCTGAAGCTCGGCGACATGCTCGGCGCCGCCACCGACACCATCGCCAGGCGGACCGACCTCGAGCCGCTGTTGCAGGCGAGGCTGCTCCTCTCGCTCGGGAGCTCGTCGTATTGGCTGTCCCTGAACGACCAGGCTGCCGTCGCGCTATCCGCGGCTCGCGCCACCTTCATCCGAGTTTCCGACCCGCCGGACTCGCTGGTGTTCGAGTTGCGGCTTCGCGAGCTGGGCCTTCGAGCCGGCCAGGCCGCCACCGACGAGGCGCTGGGCGAAGCGCAATCGCGAGAGTCGGAGGCGGCGCGAACCGGCGGTGACCTCGAGGTCGAGTACTGGGAGCTGCGCTCGATGCTCCACGCCAACCTGCGCGACTATCGCGCGGCCCTCCTGGCGCTGGATCGTGCCGATGCCAAGGCCGGTCCACCGCGGACCCGGGGCGAGTTCCGGCGCCAGGTCTCGATCGGGCTCAAGCGCGTGAACCTGCTCCAGTTCGAGCAGCGGATCGCCGAAGCGCTGGAGGCTTCGGACCGGGTCGCGAGGCTTGCCGACGGCATGCCCGACGACAGCGCTCTCGCGGTGGCGGTCGGAACCAGCCGCACCGACCTCCTGCTCTCGGCCGGTCGAGCGGAAGAGGCCGCGGCCCTGATCGATGGCCTGACCGACACCGCACGCGGCTACTTTGCTGGGCGCGGCTTCCGGTACGGGCGATTCGAGCTGGTCCGCGCGCGGGCGCTGCGCAGCATCGGACGCATTCGTGATGCGCTCGCCGCCTCGTCGGCCGGCATTGCCGCCTACCGCGAGGCCTTGCCGGATTCGACCTTCCTGGCCGATGCACTGGATCGCCATGGCGCGCTGCATGCTCGGATCGACGATTTCGAACCTTCGGCCGCGGCCTTCAGCGAAGCGGCCGAGCTCTATGCACGAACCGGCGATGGCAACCCGGCCCTGGCACGGAGCGCCGCCCAGCGCGCCCGCTGCCATCTCGCGCTCGCATCGCGGGACGTCGAGGCGATCCATGCCGCCCTGGCCATCGATGACGCGCTGGATTCACTTCCGGTCGGCGTGGCCCTGATCACGGCCAGGGCGGCGGTGGATTTCGGTGATCGGGGCCGCGCCGAGGCCCCCCTGCGGTCGATTCGCGCACGCCAGGGAGCGCCGCTGGCCGATGAACTGGCGCAACTGGCATGGCTCGAATCGCGCCTCGCGCGCAACGCCGGCGACCGGGCCGCAGCCCTCGGGGCACTCGCGCGGATGGACGCCGCCATCGCCGGTGCCCGCGAGCCGCACGAACTCCTCGCGCGCGCCGACACCGAGCGCACCCACTGGGCAGAGCCTTCGGCCCGCTGCGCGGCGATCGCGCGCACGCGCCGCCTGGGGGTCGATCGATGCCTCCGGCGCTGCATGGGAACGACAGGCGATCGACAGCCACTCTTGCGCGCTCTGAGGCCAGATGCGACTACGCCTCTATCACGCCGCGGCCGTTGGGAGTGCCTCGGTCAGCAGCTCCAGCAGGCTACCTTGCAGCAGCCGGCTCGCCCAGCACCTCTCAGCCTAGCGCTTCCTCGCGCACGGGCACGCGACCCCGCAGCGAATTCGGCATGGCCTCGGTGATCTCGACCTCGACGAACTGGCCGATCATCCGCGGGTGGCCGTCGAAGTTGACGACGCGGTTGTTCTCGGTGCGGCCGGCGAGCTGGCGCGGGTCCTTCCGGCTGGTGCCATCGACCAGCACGACCTGGCGGGTGCCGACCATGGCCTCGCTGATGCGGCGCGCGTTGGTGTCGATCGCGGCCTGGAGGCGGTGCAGGCGCGCCTTCTTCGCGTCCTCGGGCGTGTCGTCGGCGAGGTTCGAGGCCGGGGTGCCCGGTCGGCGCGAGTAGACGAACGAGAAGCTCTGGTCGAAGCCGACCTCGGCCACCAGCTTCATCGTCTGCTCGAAATCGGCCTCGGTCTCGCCCGGGAAGCCGACGATGATGTCGGTCGAGATCGAGATGTCGGGGCGGACCGCGCGCAGCTTGCGGATCTTCGCCTTGTACTCGAGCGCGGTGTGGCCGCGCTTCATCGCCGCGAGGATGCGGTCGGAGCCGGCCTGAACCGGCAGGTGCAGGTAGTTCGCCAGCTTCGGCACGCGCGCGTAGGCCTCGATCAGCCGGTCGGTGAACTCGACCGGGTGCGAGGTCGTGAAGCGGATGCGGCCGATGCCGTCGATCGCGGCGATGGTTTCGATCAGCAGCGCGAGGTCGGCGATCTCGCCGTCGTGCATCGGGCCGCGGTAGGCGTTGACGTTCTGGCCGAGCAGGTTGACCTCGCGCACGCCCTGCGCCGCGAGCTCGGCGACCTCGGCGACGACGTCGTCGAAAGGCCGGCTCACCTCCTCGCCGCGCGTGTAGGGCACGACGCAGAACGAGCAGTACTTGCTGCAGCCCTCCATGATCGACACGAAGGCGGTCGGGCCCTCCTTCCGCGGCGGCGGCAGGTGGTCGAACTTCTCGATCTCGGGGAAGGAGATGTCGACCTGGGGCTGCCCGCTGTCGCGCCGGGCCTCGATCATCTCGGGCAGCCGGTGCAGGGTCTGGGGGCCGAATACGAGGTCGACGAATGGTGCCCGTTCGATGATCGCATCGCCCTCCTGACTGGCGACGCAGCCACCGACGCCGATCACGAGGCCCGGTTTTTTCGCCTTCAGCTGCCTCCAGCGGCCGAGCTGGCTGAAGACTTTTTCCTGAGCCTTCTCGCGGATCGAGCAGGTGTTGATCAGGAGGACGTCGGCCTCGGACTCGTCGTCGGTGACGACGAGCCCGTGCGCGTGCGCAAGCACGTCGACCATCTTGGCCGAGTCGTACTCGTTCATCTGGCAACCGTGGGTCTTGACGTAGAGCTTGCCGGCCATGGCACTCGTCCGACGGGCGGGCGACGGGGTCCGAAAGTGTAGCGCCGGGGCCGCCGGAGCCGTCGCACCGCTTGGCTTTGGGAGCCTTGGGGCGGATACTCGGGCCCGCCATGGCCGCCCGGATCGCCAGCCCTCTCGTCGTCACGCTCGTCGCAAGTCTCGCGCTGCCCGCGTTGGCGTTTCCGGCTGCGGCCGGCGAGGTCTACAAGTTCCGCGACAAGGACGGCGTCGTCCACGTAACCAGCAACCCGGCCGACCGCAAGCGTGCCGTTGGACAGGTGACGACGATCCGGGTGCCGAATACCGCGCCTTCCCGCGGAACCACCCCGCCCGAGCGGCCGGATCCCGCGCGACCGTCTGGCGCGGCATCGGGAGTGGCGGGGGTCACGGGCGCCGCGACCTCGCCAAGCCCTGCGCCGGCGATGCCGGCAGCGTCAGCCCGGACCCGCACCGTGGTCACGACGATGTACGTCGTGCGCCGCGCCAACGGCGTCGTCGAGTACACCAACGTTCGGCCACCCGGGCGCTACGAGCGCAGCTTCGCGGTCGTGACCGGGGGCCTCGCCGCGGACCCGGCGTCGCGGATCGACTGGAACTCGGTCGGCCTAAACCTCACCGCCTACGCCGCGGAGATCGCCGCGGCAACCGCGCGCCACGGTGTCGACCCGGCGCTGGTGCGCGCGATCATGCATGCCGAGTCGGCCTTCCAGCGCAATGCGCTATCGCCAAAGGGCGCGCAGGGCCTGATGCAGCTGATGCCGGCAACCGCCGGCGACTACGGTGTCACCGACGCCTTCGATCCAGTGCAGAACATCGATGCCGGCGTCGAGCACCTCGCGATGCTGCTCGACCTCTATGACGGCGACGTCACCCTCGCTGCCGCCGCCTACAACGCCGGCCAGGGCGCGGTCGCCCGCTATGGCCGCCAGGTGCCGCCCTTCGCCGAGACCCAGGTCTACGTTCAGCGCGTCAACACCCTACACCAGCGCTACCGCAGCGAGATGGCGCTGGTCGCGAATCCGTCCACGCCGACCAGCCCGACGACCGGCGCCGCGCAATAGGACCCCAGGGCCCGCCTCGGCGCATCGAGGTCGATCACGAGCCCGACCGCCGCGGACGGTGCGGTCAATCGCAACCTTCGAGCCCGGCATGAGGTGCGGTTGCGGTGTGCAAAAGCGCACCCGGCCGATGCGCTGGAGCGCGCTCCATGCCCGCGCCGGCGGGCGCTCGCCCGGCGAGGGCTATGCTCGGCCCATGGACCGGCCCGCCGACGATGCCCTGCTCGCCGAGGTCCGCGCGCTCGATGCGCGGATCGTCGCCGCCGCGCGCGGCCTGCGGCTGCTCGCGACGATCAGTTGGCCCCGCCACCTGCAGGCCGAGTTCGTCGCCGCCTGGGAGCACGGCCATCACCGGCTGCCCACGGTCGAGTACGCGCCACGCGACCACTCGGCCGAGCGCGCCGAGTTCGCCGCGATCGCGGAGGCCGCACGCGCGCTGGGCGAGCAACCGCTCGCCGACTACGTCGCGCGCACCGCTGAATCCTTCGCGATCGTCGCCGCGATGCTCGACGCCGCGGGAAGCGCCGCCTTCACCGAGCACTCGATGCGGCTGTTTGGGCTGCCGGGCGATCTCCTGCCCGGCGCCGAACTGACCAATCTCGATGCTGCGCGCCATTTCATCGCGCTCGCCGACGAGCTGATGCCGACACTCGCCGACCAGGAACCCGAGTCGACGATCCCGGCCGAGACGCTACGCGACGAGCTCGCGCGCATGATCGATGCGTTCTTTGGCGAGGGCCGCGTGCGCGTCGAGCTCGACCCGGACCTACTGCCGAAGGCAGCCGCAGGACCGAGCCGAATCCGCCTGCGCGCCGGCACCGAGTTCACCGAGTACGACCGCCGCCAACTGCTCGAGCATGAGGCCTTCGTCCACACGCTGACCTCGCTCAACGGGCGTGCACAGCCGAACCTGCCGAGCCTCGGCATCGCCTCGCCGCGCGTGACCGCGACCCAGGAGGGGCTTGCGACCTTCGCCGAGCTTGCGACCGGCGCGATGGACCTGCGGCGGATGAAGCGGATCTCGCTGCGGATCGTCGCGATCGACATGGCACTCAAGGGCGCCGACTTCCTCGAAGTATTCGGCTTCTTCGTCGAAGCCGGCCACGAGCCGAACGAGGCCTTCATCAGCGCGCAACGTGTGTTCCGCGGCGTGCCGCTGACGGGCGGTGAAGCCTTCACCAAGGACACCGTGTACCTACACGGTCTCCTCGCCGTGCACACCTTCTTCCGCTGGGCGCTCAAGCACCGCCGGCTCTCGCTCGGCCGGGCGCTGTTCGCCGGCAAGATGGGCCTACATGACGCGATCGCGCTCGAGCCGTGGATCGAGTCGGGCTGGATCGCGCCGCCGACGTTCCTGCCGCGCTGGATGGCGCGCGCCAACGGGCTCGCGGGCCTGCTCGCCTTCGCCCAGTTCTCGCACCGGATCCGCCTCGACCGCGTGGTCGCCGAGGATCTGGTGCTGGGCTTGTGATCCCGCGGAGACGAGTCGCGGAAGCTGGTTGCGCCGGCCAAGGCCGGCTCTACAGACTTTCTTTGTCCTGTAGCGCGCGGCTTGCCGCGCGCGGGGCCGCCCGCTCACCGCGGGCTTGCGTCGGACGGTATCGCGAGGAACGACGCCGGCTTGCGACGCGTAGCCGGGTTGCCGCGCAGGATGTGCCTCTCTGCGCCGGCCAAGGCCGGCTCTACAGACTTTCTTTGTCCTGTAGTGCGCGGCTTGCCGCGCGCGGGGCTGCCCGCTCAGACCGGCTCGAGCTTCGCGTACCCGGCAACCAGCCACTTCGCGCCGTGCTCTGCGAAACGCACCTGCACGCGCAGGTGGGCGCCAGCGCCCTCCATCGCCAGCACCACGCCCTCGCCGAGGATGCCGTGGCGAACCTGCTGCCCGAGCCGGTACGGCAGCGCCTCGTCGGCGGGCGCGCCGCGCCCGAGCCCGCGCGCGGCGAGCCATGCCGTGGCGTCGCGACCGAAGGCGGCCGGGCGTGAGACCCCGGCCCGCGGGCGGACCTCGATCAGCACCTCGGGCGGCAGTTCACCGAGAAATCGCGACGGCGCGCACAGCTGCTCCTGGCCGTGGATGCGACGCGCTTCGGCCCAGCTGATCGTCAGGCGCTGGCGTGCGCGGGTGATGCCGACGTAAGCGAGGCGTCGCTCCTCTTCGAGCCGGCCCGGCTCGTCGACCGAGCGCGCATTCGGGAACAGGCCCTCCTCGAGCCCGACCAGGAACACCTGCGGGAATTCGAGGCCCTTGGCGCTGTGCAGCGTCATCAGCTGGACGCAGTCCTCCCACGCCTCGCCCTCGGCCTCGCCAGCTTCGAGCGCGGCGTGTGCGAGGAAGGCCGTGAGCTCGGTCAGCCCGGCATCGACGTCTTCCTGCGTCAACACGAAGCGGCTCGCGACGTTGATGAGCTCGTCGAGGTTCTCGACCCGCGACTCGGCGAGCCCCTTCGAATCGGCCTCGTAGTAGGCCTTGAGGCCCGAGCGCTCGATCGCGCGCTCGAAGCGGATCGCGAGCGTCGCATCGCGGGTGCCTGCGTCCAGCGCCTCGATGAGGTCGACGAAGCCGCGCAGGGCCGACTTCGCGCGGGCCGCGAGCGCATCGCCGGCGAGCTCGGCGCAGGCCGCATCCCACAGCGAGGTCTGGTCCGCGCGCGCGCGGCGGCGCACCTGGTCGAGCGTGCGCTCGCCGATGCCGCGCGCCGGCGTGTTGACCGCGCGCTCGAAAGCTGCGTCGTCGTGGCGCGACGCGACCAGGCGCAGGTATGCGAGTGCGTCCTTGATCTCGGCCCGATCGAAGAAACGAAGGCCGCCATAGACGCGGTACGGGATGTCGTGCTGGATCAGCTGTTCCTCGAACAGCCGCGACTGCGCATTGCTGCGGTAGAGGATCGCGCAGTCGGCGCGCGCGCCGCCCTCGGCGATGACCGCGCGGATGCGCTCGACGACGAAGCGCGCCTCCTCCTCGGCGTTGTGGGCGGCGAACAGCTCGATCGGCGCGCCGTCGCCGGCGTCGGTCCACAGCGACTTGCCGAGGCGGCCGCCGTTGCGCTGGATGATCGCGTTCGCGGCCTTCAGGATGTGGCCGGTCGAGCGGTAGTTCTGCTCGAGCTTCAGCGTGACCGCGCCGGGAAAGTCGGCGAGGAAGCGCTGCATGTTCTCGACCCGCGCGCCCCGCCAGCCGTAGATCGACTGGTCGTCGTCGCCGACGATGAAGGCGCGCGCCGTGTCGCCGGCGAGGAGCCGCACCCAGGCGTACTGGATCGTGTTGGTGTCCTGGAACTCGTCGACCAGCACATGACGGAAACGCGCCCGGTAGTGCTCCAGCAACGGCGCATTGGTCAGGAACAGCTCGTGCGCGCGCAGCAGCAGCTCGGCGAAGTCCACCAGTCCACCGCGCCGGCAGGCCTCCTCGTAGGCGCGGTAGATATCGACGAAGGCGCGGTCGACCGGCGAGTAGCCGGGGTCGCAGGCATCCGGCCGGCGGCCCTCGTCCTTCGCGGCGTTGATGTACCAGGTGGCCTGGCGCGGCGGAAAGCGCGACTCGTCGAGGCCGAGGCCCTGGATCGTGCGCTTGACCAGCCGCTGCTGGTCGTCGGCGTCGAGGATCTGGAAGGTCTCCGGCAGCCCGGCCTCGCGCCAGTGCTGGCGCAGCAGCCGGTGCGCGATGCCGTGGAAAGTGCCGACCATCATGCCGCGCACGGCGCGCGCGAGCAGCGTCTCGATGCGGCCGCGCATCTCGGCCGCGGCCTTGTTGGTGAAGGTCACCGCGAGGATGCCCCACGGCGGCACGCGTTCGACCTCGGTCAGGAAGGCGATGCGGTGCGTCAGCACGCGGGTCTTGCCGGAGCCGGCGCCGGCCAGCACGAGGTAGTGGCCGTCGGGCGCGGTGACGGCGTCGCGCTGCGCCGGGTTCAGCGCGTCGAGGAGGCGGGCGGATTCCATGGCGGGATGATAGGTTGCGCCCCGTGAGGGCCCGAACGCGCGCCCTGGACCGAGACGCCCTCAGCCCGGCGTCGGCATCCCGGTCTTCGTCGTGATCGTCTCGAGCCCGTGCCCGCCGGGCCCGCGCTCGGTGCGCCAGAGCAGGAACGAGAACACGAGGCCGAGCGAGGCGAGCGCGGTGTAGAACCACATGCCCGGCGCGTAGCCGGCGGGGTTCTCGGGGCCGGCGCTGGCCCAGTCGTTGAGCGAGCCGACCACGATCGGCACGATCGCCCAGCCGATCTGCTGGCAGAAGGTCATCAGCGCATAGGCCGAGCCGAGCCGGCGCTGTTCGACGATGTAGGCGACCGACGGCCACATCACCGCCGGGATCAGCGAGAACACGAGGCCGAGGGTCACGATCACGACCAGCAGCGTGAGTGGCACCGCGTCGCCGCCGGTGAAGGGCAGCACCACGCCGGGACCGGGCGGCAGGTAGGTCACGGCGAGGTAGAGCGGCAGCATCGCGAGCGAGCCCACGGCCATGAACAGCGAGCGCTTGCCGACGCGATCCACGAGCAGGCCAAAGAGCGGCGTCGCGAAGATCGCGGCGAAGGGCAGCAGGCTCGAGAGCATCCCGGCGGTCTCGCGCGTGAGGCCATGAGCCTGCTGGAAGTAGTCGATCGCGAAGCTGCGGAACGGGAACACGGTCGAATAGAACACCACGCACAGGGCGACGATGTACCAGTAGGAGGCGCTGAAGCGGTACAGCTCGCGCCACTCGAGCTTGTCGGTGGTGGCGGAAGGCCCGAGGTCGACCCGACCCTCGGCGCGCTGCTCCATGAGCCAGTAGAGCACCGCGCCGGTGACCGCGACCGCGGCGACGCCGGTCGCAAGCCACAGCGGGTCCTGCCAGTTGGTGTAGAGCGGGCTCGCAAATCCGGTCGACCAGTCGGCGGAGGCCGAACCGAGGCGCGAAATCGACAGGTTCAGGCCGAAGGCGAAGGACAGCTCGCGGCCGCGGAACCACTTCGCCAGCACCGTGGTCGCGGCGACGATCAGCGGCTCGGCCCCAACCCCGAGCAGGAAGCGACCGGCGAGGATGGTCTCGTAGTGCGGCGTCGCCGCGGTCAGCGCCGCAGCCGCGAGGCAGACCAGCGCGAATACGGTGATCGCGATCTTGGTCCCGAAGCGGTCGATGATGACGCCGCCGATCAGCAGCATCAGCAGCGCGGCGACGTTGTAGGCGGTCGAGAGCCAGCCGATCTGCTGGTAGCTGAAGCCGAGGTCCGAGCGCATCAGGTCGACGACCGGGCCGAGCGAGTCGTAGACGTAGTAGTTGCCGAACATCGCGATGCTGACGAACAACAGCACCAGCCAGCGCTGCATCTGGGTCGGCGGGGGCAGGGTCGAGGTCATCGGGATCGGTCATCGGGTTGCCAGTGCGCGACCTTAGCGGCAAGCGCCGCGCCGCGGCCGGGTCGGCTCAGCCGGACAGCAACCGCCCGGCCAGTGCGGCCGCCTGTTCGCGGATCTCCGGCACCGCGGTCGTCTCCCAGTCGCGAGCGCGCAGCAGCGGTCCGATCGCAAAGAGACCCGGCGTGGGGAGGCCTGCGGCACCGAGCGGCCGACCCTGGTCGTCGACGTCGATGCCGAAGCCGGCCGGGTCGTCGCGCACCAGCCCGCGCGCGAGCAGCGCCCGGGCCAGCGGATCGGCGCGCTGGGCGAAGGGAATCGCGGCAGCCAGTGCGACCAGCACCGCGTCGGCGGCGATCGTGGCGCTGGCATCGGCGCCGCGCGGACGGATCTCGATCGCGATCCGCCCGTCGCCATCGGGCCGCGCCGCCACGATCCGCGCCGCCCGGGTCTCGAAGCCGCCACGCGCGCGCAGCCGCTCGAGCATCGCAGCCGAGGCCGGCGCCATGCGGTGCCGATGCACCTCCCACGGCGAGCGCAGGTGGCGAAGCGCCTGGCGTCGCGCCGTGGTGCCCCACGCGCCCCAGGTCGGCGCGGTGTGCGGGCGCAGCGCGTCGATCACCGTGCGCCAGTCGCCATCCGCCGCGAGGGCCTGCGCCGCGAGCCTGCGGACGTGGCGGAACGCGCTTCGCGGCGACGCTGCGAGCTGCGCCGGATCGATCGGCTGCGCGGCGACCGACGACGGTAGCCGATGATCGGCCGGCCAGCGGCCGTGCCGCGACAGGCAGGTGATCCGTCCCCGGTGTCCGCGCGCGTCGAGCAGGGTCAGCGCATCGACCGCGGTGAGGCCGGTGCCGATGACCAGCACGTCTGCACCGTCCTGCACCGAATCGATCGCGCCGGGCGCGAGCGGATCGACGAGTCGGTCGGCGAGCGCCGCGCGATCGAGCCCGGCCGGCAGCATGGGGGGCCCGTGACCGAGCGCGAGAACGACCTTCCGCGCCTCGAGTGTGGCGCCGTCGTCGAGCGCGATCCGGAAGCCGGTCGCGACCGGCTCGACGTCCTCTGCGCGGGCAACGGTCCGGACGACCTCGGCCCGCGTCGCGGCGACCGCCTCGGCATGGCGCGCGGCGACGTAGCGGCCGTAGTCGCGACGCGGCGCGAACTCCGCGGCGATCGCCTCGACCGGAAGGCCGCGCTCGCGCGCCCACCATCCGGCGAAATCGAGCGACACCGCGGGGTCGATGCTCATTCGCGCCGCCGGCACGTTCAGCAGCAGCAGGCCGGTCGGCTCGTCGTAGGCGCGTCCGAGGCCGGTGGCGGGCGAGGGATCCACGAGCGCGATCGCGTGTCCCGTCAGCGCGCGGCGCGCGAGGTGATAGGCAAGCGCGGCGCCCGAGAATCCGCCGCCGAGGATCGCAACGTCGAATCGCGGCGCGGCCCTCATGCGCGGCTCGGCGGGATCACGCCGCGGGATCCGTCAGGGTCGATCGACCGCGTGCGCGAGCAGGGCCTCGAGCGGCACCACGTCGAGCGCGCGCGCGTGGGTCGCGGCCAGCACGACCGGGCAGGCCTCGCCGGCCCGGTAGGCCTCGTACCAGCGAGCCGCGCACAGGCACCAGCGATCGCCGGGCTTCAAGCCCGGGAACTCGTACTCGGGCCGAGGCGTCGAGAGGTCATTGCCCTGCCGCTTCGAGAACGCCAGGAACCCGGCGGTGACGACGCCGCAGACCGTATGCGCGCCGAAGTCTCGCGCGTCGGTGCGGCAACAGCCATCGCGAAACCACCCGGTGAGCGGATCGTGGCTACAGTCGGCGAGATACCCGTCGAGCACGTTGCGCGCGCGGCCGTCGTCGCGGTGGCTGCCGTCCATCGCAGGCGCCCCTGCCGATCAGCCGCCTGCCGGCGACTCGGCGTCGCCCGGGCCTCGCACCAGCCGCACACCTGGCAGCGAGAGCACGTACTCGGCTCCGAGCAGCAAGGAGGGCGTGTAGTAGCCGCCCGGCACGTCGGCGCGGCCGAGCAGGTGCTCGACGATCCCGAGCGAGGCGTTGACGGTCAGGTCATAGCCGTTCGGTGTCAGCAGCTCGACCTTGGCCTCGCGCCCCGCGGCATTGCGCGCCTCGCCCCAGACGTAGCTGTCGGTCGCGGTGCGCTTCGCGATCGAGGGGCCCTTGACCCGCGCCTCGACGCGCGCCTTCATGAAGCGCTGCACGGGACCCAAGCCCAGCAGCGGACGCAGCAGGCGCAACCGACGCACGCGGCCGATCGTCGCCGGCGGCACCGCCATGTAGACCTCGATGTCCGGAATGCCGGTCGAGATGTAGGCCGTGAACACGTCGCCCCACGGAATCGTCATCGCGGTCCGGGCCTTGCCGTCGCGGAGGAAGGTGCGGTCCTTCCACGCCAGCGGGACCGGGACCATTCTGCCGCCCCGCCGCGCGCGGCCACCTTTACCGAGGCCTTCGACGCTCGACTTCGCGGTGCCGGCGCTCGGCCCGCCGCCGGCCTCGAAGGCCAGCACCAGCTCGGTCGCGTCAGGCAGCGCGCGCTTCAGCATCGCGGCGACGCAGTCGGTCGGCACCACGTCGAAGCCGGCGCCGGGCAGCACGACGATGCCGGCGCGCTTTGCCTCGGCGTCGCGCGCGTGGCAGGCGGCGAAGACGTCGATTTCTCCGGTGATGTCGAGGTAGTGCGTCCGGGTCTCGAGGCAGGCGTCGAGCATCGGCTTCGAGGTCGCCGAGAACGGCCCCGCGCAATGCAGCACCAGGGCGACGTCGGCGAGCGCCGCGCGCACCGCGGCCGGATCGGCGAGGTCGAAGACCCGCGCCTCGAGGCCATGCTGCTCGGCGATCTTGCGCACCTTGGCCTCGCTGCGGCCGGCGACGATCGGGCGGTGGCCGCGGCGGACGGCCTCCTCGACCGTGAGCCTGCCGGTGTAGCCGGTGACGCCATAGATCATCCAGCGCTTCGCGTCGGTCATCGTCCTGCTCCTTCGCCGTGGCGGCGCGCGGCGCCAACCAAGCGCCGAAAATACATCTCGGGGAGCCAGCGCTTGAAGCGCCACATCCAACGCTCGCGCCGCGTCGGCAGAATCAGGAACCGGCCTGTCTCGGACTGGCGGTGGACCTCGGCCGCGATGTCGTCGGCGCTCTCGCGGGCGCGGTCCATCATCTTGTCGGCCAAGGCGCGGAAGCGCGGATCGCCGCGGAAGTTCTCGGTCAGGTTGGTGCGGAAGAAAGCCGGGCAAACGACGTGCACCGTGAGGCCACGGTCGACGACCTCGGCGCGGAGCTGCTCGGAGAGCGCGACCACCGCGGCTGTTGCGGTGCCGGAGCTCATGATGCCGGGCGCCGCCGCAAGCCCGGCGATCGAGGCGACGTTGATGATCCGGCCGCGCCCGGCCGCGAGCATCGCAGGCAGGAAGGCCTTGGTCCCGCGAACGACGCCGAGCACGTTGAGGTCCAGCATCCAGCGCCACTCGTCGAGGCTCGAGTCTTCCATCGTGCCGCCCGAAGCGACGCCGGCGTTGTTGACCAGCACCTCGACCCGGGGGTAGCGCGCCAGGACCGCCTGGGCCAGCGCCGCCATCGAGGCGTCGTCGGCGATGTCGCAGTGGAACGCCGCATGCGGACCGCCGCCGAGCAGCGCGACGGTCGCGTCGGCGCGATCGACGCGGATGTCGGCGCAGGCCACGGCGTGGCCGGCCGCGGCGTAGCGCTGCGCCAGCGCCCGCCCGAGGCCGGAACCCGCGCCGGTGATGACCACGACGCTCTTCGTCATCGCCCTCGATCCTGCTGAATGGGAGGGGGGGACGCGCCGGGCACGGTCGTGCCCGTAGACTGCCGCGAGTCTAGCGACGGAGGCCGTGATGACATCCCCACTTTTCGATCTCAGCGGCAAGGTGGCGCTGGTCACCGGCGCCTCGCGTGGCATCGGCGAAGCCACCGCCCGCCTGCTCGCCACCTTCGGCGCCCACGTCGTCGTCTCGAGCCGCAAGCACGACGCCTGCGAAGCGGTCGCGGCCTCGATCCGCGCGGCCGGCGGTGCGGCCACCGCGCTGGCCGCCCACATCGGCGACCGCGAGTCGATCACGGCGCTGTACGCGCGCCTCGATGCGGCCGGACTCGTGCCGGACATCCTGGTCAACAACGCCGCCGCGAACCCGTACTTCGGCCACGTGCTCGAGATGGACGCAGGCGCCTTCGACAAGACCGTCGACGTCAACATCCGTGGCTACTTCCAGTGCTCGCAGGAGGCTGCGCGGCGGATGAAGGCCAAGGGCGGCGGCGCGATCGTCAACGTCGCCAGCGTCAACGCGGTGCGTCCGGCGCCGGGGCAGCTCGTCTACTCGATGACCAAGGCCGCAATCGTGTCGATGACGCAAGGCTTCGCGAAGGAGTGCGCCGGCTTCGGCGTCCGCGTCAACGCGGTACTGCCCGGCCTGACCGACACCCATTTCGCAAGCGCGATCACGCAAGACCCGAAGCTGATGGCGATGATGACGAAGATGATCCCGATGGGCCGCGCGGCCGAGCCGTCCGAGATCGCGCCGACGATCGCCTTCCTGTGCACGCCGGCGGCCGGCTACGTCACCGGCGCGGTGTACGCGGTCGACGGCGGCTATCTGGCCTGAGCCGTCGCCGATGGTCGTCTACGAGGTCCGTATCGCCATCGATCCCGCGGTGCGCGACGAATACCGCGCCTGGCTCGACGGGCACGTGCACGAGATCCTGGCACTGCCGGGCTTCGATCGCGCCGAGCTCTACGTCGAGGAGACCGACGGCGACGAGCCGGTGTTCGTGGTGCGCTACCACCTCGCCTCACGCGCCGCGCTCGAGGGCTATCTGCGCGATCACGCCCCGCGCCTGCGGGCCGAGGGCCTCGCGCGCTTCGGCGAGCGGATGCGCGCGACCCGGCGCGTGCTGGCGCTCGAGCGGCGCTGGTAGGCGCCCCGTCGGCTCGCTGCTAGCCTCGCGCGCCACGCACGGCGACTCGCGCCGGAGGAATCGACGATGACGCCCCGATCCACGCCCTTCCGGCCGCGCCGCGCGCGCGGCGCGATCAACCGGCGACTGCTCGCCGCAATCGGCATCTGGGTCGCGCTGGGGGTGATTGCCGCGATCTGGTGGAAGCCCTGGGAGCAGCATCCGAACGCACGGCGAGCTGCCGACGCCGCGGCCGGGGCACCGGCCGATGCGGCCACGGAACCGGCGGCAGCGGACCCGATCGCCGACACCGGCGTTCCGACCGGCGACTCTGCGCCGGCGCCGGCGGCGCTTGCCACGGACCTCGCGCCGGCGGAACTGCCGGACAACCGCACGCTGCTGCGCGGCAGCCACGTCAAGCTCGCGCGCGTCACCGAGGGCCACGCCGAGGAACTCGAGAGCGGCGCCACCGTCGCGCGCGGCGACCGGCTGCGCTTCGGCGTGCTGCTGCCGTACCGGATGCACGTCTACGCCTTCAACCAGGAGGAAGGGGCGGCGACCACGGTGATGTTCCCGCTCGAGGCGCTGGCGCACCGCAACCCGCTGCCGGCCGGCAACAACGAGCTGCCGGGCCTGCTGAACGGCCGCGACGCCAGCTACGAGGTGATGGGTCGCGGTGCGTCCGAGGAGATGCTGATGGTGCTCGCGATCGAGCCGAACGCCTTCCTCGAGGCGAAGCTCGCGGAACTCGGCGAGGTCGCGACCGGCGAGGCCACCCCGCCCGACCCGGCCGGCGAGCTGTCGATCGAGGCCCTGGCCCGGGCGCTCGAGCCCGCGGTGCGGGCCGACGAGGTGCGCGTCCTGCGCTGGACGCTCCGGCACGCGCCCTGAGCCTGCCGCGCCGGCGCGGGTCGCCCCCGCGTGGGCCTGTCAGGCCGTCGAGTACAGCCTGATAGGCCAGCCCCGGATGGATCGCACCGTTCTATCGCTGCCTGCGACCGAACGGTCGGAAGCTGCTAGACGTCGAGGTCCACCCAGACCGGCGCGTGGTCGGACGGCCGGTCCCAGGTGCGTGGCGCGCAGTCGATGCCCGCGGCGAGGACGTGGCGCTTCAGCGCGTCGCTGACCAGCACGAGATCGATACGGAGTCCGTGGTTTCGGCGGAACGCACCCTGCCGGTAGTCCCACCACGAGTAGTGGCCCGCGCCGTCCTCGACCAGTCGGAATGCGTCGTGGAGGCCGAGGTCGGTGATCGCCTTCAGCGCCTCGCGCTCGGGCGTCGAGCACAGCACCTGCTCGCGCCACGCGACCGGGTCGTGCACGTCGCGGTCGTCGGGCGCGATGTTGAAGTCGCCCATCACCACGAGCCGCGGATGCCGCGCGAGCTCGTCGGCGAGCCAGTTCCGGACGGCCGCCAGCCACGCCAGCTTGTAGTCGTACTTCTCCGAGCCGACCGACTCGCCGTTGACGACGTAGAGATCGATGACGCGGATGCCGGCGATCGTGCCGCCGATGACCCGGCGCTGCGGATCCTCGAAGTCCGGGATCGCGGTCGCAACGTCGGCGATCGGTCCGCGCGCCAGCAGTGCGACGCCGTTATAGGTCTTCTGGCCTGAGACCACTCGCCCGGCATAGCCCAGCGCCTCGATCGCTGCGTGCGGGAAGGCGTGATCTTCGAGCTTGGTCTCCTGCAGACCGAGCACGTCCGGCCGCTTCTGAGCGACCCATTCCTCGAGGTGCGGCAGGCGCACCTTCAGCGAATTGACGTTCCAGCTCGCGAGCTTCATGGGTGGGAGTCTCGCACGACGCCTTGTCCCAAGCCGTCGCAACGCGACAATGTGGCGATGGCTTGCGATCCCGCCGTCCGCGCACTGCTCGACCACGTCGGCTGGTGCCGGTCGCTCGGCCCGGCGCAACGCGATCGACTCGCCGCCGAAGCCGGCCTCCACGAGGTCGCGGCCGGCGGACTACTGTTCGCAGCCGGCAGCGCCCCCGACGCGGTCTACGTCGTGCTCGGCGGACTGTTCGGCGCCTTTGCGCCCGACCGGGAGGCCCTGCTCGGGCGCCTCGCTGCCGGCGAGACCATCGGCGCGACCGGCCTGATCACCGGGCACGCGCGCAGCGCCACGGTGCGCGCGTTGCGCGACAGCGAGGTGCTGGCGATCGGACGTGCCACCTTCGAACGCCTCGGCGCCTCGCATCCCGACGTCTGGCGCGCGCTCGCAGCCGAGGCGATCACCCGCGCCGGAGTGCCCGAGGCGGCGCGACACCACGCCGGCCCGCGGATCCTCGCGCTGCTGGCGCAGCACGACGGCATCGACCTCGGCTCGGTCGCACGCGCGATGCACGCGGCCATGGTCCTGCACGGCCCGGTGACGACGATCGACCGGAGCCAAGGCGAGCGTCTCGACATCACCGGTTGGCACGCCCTCGACCGGGCCGATGGGCACGTGATCCTGCTCGGTGAGCGCGGTCATCCGGCGTGGAACGCGCTGGTGCGCGCCCACGCCGATGTGCTCGTCTGGGTCGCGCGCGCTCGCCAGGACCCGGCGCCGGATGCCGAACTTGGCGGGATGCCACCGCCGCCAGGATTTCGCGCCGAGCACCTGGTGCTGCTGCATGACCGCGCGCCAGCCGCGGGCGCTGCCCGCCGCTGGCGCATGCGGCGGCACGGGGCGCGCATCCACCACGTCGTCGACGGCCGCGACCTCGCCCGAGTGGCGCGGCTGGCCTTCGGCTGCTCGGTGAATCTGGTGCTCTCGGGCGGCGGGGCACGCGGCTTCGCGCACCTCGGCGTGGTCCGCGCGCTGCGCGAGGCGGCCGTGCCGATCGACGCGGTCGGCGGCAGCAGCATCGGTGCGGTGATCGGCGCTGGTGTTGCTGCCGGCTGGAGCGACGACGAGCTCGCGGCCAGATTTCGCGAGGCCCTGGTGCGCCATCGGCCGCTCGGCGACCTGACCTTGCCGCTGGTGTCGCTGACCTCCGGCCGCCGAGCCACCTGCCTGCTGCGCTCGCTGTTTGGTTCACGCGAGATCGAGGATCTGCGTATCCCCTTCCTGTCGACAACCACCGATCTCGCCTCCGGCCGGCTCGAAATCATCGAGGACGGCGTGCTGTGGCAGCGACTGCGCGCGGCGATCGCGCTTCCCGGCGTGCTGCCGCCGGTGTTCGCCGATGGCGCTGTCCGGGTCGATGGCGGCCTGGTCGACAACCTGCCGGTGCTGGCGATGCGCGAGCGTTTCCCGGGCAGCACGATCGCGGTCGACATCCGCACCGACTATGCAGTGGCCGCAGGCGTCGAGGAATACGAGCTGCCCGGATCATGGCGGATGCTGCGCGAGTGGATCTCGGGCCGGCGCAGGCCGAGCCTCTTCCGCATCCTGCTGCGCGCCGGGACGATCAACTCCGAGGCCTCGGCACAGACGGCGCGGGCGGCAGCGGATCTCGTCATCGCACCGCCGCTGCGCGACGTCGACCTGCTCGACTGGTCGCGCTTCGACGAGGTGGTGGAGGCCGGACACGCGCACGCCCGGCGGGTGCTGGCGCAGCACCGCCCGGGCTGGTGGCACCGGCCGATCGACCGACCTTGACGGCGGTTTCCGATGATTCGGCACGTCGCCGGCCCGCGCCTGGGCCGGCGACGCCGATCGCTGGCACAATCAAGAGTCCTCCCCCAGCACGGCAGTCGCGCGCGACCCGAAGGTCGCGGCCAGTCTGCCCCGACCGATGCTCGAGCCGTACGTCGAACTCCACAAGCAGGGTCGCCTCGCCGAAGCCGAGGCGGGCTACCGCGAAGCGCTGAGTTTCAACCCGGACGATGCCGAGGCGCTGCATCTGCTCGCGATCGTCCGTCGCCAGCAGGGCGATCTGGTGGAAGCCTTCCACCATGCCCGGCGCGCAGTCGAGTTGGTGCCGGACCGGCCGAACTATCTGATGACCCTGGCCGGCCTCGAGTTCCACGGACGGATGTTCGATGAGGCGGCGGCCCACTTCGAGGCCGCGCTGACCTACGACCCGAACCGTGCCGATGCCTACAGCGGCCTCGGCCACATCGCCCTACTGCGCGGCGACCTCGATCGCGCCGAGGACCGCTTCAGGCTGGCGCTCCGCATCGGCGACGAACGCTTCGACGTGCTTTCAGGCTACGGCAACACCCTGTTCGCGAAGGGCGACATCGACCAGGCGATCCGCTATCTCACTCGCGCCAGCGAGCTCGCCCCGGACCACGCCGGCACGCTCGCCCACCTCGGTCGCGCCTACCTCGCCAAGGGCATGGTGCCCTTCGCGGTGCAGGCGCTGACGCGGTCGCTGGCGCTGGACCCGCAGCAGCCGCTGGCGCGGATGATGCTGGCAGAGGCCGAGCATCGCGCCGGCAATCCGGCCGGCGCCGAGGCGGCGTTACAACCGTTGCTCGCGGGCACGCCGGCTGAGCAGGCGCTCGGCCACATCGGGCTCGGCGACCTGGCCCGCGCGCGCGGCGAGCTCGCGAAGGCTCACGGTCACTACCAGGCCGCGCAGGCCGCGGACCCGCAGAGCGTCGGCGCGGCCGAGGCGCTGGCGCAGATGTACCTCGGCATGGACCAGCCCGACGCGGCACTGGCCGTGCTCGACGTCGCGATCGCGGCGACACCGAAACCGGTCGACCTGCTGCGGCGCAAGGCCCAGGTGCTGGGGAGGCTCGAGCGCCACGCCGAGGGCGCCGCGGTGCTGGCCCACGCCGTATCCCTGAGCGACGACCCCGTCATCCACGCCGACCTTGCGACCGCCCGCGCCTTCGCCGGGGACTGGGA
>CALDVP010000234.1 GCA_937924195.1 uncultured Lysobacterales bacterium
TGCCGATCGCCGTGATCGCCGATCGCGACGTCGCGGTGATGGCCGATTTCGTCTGCGGTGCCAATGCCGAGGGTTTCCATCTGACCGGCGTGAACTTCGGTCGCGACCTGCCGGAACCCGACCTGGTCGCGGACCTGCGCAATGTGGTCGAGGGCGACCGCGCGCCGGAGGGCGGCGGCACGCTCTCGATCGCGCGCGGCATCGAGGTCGGCCATGTGTTCCAACTGGGGCAGAAATACGCCGAGGCGATGGGCGCGAGCGTGCTCGACGAAACCGGCCGCGCGCGCGTCGCCTGGATGGGCTGCTACGGGATCGGCGTGTCGCGCATCGTCGCCGCTGCGATCGAGCAGAATCACGACGAGGCCGGCATCATCTGGCCGGAGCCGATGGCGCCGTGGCGGGTCGCGGTCTGCGTCATCAATCCCAAGGGCGATGCGGCGGTCGCGGCGGCCGCCGAGGAGCTGTATGCCACCCTGGCAGGCTGCGGCCTCGAGGTGGTGCTCGATGATCGGGGACTGCGCCCCGGCCCGATGTTTGCCGACATCGAGCTGATCGGCATCCCGCACCGCGTCGTCGTCTCCGAGCGCGGACTCGCAGCCGGGACCTTCGAATACCGGCACCGTCGCGACACTGAAAGCAGACCGCTATCGCGTGCGGAACTGCTCGCGCTCTTCGACTGACGCCGACGGCCGCACGCGCCCGACCCAGTGGTTTTCGCGCCGGGTGACCCCATCAGGACACCCGGGCGGACCGGCCGCCCGGACAATCGAAGCCATCCCGACCGCCCTCAAGCGCTCGGCGGAATCAGCATCTGCTCCTTGGTCATGCCCTGGGCCATCAAGTCGCGGACCCACTTCGGGCTGACGCCACGTCCTGTCCAGACCTGGGAATGATCGTTCGGGTTCCAATACTTCGGCGCGACCTTGCGGCCGGTCGATGGCGCCTTGGCCTTGGCCTTGGCCTTCTTCGCCCCGCGCGAGGTGGCCGGAGCGGGATCGGTCTTCACGAGATCCTGCAGGGTCAAACCCTCTTTCTTCAGGATGGCCATGACCTTGGCGCGGACCTTCTCGATATGGCCCTTCTCGAGCCTTTCTTTGCGCTTCGAGAGCTTCGCGGTGAGCGCGTTGATCTCGGCGAGACTGAGTTTGCTGACGTCGACCATTTATTCCTCCGGTTGTTGGCGGCCCGACCCGATCGGGTGGACACGTCAGGATATTACTCGCAAATGACCGTCGTATAAATCGGGATTCGATCCGAAGGTGGGCGCAGCGTCAAAGCGACTTCCGAGGCCGCAGCAGCATGTTTCCGAATAGCAGGCCGCCAGCGAGGCAGGCGAGCAGGACCAGCATCGAGATCGCGGTGTCGATGCCGAGATAGACATCGCGCTCGAACACGAAGAACAGGCTGCGGTATCCGACGCTGCCCGGAACCAGCAGGATGATGCCCGGCACCCTGACCAGCGCGCCGGGTCGATTCCACCAGCGACCGTAGAGATTCGAGAGGACCGTGATGACCAGCGCGCCGATGAAGACGCCGAACTCGGCGCCAAAACCTGCACCGACGGTGGCCGCCACGGCGTAGCTCAGCGCCGCCGAGGCCACGACGATCGGTGCGTCGCGTGCCGCCGCGCGGAACAGCACGGCAAAGGCGAGTCCGGCCAGGCCGACGCCGGCCCAGGCAGTCCACGGGGGGACCGGCTCGGGGACCGCGACCGGTGTCGCGACCCCGACCAGCAACAGCAACTGGGCCGCGGCGATCGACCCGAACGCGAGCTTTAGCAGGACCGTCATCGCGCCGGCGAAGCGGGCGACCCCGGACACGAGGTGTTGCTGAGCCAACTCCACCGCGGCCGTGGTCAGCATCAGGCCGGGCAGCAGCACGATCAGGCTCGCAATGACCACGGCATTGACGGTCAGGGGCACGAGATAGGCGGCCACCAACGACGCCGAAGCGGTCGCCACGAATGCGGCGACGACCTCGAGCGAGGCCGCGGTCGCCGGCCAGCGGCCAGCCGCCCACGCGAGCCCTCCGACCACGGCCCCGATCGCGCCCGCGGCAGCCACGTCGTTCCACCCGCCCTTGAGCATCGCGGCGACCGCCGCGGCCGTGGTCGCAAAGGCAAGGATCGTGAGCGCGTTCCAGCCAAGGCCAGTGCGTGGCGGCAGATCGATCAGCGCCCGATGCCCTTCCTCGATCCCGATCGCGCCCGAGGCGACCTGTTCGGCGATCGCGTCGACACGCGCCATCCGGCCAAGGTCGATGTCGCCCGGATCCATCCGCAGCACTTGGGTGTGACGGGCCGGGAAGTCCGCTGGATCGCGGGCCTCGCGGAACGAGAGCAGCATCGAGGTCGGCGTCGACAGGCTGTCACAGGCGAGGCCGAGGCGGCGCGACACCTGCACCACCGCGCGTTCGAGGCGCGGTGCAGTGGCGCCGGTCTCATGCAGTCGACGCGCGAGCTGCGCGACGAAACGGACGCGGGCGAGGAAGTCGGCGTCGGCGCGGGGATCGGCCATCGCGATAGCGTATCGGCTCGCGGCCCCGGATAATGGCGAACTTTTTTTTGGATCGAGCGCGTGGGCCTCGGCGAATCTCTCTCTCTTGCGAGCGCTCTTGCGTGGGCTTTCGGCGTGATTCTGTACAAGCGACTCGGTGAGCACCTGCCGCCGCTGTCGCTCAACCTGTACAAGAACCTGCTCGTGCTGTCGGCCCTGCTGCCGCTGATCGCAATCTGGCACGGGCTATCGCCGCCCGCGCTCACCCCCACCGAGGTGCTGGTCTGCCTCGCCTCGGGCCTGATCGGTATCGGCATCGCCGACACCTTGTACTTCCGCGCGCTGAACCGTGTCGGCGCCGGCCGCATGGGCATCGTCGGCAACTGCTATAGCCCGTTCGTGATCCTGCTTGCGTTCGTGTTCCTCGACGAACGCCTGAGCGCGACGCAACTCGCCGGCTTCGCGCTCGTGACCGCCGGCGTGCTGGTGATCCACGAACCGCATGGCGACCAGTCGGTGTCGCGGCGCGACCTTGCGATCGGGCTCGCCACGGGGGTGCTCGCCGTGCTGCTGATGGCGGTCGCGATCGTGATGGTCAAGCGCATCCTCGAACGGGCCGATCTCTTGTGGGTCAGCGCGATCCGGATGGCCGGCGGCGTCGCCGGCATGGTGCTGGTCGCGATGATCCTGCGCCACGGCTTCGGCACGCGCGGCGAGCCGCTCGGGCAACGCGGCTGGGCGATGCTGGTGGTGGCCGCACTGGTCGGCCAGTTGCTGTCGATGCTGCTCTGGCTTGGCGGCTACAAGTACACGACCGCATCGGTCGCGGCGATCCTCAACGAGACCGCGTCGGTCTGGATCGTGCTGCTGGCCTGGCTGCTGCTGCGGGAACCGATGTCGCGACGCAAGGCGGTCGGCATCACGCTGACGCTTGCCGGCGTCGCGTGCATGCTCGGTTGAGGCGCCGGAGCGCTACTCGCCCGAAGGCCAGCTGCGCAAAGGCTGCGGGCTCGATCCTTCGATGCTCGAGCCGACGGTGCGAGGCGGCAGGGCCTGCACGCCGCGGCCCGCATTCCGTCAGCGCTGCGGCGCCGGCGCGCAGTAGAGCGTGACCTGCGCGCGGGCCAGCTCGAGCTGGCGCTGCGTCTCCTCCGGAGAGAGCGTGCGCTGGGTCCCGTCGGCGTTCAACATCGTGACCGTCGGGTTGGCCTCCATGGTTGCGACGTTCGCGCGCGCAGCCTGGCAGGCCTCGCGCCGACGCTTCTCGATCTCGGCATTGTTGGCAGCGGCCGCGGCCACCCCGGATGCATCGGCGGCCGCCTCTGGCGGGGGCAAGGGCTCCGAGCGCCCGGTCGACACGTTGATGCGCTCGCTCTGGATACCCTCGGCCGGCGGCTGCTGGGTGTATTGCCAGACGCCGTTGGCATCCCGCCACTTGAAGTAATACTCCGCCGCGAGGGCAGTCGTTGCGGCAAGAAACAATCCGACCAGCAGGATCAAGGCACGCATCGGGGGCTCCCGTTTCGGAATGAGCGTTTGTTAGCACCGAGCGGCGCGCCGCACAAGCACCGAGTTCGCATTTCGCCGACCACCGGCGATGAAATGACACTGCCGACACGATTGGCCCCCTGGGCCCTGACATCAGCCACGGCCGCGGACCCGCGCTCCGCCCCGGGCTCCGGGCTAGACTCGCCGACGATCCGAAGGCCGGACACGATGGAACCCAGCCCACCGTCCCAAAAGCCGCGCCCCCGCGGCATCTACCTGCTGCCGAACCTGTTCACGACGGGCGGGATGTTCGCAGGCTTCTACGCGATCATCGCCGCGATCAACAACGAGTTCGTCGCCGCTTCGGTCGCGATCTTCGTCGCCGGCGTGCTGGATGGCATCGATGGCCGGGTCGCGCGGCTGACAGGCACCCAGAGCGAGTTCGGGGTCCAGTACGACTCGCTCGCCGACCTCGTCAGCTTCGGGCTCGCGCCGGCGCTGGTCATCTACCTCTGGTCGCTGGTCGAACTGAAGATGCTCGGCAACGCCGCGGGCAAGCTCGGCTGGTCGGTGGCCTTCCTGTATGCCGCGTGCGCCGCGGTGCGGCTCGCGCGCTTCAATATCCAGGCCGCCGTGGTCGACAAAAAGCACTTCATCGGT
>CALDVP010000235.1 GCA_937924195.1 uncultured Lysobacterales bacterium
TCGGCTACGCGCTGCTCGGCGAGGTGCTCCAGGAGGCCGGCGGCATGCCCTACGCAGACCTGTTGGCGGTCGAGATCGGCGATCCGCTCGGCCTCGTCGCGACCTCGACCGTCCATGACGCCGCGGTCGCGCGGGCGCACCGCGACGGCAAGGTCGAGTTGGCGTGGATCGCCCGCGACGCTTCGGCGCAGGGCGTGGTTTCGAGCCTCGCCGACCTCGCGCGGCTGACCGCCGCGCTGATGCCGGGCGTCGCACGCGCCGCGCCGCTGCTGGACGACGCGATGCTGCGTGCGATGACGACGCCGGCGAATAGCGATCTCGCGCTCGACCTCGGTAACGCCCAGGGCATCCCGTGGGGGCTCGCGACCAGCGTGCGCCCGGGCGTCGGTCGCATCGCCTCGCTGGTCGGCGTCGCGCCGGGCTTCCGCGCCGAGGCTCGGATCGCGCTCGACCATGGCCTGGCGGTGGTCGCGGTCGCGAACTTCGACGACCGCCGCGAATCGCTGTTCGACCTTTCGGCCGACGCGCTCGACGCACTGCTCGCGATCCGCGCCGGGGCCCCGAAACGCGACCGCGACCGGCCGCTGCCCGAGCGGGTGCCATGGCCGCCCGGCGTCGTCGCCGATGATCCAGCCCCGCGCTACGTGACCCCCGGCGGCGAGCTGGTCGTCGAACCGCGGCCATCCGGCTTTCGCGCGACCACGGCCGGTATCCGCTTCCGCGCCGACCCGCGCGGCGACGGCTGGTTCCGAGTGCGCTACGACCTGCTCGGCGTGATTCCGATCGGCTTCGAGCGCCTCGACCGGGTCGCGATCGCGCCGGTCCGGATCAACACCGTCCGCGCGCTGATCGCATTCACCGCCGAGCGCTGGTTCCTGCTTGGCACGGCCTACGAGCCGACGCCGTCGACGGCCGACGACCTGGTCGGCGAATACCGCATCGTCGATGCCGACGGCCTGCTCCGCGACGCCAAGATCGACCGCGTGCGCCTCGAGCGCCGCGACGGCCAGTTGGTCGCGCGCTACCGCATTCCCTTCGTGATCGACGTCCGTCCGCTGATTCCATTGCGCCGGATCAACGCGACCACGGTCCTCACCGAGGGCCTTGGCCCCAACCAGGGCGAGCGCCTGGTCTTCGACCTCGAGGGCCCCGAGCCTGCGTTCACCTATTCCGGCTACCGCTTCGAGCGCGTGCCGGGGCGGTGATTCGCGATGGCCTCGACGCGATCGGGCGCGCCACGTCCTCGCGCGGCGACCCCGCGATCCGGATGGTCGATGAAGTACCCGGTGGCGCCCAGTTCGAGCAACTGGATCGCGGCAACCTCGACCGACTGGATCTCGCCGTTGGGATCGAGCGCAAGGAAAGCCGGTTCGGCGCGCAGCGTGTACGGGTGCACGGCAAGCCCGGCGCGACGGGCATCGGCGAGGAGCGGCGTGACCGCGCCGGTCAGTCGCGCGCGCGGCTGGTTTGCGTCCTGCGGGATGCCGGTGATGGCCTCGCGAGCTACGAGATTCGTGATCCACGGCCCGATGCCGTCGGCATAGGTCGCGCGCATCCAGGCAAGCGTGGCGGGCGTCGCGAGCGCGTCGTAGCCGATCCCGGCCGGCGAGCGGCCGAGGGCCTTGGCGAGCCCCGGATAGCGGGCGTCGAGCGTCGCGGCATCGAGCGCAGGGTCGGTGAGATCGAAGGGCGCGGAAAATCCGTCGCCGGGCCGGGCGCGCGCGGGATCGACATTGCCCAGCAACTGCACCAGCGGCAGGTCGAGGCCGGCGGCGGGCAGGATCTCCCGGCGCAGGCGGATCAGATTGCCCGGCTCGAAGCTCTGGATCACGACGCGCGCGGGATCGGTGAAGCCTGCGGCGACCAGGGTCTCCACCAGCAGGCGCGTGATGTCGGTCGCGATCGGCGTGCCGTCGATCCGGGTGCCCGTGCGCTCGAAATGGCTCGGGTGCTTGGTCTCGGGATAGACGCCGACGCTCGGATGCGCGCGGGCCAACGCGAGGACCTCGGCGAAGGTCGGGATCGGGTGACGACCGTCCTCGGCGGCGGCCTCCGGCCGCAGCGCCGGCCACGGCGTGCGGGCGCGCAGCGTGCGGATCTCGGCGAGCGTGAAGTCCTCGCTGAACCAGCCCTCGACGCGCACGCCGTCGATGATCTTCGTCGCGCGCCGGTCGGCGAACTCCGGGCGCTCGCCGACATCGGTGGTGGCCGACAGCTCGTTCTCGTGGCGCGCGATCAGGACGCCGTCGCGCGTGGGCACCAGGTCCGGCTCGATGAAGTCGGCGCCCTGCGCGATCGCGAGCGCGTAGGCGGCGAGCGTGTGCTCGGGCAGGTAGCCGCTCGCGCCGCGGTGCGCGATCACCAGCACCCGCGCGGACAGGGCCGGTCGACCCATCGCATCGGCTGTGGCGGGCGCGGGGGCGGGCGAGGACGTCGGTTCTGGCATTGGCGCGCAGCCTACGACGACGGCGGCGACGGCGATCAGCACGATCTGCGCTGGGGTAGGCATGGCAGGACCTTCGCAATCGCCGATGACCGCGGCGTGACGCGGCTGCTTGCACTGTCCGAGCGGCGTTATACGCTCGGGCACTGAAAGCAAGACCCGGAGACGACGATGCGTTCGATGACCCGATTCCTCCTCGCCGCGCTGATCGGTGCGAGCACGCCGCCGGCCGCCGCCGAACTGCCGAGCACCTCGCTGGGACTGGCGCCGCTGCCGCCAACCGAGCGGTTGGTGCTGCCGCCGATCGACGTCGCGAAAGCGCTGGACGAGGACGGCAAGAGCGCGCTCGGGACCAAGCCTGGCCCGTTGCGCTACGCGCTGCCGGCGAAGGTCGCGATCGACGTGCGTTCGGCCGCGAAGGCGATGCCGGGCGAGTGGCTGGACCTGCCGGACGGGACCTCGCTGTGGCGGCTCGAGATCGACGCCGCGAACGCGATCGGCGTCGATCTCGGCTTTCGCCGCTTCTCGCTGCCGCAGGGCGCGAAGCTGTGGTTGGCCAGCGGCGACGGCAGCGTCGTCAAGGGGCCCTGGACCGACGCCGACAACACCCGCCACGGCCAGTTCTGGACGCCGCTGGTCGAGGGCTCCGGCGCGCGTCTCGAACTGCTGGTCCCGACCGCGCTGAGAGACCATGTCGCGCTCGAGCTCGGCACCGTGCACCAGGCCTACCGCGACATCCGCACCGGGATGAGCCCCTTCGCGAAGGCCGGCACCTGCAATGTCGATGCGGTCTGCCCGGAAGGCAACCCGATCCGCGACCCGATCCGCGCCGCCGCGCGGATGACCTTCTCGGGCTTCCTGTGCTCGGGACAGCTCGTCAACAACACCCGAGGTGATCGGCGACGCCTGTTCACGACCGCGAACCACTGCATTTCGTCGGCATCCGAAGCCGCAGCGCTGGTGCTCTACTGGCGCTACGAGAGCCCGACCTGCCGCCCGGTCGGCAGCGCGCAGAACGGCCAGGTGATCGCCCTCACCGGCAACTCGATCGAACAGACCGGCGGCGCCACGCTGGTGGCGACCCATGCGCCCAGCGATTCGACCCTGCTGGCGCTGAACACCGCGATCCCGGCGGCCGCGAACCCGTTCTGGAACGGATGGGACCGCAGCAACACCGTGCCGGCATCGACCAGCGTCGTGCATCACCCGGCGGGTCATGAAAAACGGGTCAGCTTCGATCTCGATCCTCCTCAGCGCAGTGACAACACCACGGTCGCGGTGCCGGGCGATTTCCACTGGCGCGTGGTCGACTGGGATCTCGGCACGACCGAGCAGGGCTCGTCCGGCTCCGGTCTGTTGAACCCACAGCGGCGTCTGATCGGATTCCTTTCCGGCGGGGCCGCGGCGTGCGGCAACGACCTCGACGACTACTTCGGCCGGCTCGACGTGGCCTGGACCGGTGGTGGCTCGGCTGCGACCCGTTTCTCCGACCACCTCGATCCGGACGGAACCGGGGCACTGACGGTCGATGGCGTCGCCAGCTGTGCGGCACCGACGATCGCGCTCGAGGCGCCGGCAACGGCTGCCGCCGGCAGCGTCGTCACACTGCGCGTGACCCCGTCCGGGTCCGGGCCGTTCCGGGTCGAGTGGGACGTCGATGGCGATGACGCGATCGACCGTACGGTCGAGAACGTATCCGGCGCGGTCACGCAAACCGCTCAGTACGCGAGCAGTGGCAACATCAACGTGCTGGTGCGCGTCACCGATGCCACTGGTTGCGTCGGCCAGGCCCAGCGCACGGTGGTTTTACTGGCCGCGGACGTGCGCGCGACCGCCGGCACGCCGGTCCAGGTCTGCGGTGACGGCGACGATGCGATCGAGCCCGGCGAGCGCTGGCGGCTTCCGGTCACACTGACCAACCAGGCCGGTGCCCAGGCGGTCGCGAACGGCGTCGCCGCGTTCGGCCGCGTCACGACCTCGGGCAGCGCGAGCCGGGATCTGTTCGGCAACCAGCTGGTCGATTCGACCAGAATCGAATGTGCGTTCCAGGCGATCCCGGTCGGCAGCAACGTGCAGCCGCTGCCGCTGACGGCGGCAGGACCCGGCTTCCCGGCGCGCGACGATGGCCGTGCGTCGGATCCGCTCCCGCTCGGTCCGAACGGCCTCGACTTCTACGGCGAGCGGATCACCCAGCTCGTGATGTCGACCAACGGCTATCTGTCGACCGGCCTCGCCGACACGGGCGGTAACTTCCAGAACGTCTGTGGCCTGGTGTCGCCGGGCCAGGGCAGTGTCGGTGGGCGGATCGATCCGCTGCACGATGATCTGGTCGTGCGGAACACCGCGAACGGCGGGCTGTATCGGGAGTTCTTCGCGAGCTGTCCGCGGCCGATCTACCCCGGCGCGCCAGCCGAGGGCTGCACGGTTTTCACGTGGCGCGACATGGAACGGTTTGATCAGGCTCCGTCGACACCGGCCTTCACCTTCCAGACCATCGTCTACGACCGCAGCTGGGCGATCGTGCATCAGTATTTGTCGGCCGATCCGCTGCAGGGTGGCTCGGCGACGATCGGGCAGCGCAATCGGACCGCCAGCGACGGACTCGAGTACGCGTGCAATGTCTCCGGGCGTGCGCCGGCCAACCGTGCGGTGTGCTTCTACCATCCGGCCGGTCTGCCGCCAGCGCTGCGGGCAGCCGACTTTTCGATCGCGACGCCGGCGACCGCGGTCCCGGCGCTGGCGCCCGGCGCCAGCACGACCCGGCAGATCGAGTTCGAGGTCGATCGCGGCGCGGCCTGCGGTTCGCCGCTCGGGGTTCGCTACCTCGGCACGGTCGAGGCCGCGCGGGCCTCGCTGGTCGGTGCGACCGATCTCTTCACCGGGACCGTCGGCAGCGGCAGCAACTGTCAGGCCTCGACCGCGTGCCCGATCCAGCCCACACCAACGCCGCTGCCACGGGGCTTCTTCACCAATTTTGACCGCGATGGCAATGCGATCAACCTGCTCGAGGTGCCGCTCGCCAACCGCCGGCCGGTCCTCTTCGGCCAGTGGTATACCGGCACCCCGGATCGGCGACCCTCGTGGCTGACCCTGCAGGGCGACTTCAACGATCGCCGGATCGGAAACCAGGCGGAAGTGCAGATCTTCCGCTTCACCCAGAACCCAGCGACGCTGGTCGCGACTGGCCAGGTGGTCGGCCAGGGCGTGGTCAGCTATCTCTCCCCGACCGAGATCGTGCTGACCGCGACCATCGACGGCCAGCCCTTCGGTGAGCGGCAGGTCTTGCGCTTCGCGCGCCCGTCATTGCCACGCATCGGCGCCTGGGGTGCGGCCAACGAGCCCGGCAGCGCCGGTTGGGGCCTCGCGATCGACGAGTTCCCGAACCAGTCCGGCGGGACCGGCAACGAGTTCTTCTTCGTCCACTACATCTACAACGCCGCGGGGCAGCCGGTCTGGACGCTCGGCCAGGTACCGGCGACCGATCCGGTCACGGCCGCGCAGTTCACGATCAACACCCATTGCCCGACCTGCGCCCGGCTGCCGGACTGGCTGTCGACGGGCCGCCCGGCGGGCAGTCTGACGCTGGACTTCCTCGACAACAATTCGGCGACGTACAGCACCACGTTGCCGCTGCCGGCCGCGGTCGGCGGCGGGACGTGGACGCGCTCGAACACGCCGCTGATCAACCTCGTGCCGGCGCCGTGACTCGCACCATCGTGCTGCTGCGCCACGCCCACGCCGAGCCAGACGCCGGCGGCGGCGACTTCGATCGCGCGCTGTCGGCGCGCGGCCGCGCCGACGCCGCGCGGGTCGGCGCGCACCTGGCCGCGAGCGGGCTGCGCTTCGCGCGCGTGCTGTGCTCGCCGGCGCGGCGCACGCGCGA
>CALDVP010000236.1 GCA_937924195.1 uncultured Lysobacterales bacterium
GACGGTCGCATCGAGGTGCGCGAAGGTGGTCGCCGGCGAGGGGTCGGTCAGGTCGTCCGCGGGGACGTAGACCGCCTGGATCGACGTGATCGAGCCGGTCTTGGTCGAGGTGATGCGCTCCTGCAGCACGCCCATCTCCTCGGCCAGCGTCGGCTGGTAGCCCACCGCCGACGGCATGCGACCGAGCAGCGCGGACACCTCGGTGCCGGCCAGGGTGTAGCGGTAGATGTTGTCGATGAAGAGCAGCACGTCGCGGCCCTCGTCGCGGAAGTACTCGGCCATGGTCAGGCCGGTCAGCGCGACACGAAGCCGGTTGCCCGGCGGCTCGTTCATCTGGCCGTAGACCATCGCGACCTTGGACTTCTCGTGCTCCTGGACGTTGACGACGCCCGATTCCTGCATCTCGTGGTAGAAGTCATTGCCTTCGCGGGTGCGCTCGCCGACGCCGGCGAACACCGACAGGCCCGAGTGCTCGGTCGCGATGTTGTTGATCAGCTCCATCATGTTGACGGTCTTGCCGACGCCGGCGCCGCCGAACAGGCCGACCTTGCCGCCCTTCGCGAACGGGCACATCAGGTCGATGACCTTGATGCCGGTCTCGAGCAGCTCGGTGGTCGCGGCCTGGTCCTCGTAGGAGGGCGCGGCGCGGTGGAGTCCCCACGTCGTGTCGGCCTTGACCGGGCCGCACGCGTCGATCGGGTTGCCGAGCACGTCCATGATGCGGCCCAGAGTGCCCTTGCCGACCGGCACCGCGATCGCGCGGCCGGTGTTCTCGGCGACGAGGTTGCGCTTGAGACCGTCGGTCGAGCCGAGCGCGATGCAGCGGACGACACCGTCGCCGAGTTGCTGCTGCACCTCGAGCGTGATGTCCGTGCCGTGCACCTTGAGCGCGTCGTAGACCTTGGGGACTTCGGCGCGCGGGAACTCGACGTCGACGACGGCGCCGATGATCTGAACAATCTTGCCCTGGCTCATGGATGTGCTCCGGATGATTCGTTGATTCGGTTCGGTCGCGCGGGCGGCGCAGCGCCGCTCAGACCGCCGCCGCGCCGCCGACGATCTCGCTGATCTCCTGCGTGATCGCGGCCTGGCGGGCCTTGTTGTAGACGAGGTTCAGCGTGCCGATCAGCTTGGTCGCGTTGTCCGACGCCGCCTTCATCGCGACCATGCGCGCGGCGTGTTCGGAGGCGACGTTCTCCATCACCGCCTGGTAGACCAGCGACTCGATGTAGCGCGTCAGCACGTGGTCCAGCACCGACTGCGCGTCCGGCTCGTAGATGTAGTCCCAGTCGTGGCGCGCGACCGCGGTCTCGGAGGCCGGCAGCGGCAGCAGCTGGTCGAAGGCCGCGCGCTGCGTCATCGTGTTGACGAAGTCGTTGTAGACCAGGAACACCTTGTCGATCTTGCCGCTCGAGTAAGCGTCGAGCATCACCTTGATCACGCCGACCAGCTGGTCGACTCGCGGCGTGTCGCCGAGGTGGGTCGCCGAGGCGAGCATGCCGACCCGGATCCGGCGAAAGAACGCCGTCGCCTTCTGGCCGATGGTCACGACGTCGACCTCGGCGCCCTGCTGCTGCCACTTTCGGATGTCGCCGAGCAGCTTGCGGAACAGGTTGTTGTTGAGGCCGCCGGCAAGACCGCGGTCGGACGAGACGATGATGTAGCCGACGCGCTTGATCTCGCTGCGCTCGACCAGGTACGGGTGCTGGAACTCGGAATTGGCCTGCGCGAGGTGGCCGATGACCTGCTTCATCGCGCGGGCGTAAGGACGCGAGGCCTTCATGCGGTCCTGCGCCTTGCGGATCTTCGAGGCCGAGACCATCTCCAGCGCGCGCGTCACCTTGCGGGTGTTCTGCACCGACTTGATCTTGGTCTTGATTTCCCTGCCGCCTGCCATCTCGAATCCCTCGGGAGCGATCGAGCGCTCCACTTGCCTCGGAACGGGGCGAGCCCCGCAACACGATCCCGGCGAACCGGGCGCCCTTCGTGGCGGGCCGCCCCGGCCCGCCGTCACGTCACCAGGTGCCGGTCTTGACGAACTCCTCGATACCGGCCCTGAAGACCGCCTCGATCTCGTCGTTCCAGTCGCCGGTCGCGTCGATCTTCTGCATCAGCTCGCCGCGGGTATTCGCGAAGTGCGCCTGCAGGCCAGCCTCGAAGGCCGCGATCTTCGCGACCGGGACCTGGTCCATGTAGCCCTTGTCCACGGCGTAGATCGACAGCGACTGCTGCGCGACCGACATTGGCGCGTACTGCTTCTGTTTCATCAGCTCGGTCACGCGCTGGCCGCGCTCGAGCTGCTTGCGGGTGGCTTCGTCGAGGTCCGACGCGAACTGGGCGAAGGCCGCAAGTTCGCGATACTGGGCGAGCGCGATGCGGATGCCGCCCGAGAGCTTCTTCATGATCTTGGTCTGCGCCGCGCCACCGACGCGCGACACCGAGATGCCGGCGTTCACGGCCGGGCGGATGCCGGCGTTGAACAGGTCGGTCTCGAGGAAGATCTGGCCGTCGGTGATCGAGATCACGTTGGTCGGGACGAAGGCCGAGACGTCGCCGGCCTGGGTCTCGATGATCGGCAGCGCGGTCAGCGAGCCGGTCTTGCCCTTGACCGCGCCGTTCGTGAACTTCTCGACGTAAGCCTCGTTGACGCGCGCGGCG
Organism: uncultured Lysobacterales bacterium; assembly: GCA_937924195.1. Taxonomy (GTDB): domain Bacteria; phylum Pseudomonadota; class Gammaproteobacteria; order Xanthomonadales; family Ahniellaceae; genus UDEA-SF1. The sequence goes on from CALDVP010000236.1 coordinate 2,659, forward strand.
CGCTCGAGCAGGCGCGAGTGCAGGTAGAACACGTCACCCGGGTAGGCCTCGCGACCCGGCGGGCGGCGCAGCAGCAGCGAGATCTGGCGGTAGGCGACCGCCTGCTTGGAGAGGTCGTCGTAGATGATCAGCGCATCCTCGCCGCGGTCGCGGTAGTACTCGCCCATCGTGCAGCCGGAATAGGCGGCGATGTACTGCATCGCGGCCGATTCCGAGGCCGATGCGGCGACGACGGTGGTGTAGGTCATCGCGCCTTCGGCTTCGAGCTTGCGCACGATGTTCGCGATCGTCGAGTTCTTCTGGCCGATCGCGACGTAGATGCAGCGGATGCCCGAGTGTTTCTGGTTGATGATGGTGTCAACCGCGAGCGCCGTCTTGCCGGTCTGGCGATCGCCGATGATCAGCTCGCGCTGGCCGCGACCGATCGGAATCATCGAGTCCACCGCCTTGTAGCCGGTCTGCACCGGCTGCGATACCGACTTGCGCCAGACTACGCCGGGAGCAATGCGTTCGACCGGTGCGGTCTCCTTGGCATTGATCGGGCCCTTGCCGTCGATCGGCTCGCCGAGGGCGTTGACGACGCGACCGAGCAGCTCGGGGCCGATCGGTACCGAGAGGATTTGGCCGGTGGTGCGGGCGGTATCGCCCTCGCGCAGATGCTCGTAGTCACCGAGCACGACCGCGCCGACCGAATCGCGCTCGAGATTCAGGGCCAGCGCCGTGGTGTTGCCCGGCAACTCGACCATCTCGCCCTGCATCACGTCGGCCAGGCCGTGGATGCGGACGATGCCGTCCGATACCGACGTGACCGTACCCTCGTTGCGTGCCTCGGCAGCAAGCTTGGCCTCGGCCAGGCGGTTCTTGATCAGTTCGCTGATTTCGCTGGGGTTGAGCTGGGTGGCCATGGGGTTTCCCGTAGTCGGCGCCGGGTCGCGGCGCTGTGTCAATGAATCCTGTGGACGGCGTGTGGCTCGAGACGATCGCGAACGGGAGCCCCGATTCCGGATACGGACGCGAGGGCGGTGTTCCTATTCGCCATTCACCATGCGCCGCGTCATGCCGTCAGCGCGTCGCGCAACTGCTTCAGGCGATTGCGCACCGAACCGTCGATCACGAGCTCGCCGGCCGCCACTACCGCCCCGCCGATCAGCGAGGGGTCGACCGCGGTCTCGATCTCGATACGGCGGCCGAAACGGCGCTCGAGCGCCGTCGCCATCGCGGCGCGCTGCGACTCGTCGAGCGGCACCGCGCTCGTCACGACGGCACGCAGCACGCCTTCGTGCTCGCGACGCAAGGCGGCGTAGAGCTCGGCGATCTCGGGCAGCAGCGCGATCCGGCGGTTCTCGGCGAGCAACGCGACGAAACGCCCGAAGGGCGAATCGGCGCTGGTGCCCGGCGGCAGCAGGAGCGAGACCAGATCCGCAGCCGTGAGCCGCGGATTACCGAGAGCGCGCGCGGCTTCCGGCACGCTCGCGGCGACCGCTGCAAAGGCGAGCGCGCGGTCCCATTCGGCCAGGGCTCCGGCATCGCGCGCGGTCTCGAAGGCCGCGCGGGCATAGGGTCGAGCCATCGTCAGGCTGCTGGTAGCCATCGATCAGATCTCTTTGGCGAGGGCGTCGAGCAGGTCGCGGTGGCGGGCGGCGTCGATTTCGCGGGCGAGGATCTTCTCCGCGCCTTTGACCGCAAGCTCGGCGACCTGTTGGCGCAGCATCTCGCGCGCCTTGAAACTGAGATTCTCGATCTCGGCCTCGGCGGCCGCTCGTTGGCGGGCCGCTTCGACGATCGCATCCTGCTTGGCCTTCTCGATGATCTCGATCGCCTGCTTCTGGGCGCGGTCGGCGATCGTGCTCGCCTCGACGCGGGCCTTGCGGATCTCGTCGGCGACACGCGCGTCGGCGTCCGCGAGCTCCTTGCGGGCGCGCTCGGCCGCGGCGAGGCCGTCGGCGATCTTCTTCTGCCGCTCCTCGATCGCATTGACCAGCGGCGGCCACACGAACTTGTATGAGAACCAGATCAGGATCGCGAACGCGATGAACTGGCCGATGAAGGTGGCGTTGAGGGTCATGGCGGGACTCCAGGTCGGTTGCGCGACTAGGCGGCCACGCCCCGCCAGTGCGGGACGCGGACCGCGGACGAACGCAACGCGATCAGGCGCCGGCGATCGCGCCGAGCAGCGGGTTCGCGAACGCGAAGAACAGCGCGATGGCGAGGCCGATGATGAACGCCGCGTCGATCAGACCGGCGAGCAGGAACATGCGGCCCGACAGCATCGGGACCAGCTCCGGCTGACGCGCGGCGCTCTCGAGGAACTTCGAGCCCATGATGCCGATGCCGATGCAGGCACCGAGCGCGCCGAGACCGATGATGATGCCGATGCCGAGCGCGGTGTAGGCCTGGATCTGGGCGAGCAGGGCGGGGATGGCAGCTTCCATGGTGTTGTCCTCGTGGGAAGGTGTTGGTGGATGCGGAAACGAGTCAGTGCGCCTCGGTCGCCATCGACAGATAGACGACGGTGAGGATCATGAAGATGAAGGCCTGGAGCGAGATCACCAGGATGTGGAAGATCGACCACCCGGCCCCGGCGAGCACGCCACCGAGAAAGGCCAGCGCGCCGCCGACCTGGGTGCCGAAGGTCGCGCCATCGCCGAACAGGAACTGTCCGCCGGCCATGAACAGCAGTGCGATCAGCAGGAACACGAGCTCGCCCGCATACATGTTGCCGAACAGCCGCATCGCCAGCGACACCGGCTTCGAGAGGTACTCGATCACATTGAGCCCGAAGTTGGCCGGCGCCAGCACCGCCTTCAGCAGCGGGCTGTGGGCGTGGAACGGCGCGGTGAAGAGTTCGGCAACAAAGCCGAATCCGCCCTTGGCCTTGATCGCGAATGCAAACATCATCAAGAGCACCATCGTGCTCATCGCCAGCGTGACGTTGAGATCGGTGGTCGGGACGAGGCGGAAGTACTCGAGCCCGAATGCACCTTTCGCGACCGCAGGCCCGAGGTCGACCGGCAGCAGCTTCAGCGCGTTCATCAGGAAGATCCAGACGAAGATCGTCAGCGCCAGCGGCGCGACGAAGCGACGGTCACCGTGGAAGACATCGCGAACCTGGCCGTCGATGAACTCGACCGCGAGCTCGATGAAGGCCTGGAACTTGCCAGGCACGCCGGACGTGGCCTTGCGCCCCGTCCGCCAGAAGATGCCGATCCCGAGGATCCCGATCGCGATCGAGACCAGCAGGCTGTCGACATGGAGCGTCCAGAAGCCCCCCTGTCCGATCGGCTGGGTCAGGTGCTTCAGGTGGTGGCTGACGTACTCGCTCGGGCTGTCGCCGGCCACGAGCGGAAGAACAAACAAGGCTGCACTCATCGAAGCAACCACGGCAAGCAAAGGAGATAGGCGAGATAGCCGGTCACCGCCCCGGCGAGCACCGCGAGGGGTTCGAGCCGTTCGGCCGACAGCGCAAGCGCCAATCCAGCCGCGATGACCAACCACTTCAATCCGAGACCCAACAGCAGCCGCCCGAAGGCCCCTGGACCGGTCGGAACCGTCGCCACCCATGCGGTGCGCCAGCCGAACGCGAGGAACCCGGCCGCGAGGACCATCGACCCGGCGAGGAAGCCGAGCGCGGCCGACGCGGAAGCGAAGCTCAACACCAGCCCGCCGAGCATGCCGATCGCTGCCTGGCCGAGCGGCAGTGCCAGCGCGGCCCGTCGGGCGTATCGGGAGGTCGGAACCACGGAAGGCACCGGCTGCTGCAAAGCCGCGGGATTGTAGGACGGCCGACCGAGAGCGCGCAAGGAATGTCGGCGCTGACCGGCCCGACGCGGCCGCGGCCGCTGGCGGGACCCCGGGCGGTGGCCCAGAATGCGGCCGACCCCCCTTCCGGAGTCGACCATGACTCTCGCCTACTGGTGCGTCCTCGTCGCGGCGCTGCTCCCTTACATCTTCGTCGGCATCGCCAAGGGCAGCGGCCCGGGCTACGACAACCGCCGGCCGCGGGACTTCGCCGGATCGGACCTGCCGGGCTTCCGCAAGCGTGCGTACTGGGCGCACCAGAACGGACTCGAGGCCTTCCCGCCCTTCGCCGCAGCGGTGATCATTGCAAGCCTCGCCGGCGCCGAGCCGGTGCGGGTCGACGCCCTCGCGGTCGGCTTCGTCCTCACCCGCCTCGCCTACGGCGCGTTCTACATCGCCGACTGGGCGACGGCCCGGAGCCTCGCGTGGACCGCCGGCTTCGGCTGCGTGATAGCGCTGTTCGTCATCGCGGCGCGGGCCGGGTGATGCCGCCGGCGACCGCGATGCGGTCGCGCCCAGCGGCCTTGGCCGCGTAGAGCTGCTCGTCGGCCGCGCGCATCAGGTCGGCACTGGTCGGTCGCTCCGGGTGCCACGCGGCGACGCCGAGGCTGACGGTTACGACCAGTTCCAGGGACTCGATCCGATGGCGCTTGGCTGCGACCGCGGCGCGCAGCGCGTCGGCCCAGTCGGCAGCGACGCCGATCGGGGTCTCCGGCAGGAACACCGCGAATTCCTCGCCGCCGAGGCGGCCGGCGACATCGCCCTCGCGCAACTGGCCGCGCACGACCTCGGCGACGCCGCGCAGCACCTCGTCGCCGGTCTGGTGCCCGTGGGTGTCATTGATGCGCTTGAAGTGGTCGAGGTCGACGAACGCCAACGACAACGGCGCGCCGGACTCGAGCGTCTTCAGCAGCGACTGCTCGAGCAACTCCCGGAACTTGCGCCGGTTGTAGAGGCCGGTCAGCCCGTCGATGCTGGCCAGCTCGTAGAGCTGCTGGTGGTAGCGCTCCTCGACCGAGCCCGCGCGGACGAACTTGAACACCGTGTCGCCGATGCCGATGCGGTCGCCGTCGCGCAGCTCGACCTCGTCGACTGGCGCGCCATTGACGAAGGTCTTGTTGGTCGAGCCGAGGTCGCGCAGTCGCCAGCCGTCGCCGTCGCGCCAGATCCGGCAGTGCTGACGCGAGACCCCGGGGTCCTCGACCCGGAAGCCGCAGCCGGGCGCGCGCCCGATCACGAGATCGACCTCAGCCAGGTCCGCGCGCGCCCCGAGCTCGCCGCCGCGAATCACGACGAGGCAGGCGTGCCCTGCGCCGAGGTCGCGGCGCGACAGGCTGGTCATCGGCTGGGTGGCGTAGGCGTCGCGGTCCGTGGTCATCGCCGTGCGCATGCGGTCGGGCTCGCGCCCATCGGGCGTTGGCGAGTCTAGCCCGGATGCACCGGCTGTCGGCGAGGCCGCGCGCGGGCGTGGTGACGGCGAAGCGGCTATCTTCGACCGCCGATCTCTTGGAGGGGAAGCTGATGTCCGGATCGAAGGTCTGGGGCGCACGGATCGGCCTTGCGGTCGTGGGCCTGATCGGGGCCGCGACGGTCGGTGCAAAGGACGGTCCGGCAAGCGCCGCCGACCGCTGGGCGGCTTGGGCCGAGCACCAACGGCTCGAACGCGAATCGCCCTTCCACGGCCTCACGTGGCGCAGCATCGGTCCGGTTATCCAGGGCGGACGCGTCGTCGACGTCGAACCGATCCCGGGCGATCCCTACGGCTTCTACGTCGCGTACGCCTCGGGCGGGCTGTGGAAGACCACCAATAACGGCACCCGCTTCGAGCCGGTCACGGACGCGCTGCCGACCTCGATCTCGGGTGACCTCGCGGTCGATCCGCAAAACCCCGCGGTCGTCTGGTACGGCACCGGCGAGCCGAACTCCTCGCGCAGCTCCTATGGCGGCATGGGCATCTTCCGCTCGGCGGACGGCGGCAGGACCTGGCAGCACGCCGGCCTCGACGAGGTCGATCGCATCGCCCGCGTGCGGATCGACCCGACGAACCCCGACCGAGTCTTCGTCGCCGCGATCGGGCGCCTGTGGACGCCGGGCGGACCGCGCGGCGTGTTCCGTACCGACGACGGCGGTCGCAGCTGGAAGCACGTGCTGAAGGGTGCCAACGACACCACCGGCGCCAGCGACCTGGTGCTCGATCCGCGCGATCCGAAAGTGGTCTACGCCGCGCTGTGGGACCGCCTGCGCCGGCCCTGGGAGTTCCGCGAGGGCGGTCCCGGCACCGGCATCTGGAAGTCGACCGACGGCGGCGATACCTGGACCAAGCTCACTGCCGGCCTGCCCTACGGTCCGAACATGGGCCGGATCGGAATCGCGATCGCACCGAGCCGCCCGGACACGTTGTACGCCAGCGTCGACAACTTCGATCCGGCGCCGACTGACCAGCAGGATCCCGGTGACCGGCCGATCTCTGCGCGCACGCTGCGCACGATGAGCCGCGAGGAGTTCCTGCGCCAGGACCCGGACGAGATCGAGGGCTTCATCCGCAGCAGCGACCTCGACGATACGCTCGACGCCGAGCGCCTGATCGCGATGGTCGAACGCAACGAGATCACCCCGGCCGGCATTGCCGAACGCCTGCGTGACGCCAACGCCGCGCTATTCGAGGCCGACCACCGCGGCCTCGAGATCTACCGCAGCGACGACGCCGGCGCCACGTGGCGGCGGACGCACGCCGAGCCGCTGCGCGACGTCACCTTCACTTACGGCTTCTACTTCGGCGAGATCAAGGTGATGCCCGACGATCCCGAGCGCGTGTTCGCGCTCGGCGTGCCGGTCATCACCAGCGCCGATGGCGGCAGCAGCTGGTCGCGCTTCGAGGGCCAGAGCGTGCATGTCGACCATCACGCGATCTGGATCGACCCCGCGAACCCGCGCCGAATCATCCTCGGCAACGACGGCGGCATCGACATCAGCTACGACGGCGGCGCCACCTGGCAGCGGATGGATGCTCAGCCGGTCGGCCAGGTGTATGCGGTCGCGGTCGACATGGCCGAGCCCTACAACGTCTACGCGGGCCTGCAGGACAACGGCACGCTGCGCGGCAGCTCGCGCGCGCGGCCCGACCGCGGCGACGACTGGCAGTTCATCGGCGGCGGTGACGGCATGTACATCGCGGTCGACCCGACCGACCACCGCAATCTGATCACCGGCTATCAGTTCGGCTTCTACTCGCGCTCGGGCAACAACGCCGGCGAGGTACGGCCGCGCCCGGCCTTCGGCGAGCCCCCGCTGCGCTTCAACTGGCAGACGCCGGTGATCCTCTCGCCGCACAATCCGGCGATCGTCTACTTCGGCGCCAATCGCGTGTTCCGTTCCTTCGACGGCGGGCGCACGCTGAAGCCGATCAGCCCCGACCTCTCGACCGCGCGCGAGCGCGGTGACACGCCATACTCGACGGTCACGACGCTGTCCGAGTCGCCACTACGGTTCGGCCTGCTGTGGGCCGGCACCGACGACGGCAACGTCCAGGTGACGAGCGACGGCGGCGTCACGTGGCGCAACGTGTCACGCGGACTGCCGCGGGCCTGGGTCAGCCGGGTTCACGCTTCGGCCCATGCCACCGAGCGGGCCTACGTCTCGCTGACGCCGTACCGCGACGACCGCATCGACGCCTTCGTCTATGTGACCGAAGACCTCGGGCACACGTGGCGGAGCCTCGCCCGGGGCCTACCGGCCGAGCCGGTCAACGTCGTCCGCGAGGACCCGGTGAATCCTGACGTGCTCTACGTCGGCACCCACAAAGGCGTCTACGTCTCGCTCGACCGCGGTGCGAAGTGGGCATCGCTCGCGGCGGGGCTGCCGCCGGTGCCGGTCCACGACATGGTCGTGCATCCGCGCGAGCGCGAGCTCGTGATCGGCACGCACGGGCGCAGCGTGTGGATCCTCGATGCGCTGCCGATCCAGGAGCTGACGCCCGCGGTGCGCGCCAAGGCGTTGCACGCCTTCCCGGTCGAGGACCTGCAGGCGAGCCGCAACTGGCGCTCGCGGCCGCCACGCTGGCATCGCGGCGATTCCTTCGATCCGCTGTTCCTCGAGCCGGCCTGGGCCCATCCCGAGTCGGCGCGCGGACGCTTCCGCGCCGACTCGCCGAACCTGACCGTGCCGTACTGGGCGGCGCGCGACGGGGAAGTCTCGATCCGCGTCCTCGACGAGGATGGGCAGCCCCTTCACGTCACCCGGCAACCTGCGCGGCAAGGCATCAACACCTGGCGCTGGGACCTCTTCGTCGATCGCGAGCTCGCGCTCGCGGCCGAGCAGGAACGACTCGCGAAGCTGCCGGAGGCCGAGCGTGCGAACCCGAACCGCTCGAAGACCCCGGTGGCCGAGTCGGTCCGCCTCGGCCACCGGCTGATGGCACTGCCGGGCGATTACCGGATCGAGTTCTCGCAGGGCGCGGATACCGCGGCGCTGGCCTTCAAGATCAAGCCCCCCGAGAAGCGCCAGCCGCGCGGCGTCCCGATCCCGAAGATCCGCGGACAGCAGGGTTTCGAGCGAAAATGAGACCGGACAGCCAGCCAGGGACCCCGAGGCACCGGGGACATCGGAGATGAGCGGCGGGACGCCGCCCGAGGTCGTCTTCATCGCGCTGACCACCGCGGGGCAGGCACTGGTGGCTGCTTTCCTGTGCGTGCTTTTCGCCTACCACTGGCGCAGCCAGCCGCGCCCGCACTTCCGCCTGTGGGCGGCGAGCTTCGGGGCGATGCTGGTCTACGTGATCGGGGCCGGCTGGTCGTTCGCACTGGCGACCCGTGGTGCGGCGGTCGACGAGCCGCAGCGCTTCGTCGCGATGACGCTCTCGCTCGCAGCCGCGCACGCGCAAATGGCGTGGCTGGTGCTGGGCACGCTGTGGATCCGGGAGGACAAGCCACCCTCCCGGCTGCTCGAGGTCGGCGTCATCGGAGCCGCCGCCCTGCTCGGCGTACTGCTGGCCGCCGGCTATGCCGCAGCGCCCGGCGACGACGACGCCGCGATGGTGCGCCGGCTCGCCTGGCTGTTCGTGCTGATCGGCGCAACTTACGTGATGTGCGGCATCCGGTTGTTCCTGCATGGGGGCGCCCTGCGGCTGACCGGCGGCGCGCTGTTCGCGTTCGGGCTGTTCAAGCTCGGCTTCGTCGCGCTGCTGGCGTCCGGCGACGCCACGCCACTGGTATCGACCGAAGCGGTGATGACCCTGGACCTGGTCGGGTTCGCGATCGCCGGGCTCGCGCTCGCCATTTCGCTGTTCGAGGTGGAGCGACAGCGCGCCGAGGATGCGCGGGCCAGCCTCGCCACGCTGCTGCGCTTCGACCCGATCACCGGCCTCGCCAACCGTGTGCGTCTGACCGAACTGTGGCCGTCCTTGCGTGGCACGGCAGGCGCGCTGGTCGTGATCGAGCTCGATGGCCTCGAGCGCGCGGCGGCCCAGGTACCGCGAGCCCGCTTCGAACGCAGCCTGCGGCTGCTCGCGAACCGGCTTTGCCATGACTTCGGGGCCGACCGGGTCGCCGAACTCGAGCGCGAGCGTTTCGTCGTCGTGCTGTCCGGGAACGCCGAGCAGGTGCGGGATCTGGCGCGGGCCGCGCTACAGGCCATCGAGGCGGTGCTCGACGCCACGCTGCCGCAGCACGAGGTGCTGGCCTCGGCTGGGCTCGCTCCTTTTGGCGGCGAGGAGGAACTGGCCCCGGTGCTGGCTCGCGCCGTCAGCGGGTGCGAACAGGCCCGGCGCGCCGGCGGCGCACGCTTGATCGACACCGAACGGGCGCCGACCCAACGCACCGATCGCGTCGTCACACTGCGCGGGCTACGCGAGGCCATCGGACGCCGCGAGTTCGAAATGCTGTTTCAGCCGATCGTCTCGACCCGCGGCCGGCAACTGGTCGGCTTCGAGGCCCTGGTGCGCTGGCAGCATCCCGGCGAAGGCCAGATCGGCTCCAATCGATTCCTCGATGCCATCGAGCGGTTCGGCCTCGCCACCGCGCTCGATCGGGAGGCCTTGGCGTTGACGCTCGATGCGATCTCGGCCTGGCGCGAGCAAGGGCTTCGCGTGCCGCGCATCGCCGTCAACGTCAGCGCGGCCAGCGTGGATTCGCCGACACTCGCCGCAGAGGTGCTACGCGCCCTCGAGGAGCGGGCCCTGCCCACGTCGCAGATCGCGGTCGAACTGACCGAATCGGCCGCCCTCGGCGACTACGTCACCTGCAAGCGTAACCTGGCCGAGCTGCACGCGGCCGGCGTCAAGATCAGTCTCGATGATTTCGGCACCGGCTTCTCATCGGTCACGCACCTGCGTGAGCTCGCGGTCGACACGATCAAGCTCGACCAGAGTTTCCTGAGGCGCGCCGACCGCGATCCGCGCGACGCCGCGCTGGTACGCGGTCTGGCGCAGCTCGCGCACAGCCTCGGCCTCACCGTCGTGGCCGAGGGGATCGAGCGTGAGAGCCAGGCGGGCTTCGTCGAGGAATGCGGGATCGAAGCGATCCAGGGCTTCCTCGTCTCCGAACCACTATCCGCGGCTGCGGCCTTCGAGTCGATACGCGCCGCACGCCTGGGCGGATGATCGGGAGTCCCGGGCGTTCGCGAGCGCAGCGGCGCTTGCGTAAACTCGACCACTTCGAGGCTTCGCGATTCCCGTTGGAGGACGCATGAACCAGACCGCAGCCGCGCCGCAGCCAGCCGATTCGGCCCTGACCCGTCTGCTCGGCTGGGTCGAGCGCGCGGGCAACCGACTGCCCGATCCGGCGCTGTTGTTCGCGGCACTGATGCTGGTGGTGTGGCTGCTGTCGGGATGGATGTCGTCGATGCGCTTCGACGTCATCGATCCGCGCAACGGCGAGCCGCTGGTGATCCGAAACTTGCTGGCCGGCGACTCGATCGCGAAGTTCATGTCGGACCTGTGGCGGGTGTTCATCAACTTCCCGCCGCTCGGGACGGTGATCGTGGCGATGCTCGGCATCGGCGTCGCCGACGCCTCGGGAATGATCAACGCCGGCCTCCGGGCGATTCTCGGCGTCACCGCGCGCCAGTTGCTGACGCCGATGGTGGTGGCGGTCGGATTGCTCTCGCACGCAGCGGTCGATGCCGGCTACGTGCTGGTGATTCCGCTCGGCGCGGTGATCTTCTATGCCGCAGGCCGCCATCCGCTCGCGGGCCTCGCTGCTGCCTTCGCCGGCGTCTCCGGCGGCTTCTCGGCCTGCTTCGTGCCGACCAGCATCGACCCACTGCTTTCGGGCATCGCGACCAGCGCGGCGCAGATCATCGACCCGAGCGTCCAGGTCGGCTCGCTCAACAACTACTTCTTCGCGGTCGGCTCGTCGGTGCTGATCGTCTTCCTCGGCTGGTTCGTGACCGACCGCGTCGTCGAGCCGTACCTGAAGCGCACGACGCCAGTCGACGGCGACATGAGCGGTATGCCGACGCTGGAGCCGCTGGCAGCGAAGGAGCGGCTCGGGCTGTCGCTCGCGCTGGCGGCGATGCTCGGCGGGCTTGCGCTGGTGGTACTGACCGCACTGCCAGAGGCTTCACCTTGGCGCTCGCCGACGCCGCCGAACGGCCTGACCCAGGTCGACGCGCCGCTGATGCAGTCGATCGTTGCGCTGATTTTCTTCCTGTTCCTGGTGCCGGGCATCGTCTACGGTCTGGTCACCGGGGCGTTCAAGAACCATCGCGACGTGGTCGCCGCCATGTCGAAAGCGATGAGCGGTCTCGGCTACTACCTCGTCATGGCCTTCTTCGCGGCGCACTTCATCAACGCGTTCACGACCTCGAACCTCGGCGCGCTACTTGCCCTGACCGGCGCCGACTGGCTCCGGGCCGCCGGGCTGCACGACATGGTCACGATGGTCGGGATCATCGCGCTGACCGGCCTGACCAACCTCTTCATCGGGTCGGCCTCGGCCAAGTGGGCGCTGCTGGCGCCGATCTTCGTGCCGATGCTGATGCAACTCGGCATTTCGCCCGACGTGACGCAGGCGGCCTACCGGATCGGGGATTCGTCGACCAACATCATCACCCCTCTCCTGCCGTACTTTCCGCTGATCGTACTGTTCTGCCGCAGGTACGTGCAGTCGGCCGGCATCGGCACCGTGGTCGCGACCATGCTGCCTTATTCGATCTCGTTCCTGATCGTCTGGACGGCTTTCTTCCTTGGGTGGTGGGCGCTCGAACTGCCGCTCGGCTTCGCGGCGAGCTATACGTTCCCGCCGACCACTCCCTGATTCGCCTGCTGCACTGTGGTGCGCTCGCGTCCTCGACGCCGGGCGTGCTATTCCCGATCCGCTCTCGCCGCCTCGAAACGGCGTCGGACCTCGGCGGCCACTGTTGGCAGCTCGACCAGCGGCACGGCGGTAAACGGCGCTGGCGCCCCATCCATCCATCGCGCGTGCCCGCCGGCGACAAGTGCCGCGTGGAATCGTGCAATCCTGCCCCGCGGCGGTCGATCGGCGAAGACGAACACCGGCCGGCCGCTCGCGCAGGCTTCCGAGGCCATGTTGACCGAGTCCGCCGTGACCACGATCCGATCGGCCGCGCCAAGCAGCGCGGGGTAAGGATTCGGGCCATCATCGGTGCCGGACCACACAAAGCCAGGGCCTTCCGTGGCAAGGGTTCTCAGGCTTGCGATCCACGCCGGCGGCGTGCGCCGCGAGACCGTGATCGCGAGGCTGCCATCGCCGCGCCAGCGGGCCAGCCGCGCGGAGAGCGTCTCGACCGCGCCGCCGGCAAACGGTACTGATCGCGTCGGTCCGCCGATCAGCACGGCCGTGACCGGTCGCGGCAGCGTCAGGAGGTCCGGGCGGGTCCGCGCCGCCTCGGCGAGTCGCTTCGGATCGAAGTCATGGATCGAGCCCAGCGGGCAGATCACGTTCGGGCCGTCGAGACGATCGTGTTGCGGGCAGACGACCACGTCCCAGCGGCGTGGGTCGATGCGCGGATCGAGGAGTTGCACCGCGTAGCTGCCATGCCGCACGCGCAGCCACGCGGTGAAGGCCGCCGCGATCCGACCACAGCCAATCGCAATCGCGGGCGGTGATGCACGCACCGCATCGACGAGCGCCGGCGGCAATGCACGCTCGAGCCAGCGTGCGCTGCGCGGCGCCCACCACGACCACGGTGGGCGCAGCCGGCATTCGACGACCCGCGTCACGCGCAGCTCGAGCGCGCGCGCGAGCGCCTTGGCCTGGCGCCGGTTCCCGGCGGCGGCATCGGTGAGCACCCAAGCGGTCGGCGCATCCATGGCGCGAGCATCGCGGGTTTTCACGCGACTGGGAACCGCGGCGACGGTCCCGCGACACTGCCTCGGTAGACTCCGACGCCTTGCCAAGACCGGAGCCTTTTCGTGTCGCACGTGCTCGACGATGTCGCCCTCGATCAGCTGTTCCGCACTGCCCGCACGCACAATGTGTGGCTCGACCGACCGGTGGACCCGGCCACGCTGCGCCGGCTGTGGGACCTCGCGAAGATGCCGCCGACCAGCGCCAACTGCTCGCCGGCGCGCGTCGTCTTCGTGGCCTCGCCCGAGGCCAAGGCGCGCCTCGCGCCCGCGCTCGACGAAGGCAACCGTGCCAAGACCCTGGCCGCGCCGGTGACCGCGATCATCGCGACCGACCATCGCTTCTACGACAAGATGCCCTATCTTTTTCCGCACGTCGACGCGCGCGCCTGGTTCGCAGGCAGTCCGCACGCCGAAACCGCCGCGTTCCGCAACGGCACGCTGCAGGGCGCCTACCTGATCCTCGCCGCCCGCGCGCTCGGCCTCGACTGCGGACCGATGTCGGGCTTCGACCAGGCGAAGGTCGACGCAGTCTTCTTCGCCGATGCGCCGCACGTTCGATCGAACTTTCTGGTCAACCTCGGCTACGGCGATCCGAAGGCCCTGTTCCCGCGCAGCCCACGGCTGTCATTCGAGGAAGCCTGCCGTGTCGAGTGAGGGGCGCCGCGTCGCCGTCGCGGCTTGAAAGCCGGCCGCCGACCCGCAAATCCAGCCGGTCGACGGCGAGAAGGAAGCTTCGCGATGCACTTCGAACTGCCGTATTTCCTGGTCCGCTACAGCCCGGACGACCTGCGCGGCGAACTGTTCAACGTCGGCGTCGCGGTGATCGCGCCGCCGCACCTGACGCTCTCGCTCGATCTCGGCGCGCCGGCCCGGCTTGCACCCTTCCTGGCGGCCGGACAGACCCTCGACCTCGAGGGCCTCGCCAACGGCGTCCGCGACCACGTCGGCGGTTCGCTGCTCCGGGCGATCGAGGCCAGCCAGCCGGTCCAGCTCGAGGCGCTGCTTGCCTCGGCGAGCCGAGCGATGGACGGTCGGGTCCTGTTCTCGTCCCCGGGCCGCATCGACTTCGACTGCGAGGAGACGCTGCTGGTGCCGGCGGCCGAACGCATCGCGCAGGTGATCCTGGCGCGTTGCGTGCGCACCGAGCACCTTGGCGCGAGCGAACTCCAGATCCAGATGCCGAGCCAAGGCGACGCCCTCGACCAGCTCGAGTTCCGGGTCCACGCGCCGATGCCGGACTGGATGCGCCACCTGCCTGCGGAGTCCGCAACGCCTGCCAACGGCACCGACCTCGCGCGGGCGCCATCGCCAAGCCAGCGGGTTCACTGAGCAACCAAGCGCGCGGATCGCAAGGTTCGGTTCGCGCGCGGCGAGACGGACGGCTACGGCTCTCGCGATTTGCCATCGACGAGGCTCACGGCCAGCCAGGGGCATGGCGCTGCGGGTTGGCGAAATCGGCCGACGCGCGGCGCCACGCGGGTCCCGCAAAAAAACCGAGGGCGCCCGAAGGCGCCCTCGTCTCTGAGGCTGACGGGTCCGGAGCGCGGTCCCGCGAGATCGATCAGCCCTGGCGACGCACCGCCACGGCCGCGAAACCAAACAGCGCCAGCATCAGCGCGATCAGGCTCCAAACGCTGGTCGCGTCGACCGGCACCGACGGGATCGTCCCGGCCGGGCAGTTCAAGGTCCAGGTCCGCACCAAGGTCAGATCACCCTGACGCTCGGTACAAGTCAGCGTCTGCGTCACCGCGGTGGGCCCGCGGGTGCAAGTACCGCTCAGCGGCCCCCCGGAGATGGCGCCGTCACCCACGGCCGTCACCGTCTGGCCAAAGCCCGAGAACGGTGCCGTCGGTGCCGTGCAGGTCAGCGTGGTCGTGGCCGCCGCGCCGGTGCCAGAGCCAGGCGTTGCGATCGACACCCCGATCGACAGATTCGACGTCGAGCCGATCAGGCCCGTACCGCCCGTCGCGGTGACCGTCGAGCCGGGCGCCGGCGTGTAGCCAAAGACCGGCGGCGTCGTCGGCGGGCCGGCGGGCGTCACGAGCATGCTCCACGACGTCAGCGTGCCCGTATCGCCACCGGCCGAGTCGGCGACGCACAGGGTCCACGTCCCACTCGCCGGCTGTCCGTTGAACTGCGCCAGATTCGTCCCGAGGCCGGCGATCGGCGTATCCGCCGCGTCCGGTGCGGGAATGTAATTGTCTGGACCACACCCCGCGCCCACGACCAACGTTCCGGGACAGGCCGTCGCCGCCGGATTCTCACCGATAGTCTCCGCCGACCGACCGGACGGCGCGGCATCGTTGAACGTGATCGGCGTCGTCGACGCGAAGTCCGCGGATCGACCGAAACCGGTCCCTGTCCGGCCCGGACGATTCATCAGCATCAGGGTACTCGCGCCACCCGGAGACTGCAGCCGAATGGTGAGATCGCCGACCCATGTATGCGTGATCGCGGTCTGCACGTCGAGGTCCGCGATCGTGCCGGCCGCGGGGGGCACGACGATGGACTGGCAGGCGGTGAAGACTCCCGCCGAGTTGTCCGGAATCGGAACCGGAGCGTCGGTGGTCGTGTAAGTCGCGGCCTGGGCCAAGCCGAGGCTCGGCATCATGAGCAGCGAGAGCAAAGTGTTACGAGGCCATCCAAAACTTGTCATCGTCGAGTTCCCCTTGCAAGTCGAACCGCTTCCCGAACCGCTTCATTGAGCGCGCGTTAAGCTCACGTTAGTGTATACCGCGTAACGACGCCAAGTCCAGCGCCAGCGCTCCGACTGGACCCGCAGACTCGCCGCCTCATGAGCCCCCCGCGGGAGGCCCTCGTCGATCGGGTTTGGCGCGTGGCCAGCTGCTGGGCACTGCCACGCACCGCAGACTGGCCGCTCCCACACACCGCAGAGTCCTCGTTCGCATCGGAGGGCGTCTGCGATCGACCGTACCCGCGGCCGGGGTCACCGTCGCATACGCGCTAGACTTCTGGACTCGATCGATCCATTGCTCGGTCCAATCAGCACATGTCACGCTCCGATCCAACCGCGGCCCGGCTGATTCCGGCCAACGCCCAAAACCGCTACGAGGTGACACGCGCCGAGCTGCCGCTGTCGTGCCCGATGCCGGGCATGTACCTCTGGAACTCGCATCCGCGCGTCTATCTGCCGATCGAAGCCACCGGCCGCGCCAAGTGCCCCTACTGCGGCGCGGAATACGTCCTCGTCGACTGACCCGGCGCACGGGCGCGGCATGGGCCGCCGGCTCACCGTCGTCCAGCTCGTCCCGGCGCTCGGTACGGGCGGCGCCGAGCGCAGCACGATCGAGATCGCACAGGCGCTCATCGCCCGCGGCCACCGCGCGCTCGTGATCTCGGCCGGGGGACCCTGGGAGCACCGGCTCGCCGCCATCGGCGCCGAGCACGTACGGGTCGACCTGGCGCGCAAGACGCCGCTGGCGTGGCGGCACGTCGGGACGCTGCGGCGCCTGTTCTGCGCCAGCCGAGCCGACATCGTCCACGCCCGCTCGCGCCTGCCGGCCTGGCTCGGCTGGTACGCGCTTCGCGGGCTGCCCGAGCCGCGTCCCCGCTTCGTGACTACGGTCCACGGCCTCAATTCGCCGGGCTGGTGGAGCGGCATCATGACCCGCGGCGAGCGTGTGATCTGCGTCTCCGACTGCGCACGCCGCCACGTGCGTGCGCACTGGCCGGAAACGCCGGCCGAGCGGCTCGTCGTGATTCCGCGCGGCATCGATCGAGCCGAGTTTCCGCCCGGCTTCCGGCCTCCCGCGGGCTGGCGAGCGGCCCTCGATGCCGAATTCCCGACCCTCGCGGGCCGTCCGCTCCTCGTCCTACCGGCGCGCGGCACGCGGCTCAAGAATCACGCCGATGCGCTGCGCCTCGTCGCGCGACTGCGATCCGGCCATGGCCTGGATGCGGGTCTACTGCTCGCTGGCGTCGTCGAGCCGGGCCGGGAGGCCTATCGCGCTGAACTCGAACGTCTCGCGCACCAAATCGGCGTCACCGACCGCGTGGCGTTCTCGCCACCGCGCGCCGACATGCGCGAGACTCTCGCCGCGGCCGATCTCGTGCTGCAGGTGTCGGCGAAACCCGAATCCTTCGGCCGCATCGTGGTCGAGGCGCTCGCGGTCGGCACGCCGGTGGTCGGCTACGCGCACGGCGGCGTCGGCGAGCTGCTGGCGGAGCTCATGCCCGAGGGCGCGGTCGCTACCGGCAATCGCGACGAGCTGGCCGCGCGCGCCGCGCGACTCATTGGCCATCGCTACGCGGGCGCGATCCCGACGCGCTATACGCTCCCGGCGATGCAGTCCGCCACCGTGTCGATCTACGAGTCGCTCGCCGATACGCCATGCGACGGAGCCCGCACATGACCGTCCCGACCACGCCGAGCCGAAGCCCGACACCCCGGCTCGCGCTTGCCGGCGCGGCCGCGATGGTGGCGGCGATCCTGCTGCTGCCGCTCGGTCGGTTGTCGGAGATCGCGGTGCTGACCGGCATCGTGATCACCATCGCGATGCTGGCGCAGGATGGTCTGCGGCCGCTGCGCGCGCCGGCCGTCGTGTTGCTGCTCGCACTCTTCGCCTGCTACGCGGTGCCGGCGTGGCTGTCGGCGATCGGCGCGGTAGAGGCCCGACGCAGCGCGACGTCCGCGCTCGCCGACCTGCGCTTCCTGCCCTTCGCGCTCGCGGCCGTGCTGGTGCTGCGCGAGCGCACGGCGCTCTACTGGCGCGTGCTGGGAGCCACTGGCCTCGTCGCCGGCCTGTGGGCACTCGACGCCTTGGTGCAGGGACTGACCGGATTCGGCCTTGCGGGCACCCTCGAGGGCGACCGCGTCAGCGGGGTTTTCGGCGACGACAACCTCAAGCTCGGGCCGGTGCTCGCGGTGCTGTCCCCGATCGCGCTCGAAGAGGCGCGGCGCCGTCATGGACGGATGACCTTCGCGCTGGTCTGGCTGCTGCTCGCGGTCGCGATCCTGCTGGCCGGCGCGCGCGCGGGCTGGATCATGTACGCCCTGGTGACGCTGGTCATGTTGCGGCGGGTCGCGGTGCGGCCGGCCCACTTCGTCGCATGGGTCGTCGCCAGCGTGGTCGCTGCGACCGCCGTCGGGGTCGCGGCCTACCGGATCAGCCCGCTGTTCGAGGAGCGGGTCGAGCGCACCCTGGCCCTTGGTGGGGGCACGCGCGCGGCACTCGACCACGCGCTGGCCGGCCGTCTGCCGATCTGGGAGACGGCGACGCGAATGGCGCTGGCGCATCCGGTCAATGGCGTCGGCGTGCGCGGCTTCCGCCACGCCTATCCGGTCTTCGCCGCGCCGGACGACCCGTGGGTCCACCCGGATGGCCGCCAGGGCGCCCTACATCCGCACCATCTCGGGCTCGAGGTCGCGGCCGAGACCGGCGCGATCGGGCTCATCGGTTGGCTGCTCGGCTTCGGCATCGCGATCCGCGCCTGGTGGCGCGCGTCGAGCGGTGCCCGCGATCGCGCCTTCGCGCCGGCGCTGGCGCTGCTCGCGATGACCTTCCCGCTCAACACCCACTTCGCGTTCTACTCGAGCTTCTGGGGTCTCTTGTTTTGGTGGCTGGTCGCGATGTGGTGCGCCGGCCTGTCGGAGCGCGCGCGGGCAGACGCATGACGGGACGCTCGCCGTTCACGCTCGTTGTCACCACGCTCGACAATGCCGAGACCCTGGGTCGCTGTCTCTCATCCGCGGCCTTCGCCGACGAGATCGTCGTGCTCGACTCCGGCAGCAGCGACGACACCATCGCGATCGCCCGCCGCCATGGCGCCCGCGTCGAGCTCAAGCCCTTCGCCGGTTACGGCCCGCAGAAGCTGGCCGCGATCCGGCTCGCCAGCCACCGCCACGTGCTGCTGCTCGACGCCGACGAGGAACTCACGGCGGAGGCGCGCGCCGCAATCGAGCGCGCGCTCGTCGACCCGCGCGCCGATGGCTGGACCCTCTATCGGCGCGAGCAGCTGTTCTGGCGCCTGCAGGCCCGCCATGCCCGACACAACCCGATGCTGCGGCTGTTCGACCGTGAGCGAGTGCGCTTCAGCGAGGACCCGATCCACGCCGCGCCCGTCGTCGACGGCCGGGTCGAGGCGCTCGACGCCACCTTCCTGCACTGGGGCGAGCCCGACATCGCGACCAAGGTCGACAAGGTCAACCGCTATTCGAGCGGCATGGTCGCGCACCGGCTCGGACGGTCACGCTACCGCTGGCCGGCGCTGCGGATGATCGTGCAGCCGCCGTGGCACTTCTTTCGTAGCTATGTGCTCAAGCGCAAGTTCCTCGCCGGCAGCGCAGGCTTCATCGGCTGCGCGATCGACGCGTTCTACGTTTTCCTCAAGTACGCGAAGCTGGTCGAGGCGCAAGCGAGGTCGCGGGCCCGACCCGATCAGTCGTAGGGTGCGGCCTCGCCCTCGGGCCGGCGCTTGAAGCGGCGGTGGACCCACAGATATTCGGCCGGCGCCTCGCGGACCATCGCCGCGATCAGCGCGTTGACGCGGGCGGCGTCGGTCGCGGCGTCGGGGCCGGGGAAGTTCGGGAGCGGCCCCTCGATCCGGATCTCGTAGCCCGTCCCATCCGCGCAGCGGCGATGGAAGAAACCGAACACGCGCGCGCCGGTGAGCCGCGCGAGCTGGTGGGTTGCGGTGATCGTCTGTGCGGGGACGCCGAAGAATGGCGCGAACACCGCCTCGCGCCCGCGCATGTCCTGGTCCGGCGCGTACCAGAGCACGCCGCCGGCCTTGAGGTGCCGCACCGCCGGGCGCAGTTCCTCGCGCGCAAACATTGCGCTTGCATAGCGCAGGCGGCCCCGCCTAACCGCCCACTCCATCACCGGATTGCGATGACGCCGGTAGAGCCCGGCCACGGGGACGCGCGTGGTCAGAATCCGGCCGCAGATCTCGAGCGTGTGGAAGTGGCCCGAGAGCAGGATCACGCCTCGGCCTTCGGCGCGCGCGGCCTCGATCCGCTCGACGCCGCCGAGCGTCGAGCGCGCGGCCAGCGATCCGAGCGGCCCCCACCAGGCACGCGCGAACTCGACGAGGCCAATCCCGAGCGAGCGGAAGTTCGCACGCAGCAGGCGCTGCCGCGCCGCGTCCTCGAGCTCCGGGAAGCACAGCGCGAGGTTGCTCGCGGCCCAGCGCCGGCGGCGACCGGCCAGCGCGTACCCGAGCCACCCGAGCACCACACCGAGCCCGCGCGCGAGCGCCCATGGCAGCCACGCGACGAGCACCACGAGGCTGACGCCGAGCCACGCCGGCCAGTGCCGCGGCGCGAGCAGCGCCCGCGGCAACGGGTCGCGCACGGGCTCAACGCGCGGTCCAACCGCCATCGAGCGTGAACGCGCTGCCGGTGACGTTGTCGCCGGCCGGCCCGGTCAGGAACACGACCATCGCGGCAACGTCCTCGGCACGGGTGAAGCGCAGGGTCGGCTCCTTCTCGGCCAGGAGCTCGCGCGCGGCGGTGTCACGATCACAGCCCCTGGCTTGCGCGCGCGCCTCGATCTGGCGCTCGACCAGCGGCGTCAGCACCCAGCCGGGGCAGATCGCATTGCAGGTGATGCCGGATTCGGCGTTCTCGAGCGCGGTGACGCGGGTGAGCCCGATGACACCGTGCTTCGCGGCGACGTAGGCCGACTTCTCGACCGATGCGACGAGGCCATGCACCGAGGCGATGTTGACGATGCGGCCCGACCGGCACGCCTGCATCGCCGGCAGCGCGGCGCGGGTCGCGTGGAACACGGCCGACAGGTTGATCGCGAGGATCTGGTCCCACTTCTCGGGCGGGAAGGCCTCGATCCGCGCGGTGTGCTGGATTCCGGCGTTGTTGACCAGCACGTCGATCCGGCCGTGGCGATCGACCACACCGCGAACCAGCGCCTCGACGGCAGCGGGCCGCGACAGGTCGGCGCCATCGTAATCGGCCGGCACGCCGTCGACCGCGAGCTCGGATCGGATCGCCGCGATCGCGTCCGGCTCGCCGAAGCCGTTCAGCACGACGCGATAGCCGTCGGCGTGGAGCGCGCGCGCGATCGCGAGCCCGATGCCGCTGGTGGATCCGGTGACGAGGCAGATGCGGGGCTCGCTCATGGGACGTGAGGTTCCGAAGGTGCGGGGCGCCACAGTCTGCCAACCGGGCGGCGCTGCCGCCATCCCGGTCGAGACTCAGGCGTGGAATGCGCCATCGGCCGATGGCTTTGCGCGCGAGAGGATGCGCTGGAAGACGCGCTCCACCGGCGGGGTCGTTGCGGCCGTCTCGATGCGCAACGCGCCGCGCGCGAGATCGCGGGCGAGTTGGGCGACACCGCGCTCCTCGGCGCTGGTCGCCCGACGGTTGACCAGCAGCACCTTGTCCAGTGCGGTGCTGCGCCAAGCGATCTTCATCCGCGGTCCCTCGCCGTTTCCGGGCAAGAGCCAGGTTCCGATCGGCAGCTCGTGCACGCGCTCGCTCCAGGCCTGCTCCTCCGGCGTCGCAGGCGCGCTCGGCTCATCGCTCCCCGGATCGCCGACACGGCCCTCGCCGAATCGTGTCCGTTCGCGCAGGCGCAAGGCAAGCGCCGCGGTCTCAGCCGGGTCCTCGAGGCTGTCGATCTCTCCAAGCAGGCGCTGCACCACGTGCCGGGCATCCGCGAGGTGGTAGCCGATCAGTGCGAGTCCGGTCTCGATCTCCTCCCGCAGCATCAGGCCCTCCGAGGGATCCACGGCACGGTGATCGCGCCGTTCGAGCACGCGGTCGACGACGGCGAGCCGGCGGCGATACACCGCGTTCTCGGCCCCGTGGCGAAGTAGCGTCAGGGCGAGCACATCGGACCAGGCCTGTTCGAGGGTCAAGCGCAGCAGCTCGTCCGGAGCATGCGCCGCGATGCGGGCCGCAAGCTCCTCGTCCACCGTCCGCCGAGCCAGCGCGAGCCGTTCGCGCCCGCGCGCCGCCTCGACGTGGCGGCGCTCGGCGGCCTCGGCTCGCCGCCGTGCCTGCCGCAGGTGCGTGGTCAAGTCGCCGACGAGGCCCTGGAACAGTCCGACCCCCTGCCGGTACTCGGCGCTGATCCGGTCCCCGATCGCGCCGAGCTTCTCGAGCATGTTGCGGCCTTCGGGATCGTCCTCGAGCCAAGAGTGGCTGACTTCCACGATCGAGTTCAGAAGGAGCCGCGCGGGATGGTTCGGGCGGGTGAAAAAGCTGCGGTCCTCGAGCGCGAGCCGGATCAGCGGGACTTGCAGTCGGATCAGGACCTGCTCGGTCGCGGGGTCGCGGCACAGGTCGTGCTGCAGGGTGCCAATGAATGCTTCCATCAGATCGAGGACGGCGTCGTCCTCGGCGCGCAGCACTGGCCGAACGCCCTCGGGCAGGGTGCGCGCAAGCTGCTCGAGCATCGCCTGGCGGATGTGTCCGACGCTCTGCGGGACGCGGCGCCCGCCGACGAGCTGGGCCGGGTTCGGCATCGCCTGCAGGTGCGAGAGCACCGTCTGCAGGTCCGCCGGCCCGACCTCGACGGTCGGCACGCCCGCATCGCCCGGCGCCGGACGCGGGACCCGCATCGCGCCGAGCGCCGCTCGCAGCGCCTCGAAGCGGGCCTGGTCCTCGGCGGTCCACGACGACTCGGTCGTCTCCTCGGCAACACGCTCCACCGGCGGCTCCGGCACAGCTGCCAGCGCAGGGCGATTGCCCGGAAATTCGCCGGGCGCCTTGGGCGCGGCCTGGTCCGGCGCGCGGTTCTCGCGACGCCGCGCGCCATGGCCGACGAAGTGCGGCAGCACGCCGAGCCGCGCCAGCAACTCGTCGATCGCCTCGAGGAACTCGCCGCTGCCCTGCAGCACCACCCGGTCGTAGATGCGCAGCAGGGTCTGCAAGGCCGGCGCGTCAAGGCGCAGCTCGGCGATCGCCTCGGCCAGGCAGTGATTGAGCGCGATCGGACCCACCGGCACCCGGCTCGGCGCCAGCGGCGGACAGGCCCACAGCACCGCGAAGCGATGGCCGAGCGCATACAGCGATTCGTTCGCGCGCACCTCGGCGCGCGCCGCGCCGTCCTCGAGGATCAGTCGCGTCTCGAGCTCCTCGGGATGGACGAGGTGGAGCTCGTCGGCGGAGGCCGTTGCTTCGGGCGTCCTCGCGGACGAATCCGCTGGGCGCTGCATCAACTGGGCCTCGAAGGCGACCAGGTAGCGCGGCACGACATCGGCACGCCCGAGGCGAAGCTCGCGCAGGGCGTCGAGCCAGCCCTGCTGCTCGACGTTCGAGCGCGCATGCTCGGCGCAGCGGAACAGCTGCTGCTCGGTCTCATCGAGGGTCCTGGCGAGGGCCGTCACCAGTCGTTCGTCGGCCAGCGTCCGCACGGCGTCGAGGACCGACCTGACCCGATGCGGCATGGTTGGATGGGCTTGCCGCTGCACTCGTTGCTGTCTCCCTCGCGGACCGGCGGGGCGACGCCCGTGCCCCGCGCGCGGTCGACCGAACCATCTTGGATTCAAGCACAGCCGTTAGACTTCCGGGCGCTCCCCGTTTCGGAAACGCCCATGTCTTGCATCCGTCACCTCGCCACGCGCCTCCTCGTCGCCGGCCTGGTCTTCATCGCCATCGCCCCGGCCCACGCCGACGAAGTCTGGCTCGCGGATCTCGCCACCGCCCGCGGCTTCGTGATCGAAGCGGCGCGGCTCTACGAGGCCCGCGCGAACGCCAAGGTCACGGTGCGCGGCGCGAGCACGGTCGGCGCGCTCGAGGCCGTCGCGCAGGGACGCCACGACCTCGTCGCCACGGCCAGGAACGCGAACCCGAACGAACCGTCGGAGTTCGATCTGCGATTCACGCCAGTCGCGTGGGACTCGCTTGCGGTGATCGTGAACCCGAAGAATCCCGTCCAGTCGCTGACGCTCGAGCAGCTGCGCGATCTCCTGGCCGGCAAACATGCGTCGTGGAGCAGCGTCGGCGGCGGCCCGGGCGCGGTCAACCTCTACGCGGTCGCCGGACCCAACGACGGCGTCGAGTGGAGCCTGCGGCGCCTGATGTTCGGGCGTGGCTGGGTGAACATTGCCTCGAAGCGCTGGTACCTCAACACCCAGCAGCTCGAGGATGCCATCGCCCTCGATCCCAACGGCATCGGCGTGACGCTGCTGTCGAACGTGACCGGCAATCCCCGCGTGCGGCCCCTCAAGATCGACGGCGTTGCGCCGTCGCTGGCGACGATGCGCGATGGCAGCTATCCGCTGGTCACCGAGGTCTACATCGTCGGTCGCCCGAGCGGCGCCGCGCTCGCGAAGACGCAACAGGCCAAGGACTTCATCCGCAACGATTCCGCGATGCAGCAGGCGATGCGCGCCAAGCAGATGCTGCCCTATCGCGACGGGCAGGATCTGTCGGGCAAGCGCCGCGCGCGTGAGCTCGCAATCGCCGATCGCCTCGGCTTCACCTTCGCGGCCGGCGGCCCCGCCGGCGTGTACCAGCCACCCGCGCCGGGCAAGGCGACGTTGGTGAACGGCCTGCGGGGCGGGCGGCCGATTCCGGCAGACGGCGGCACCCCGGTCGCGATCGCACCCTCGCCCAAGGAGTCCTCGAACCCGCTGTCCGGCACGGCAACGCGCGATGGCGCCCTGCCCTGCCGCCCGGCCGAGATCTGCCAGGCGCCGGCCAGCCAGAACTGAGCCCGACGGAAGCGAGCGGTGATTCGGCCTGCGATCGGCGCGATCTCGCTCGACCTCGACGACACCCTGTGGCCGGTCTGGCCGGCGATCGAGCGCGCCGAGCGGGAGCTCTTCGCTTTCCTCGAGGTGCACGCCGCGGACGCGATGCGCGGTATGACCATCGAGCGGATGCGCGAGCTGCGCGACCGGCTCTGGCTCGAGTACCCACAGCACGCTCATGACTTCTCGACCCTGCGACGTCTGAGCTTGCGCGCGCTGCTGGCGCCGCACGGCCATGGCGAGGACCTGGTCGAAGCCGCGTTCGAAGTGTTCTACGCGGCGCGCAACCGGGTCACGCTGTATCCCGACGCCGGCCCGGCGCTCGCGCGACTCGCCGCGGACTTCCCGCTCGTCAGCCTTACCAACGGCAATGCCGACCTGTCGCGGATCGGCCTTGCGCGCCACTTCCGCGCCGAGTTCAGCGCACGTTCGATCGGCGCGGCGAAGCCCGATCCGCGCTGCTTCGAAGCCGTCGCCTCGGCACTCGCGCTGCCGGCCGCGGCAATCGCCCACGTCGGTGACGACCCACTGCTCGACGTCGAGGGCGCGCGCCGCGCCGGCATGTATGCGGTCTGGCTGAATCGCCGCGGCGAGAAGTGGCCGCATGCCGAGCCGCCGGACCTCGAGATCGCGACGCTCGCCGAGCTCGCCCCGGCGCTCGAAGCCGTGAACGCGACCCGGCGCGACGCCGCCTGAGCCTCGCGATCCAGCCACGCGCCCCACAGACTGAACCGACGCGCGAACACAGCCCACGAGATGACCATGGACCACCCGCTCGCCGCACCCAACCCCGACGCGATCCCACTGGTCGCACTGACCGCCTCCGACTGGCCGGCCTTCCGTGACGCGCAACCGGAATCCGCACGCCGCTGGTTCGAGGCCCACGGCTTCGCGGCCCAGCCGGGGACGTGGATCGGCCTGCCTGCCGCGGATGGATCGCTCGCGCGCGTGGTCGCCGGCGTCGCCGAGGCCGTGGACGTCTGGGCGCTCGCCCACTTGCCGAATGCCCTGCCCGTCGGCACCTACGCCCTCGAGCGCGGACCCTCGGGCCTTGCAGTCGAGCTGGCGGCGCTGGGCTACGTGCTCGGCGGCTACCGTTTCGACCGCTACCGCGCGGCGAAGCGCGAGCCCGCAAGGCTCGTGCTGCCCGATGGGGTCGATGCCGACACGCTGAAGGCCGACGCCGACGCGATCGCCTTCGCGCGCGATCTCGTCAACACGCCGGCCGAGGACCTCGGCCCCGGCGAGC
>CALDVP010000237.1 GCA_937924195.1 uncultured Lysobacterales bacterium
CCGGTGGTCGAGGCGCAGGCCTTGACGAAGCCGGCCGAGCTCGACGGCAGCGATATGGCGCGGCCGACCGACAGGCACTCGACCAGCATCCGCCAGCCGTGGCCGATGTACTGCTCGCCGCCGATCAGGAAGGACAGCGGCACGAAGACATCCTTGCCGCGCACTGGGCCGTTCTGAAACGGCGTGTTGAGCGGCAGGTGGCGGCGGCCGATCTCGAGACCCGGCGTCTGCCGCGGCACCAGCGCCAGCGTGATGCCGCGATCGACCGTCTCGGACAGCAGGCGATCGGGGTCGTGCAGGCGGAAGGCTAGGCCGACCACGGTCGCGACCGGCGCAAGCGTGATGTAGCGCTTGTCGAAGGTGAGGCGCACGCCGAGCACCTCGCGGCCCTCGTGCAGGCCGCGGCAGACGATGCCGTAATCAGGGATCGAGGTCGCGTCCGAACCGGCCCAGGGGCTGGTCAGCGCGAAGCAAGGGATCTCCTCGCCGCGCGCGAGCCGCGGCAGGTAGTGGTTCTTCTGCTCCTCGGTGCCGTAGTGCAGCAGCAGCTCCGCGGGCCCGAGCGAGTTCGGGACTGCGATCGTCGACGACAGCGTCGCCGATACGCTCGCCGCCTTCTGCAGCACCGCGTGATGGGCGAAGGCCGAGAAGCCGAGGCCGCCGTACTCCTTCGGGATGATCATCCCGAAGAAACGCTGGCGCTTGAGGAAATCCCAGGTCTCGGGCGTGAGGTCCGCGAGTTCGTGCGTGACCTTCCAGTCGTCGACCATCGCGCAGACTTCCTCCACCGGACCGTCGAGGAAGGCTTGCTCCTCGGCGGTCAGTCTCGGCGCCGGGCGCCCGATGAGCTTCGACCAGTCGGGCTTGCCGCTGAAAAGCTCCCCTTCCCAGCCGACCGTGCCGGCCTCGAGCGCGACCTTCTCGGTCTCCGACAGGGTCGGCGTCATCGTGCGGTAGATCGCGAACAGCGGCTTCGACACCAGCGCGCGGCGCAGCGGCACCAGGTTCAGCAACGACACCGGAATCGCGAACAGCCCCACGAGCACGAGGGCGGTCGTCGGCGGCGTCGCCGCGAGCATGATGCCGGCGACCAGTGATGCGGCCGCAAGCAGGCTGCCCTGCCACAGGCGCAGCCGCAGGAAAAAGGCCGCACCGAGGGCGGCGAGCGTGGCGAGGATCGGGACGAGGATGCTCATGCGGGCTCCGTGGCGGATGCGGGGGCGTTTGGATTCGGAGGGCGGCGCTCGATCGCGCGGTCGCGGGGCAGGTGGCCGTGGCTGGCGAGCCAGTCGGCGACGACCGCGGTGAAGCGGTCGTTGGCGTCGCCGGCGACCATGTGGGTCGCGTCGGGCAGTGCGACGTGCTCGGCGTGCGGGACGAGCTCGTGGAACTCGCGGATGGTGTGCTCCGAGACGACGTCGCTGCGGCCGCCGCTGACCAGCAGCACCGGAACGCGCAGCGCCATCGCCGCGTGCTTGAGCCGCTCACCCCAACGCTCGGCCTCGGCGGCGACGCTGTCGAGCAGTGCCGGGTCCCAGTGCCAGCGCAGACGGCCCTCGGGTGTCGGCACCAGCAGCTTGCGCAGGCGCTCCGGCGAGCGCGCGTCGGCCCGGTGCGGCAGGTATTCGCGGATCGCCTGCTGGGCCTCGTCGAGGTCGGCGAAGCCGTCGGGTCGCGCGCGCATGAAGCGCAGGATCCGCTCGACCCCGGCCTGCTCCCAGCGGGGCGTGATGTCGACCAGAACGAGGTTCGAGAACAGCGGGCCGCGTTCCGCTTCTGCGACCATCCCGAGCAGACCCCCCATCGAGGCTCCGACCCAGGCCGGGCGCGGACCGGCCGCGCCGACCAGTGCCGGCACATCGGCAATGAAATCCTCGAACACATAGCGGCCGCCCGGGGCCCAGCCGCTCTCGCCGTGGCCGCGGCCATCGGCAGTCAACGCGTGGCCGCCGACGGCCGCGAGGGCCACCGCGGTCGCGGTCCAAGCGTGGCGGGTCTGGCCGAAGCCGTGCGCGAACAGCGTCGCCGGGCGCCCGGCATCGCCGTGACGGTCGTAGCGCAAGCGCAGGCCGTCCCATGACTCGACCCAGCCCGGTAGCGCGTCGATTTGACGACGGGCGGACGGTTGGACGGCGTCTGCTTCCATACGCCGCAGTATGGAAGGGCTTGATTCGGGCTGTCAATACGGTAGCGTATGGAGCTCGTGAAAACCGCCGCGCGCCGCCTTTCCGATCGCTCGATGCCCGCGTCGGCACCGCTCGCAGCGATGGCCGACCGCAGCCGGCTCTCGGCCGACGCCTGGGTCGAGGCCGCGCTCGACCTGATCGCCGAGCAGGGCGTCGCCGCGCTCGCGGTCGAGCCGCTGGCGCGACGCCTCGGCGTCACCAAGGGTAGCTTCTACTGGCACTTCGACTCGCGCGATGCCCTGCTCGAGGCCGCGTTGAGGCGCTGGGAGACGCGCGACCAAGAAAGCCTGGCCCGCGAGGCCGACCGCATCGCCGATCCGCGCGAGCGCTTGGTCGACCTGTTTCGGCGCACCAGCCGCGAGATGCGAACCCACGTCATCTACTCAGCGCTGCTGAAGGCGCTCGACCACCCGTCGGTGCGCCCGGTGATGCAACGTCTGTCGCAACGGCGGATCCAGTACCTCGCGCTCGCCTTCCGGGCTCTGGGCCTGAATCGGCGCGACGCGCTCAATCGCGCGCGGCTCGCCTATGCGGCCTATGTGGGCTTCCTCCAGCTGATCCTGCAGCTGCGCTTGCAGCGGATCGATCCGGCCGACTACGACGCCTACGTCGAACACGTGGTCGACACCCTGATCCCGCCGATGCTCGCCTGATGCCGGTGCACGCCCGCCACGGCCTCGGAGTCGCCGGCGCGGCGTCGCTGCTGCCATGCACAAACAGCCGGATTGCGCGGCTTCGCGCCGTGCCGATACCCTCGCCGATCCGCGTTTTCTCTGCCTGGATTCCGCCATGTCGAGCCAGCTCGAAGCCCTGAACCGATGGGTCGACGACGTCGCCCGCCTGACCCAGCCCGATCGCATCCACTGGTGCGATGGCTCCGAGGCCGAACTGGGTCTGCTGACCGGCCAGATGCTCGAGCGCGGGGATCTGATCCGGCTGAATCCGGAAACCCATCCGAACTGCTTCCTGCACCGTTCCGACCCGCGCGACGTGGCGCGGGTCGAGCATCTTACTTTCGTCTGCACGCGCGAGCGCGAGGACGCAGGCCCCAATAACCACTGGATGGACCCAGCCGAGGCACACGCGAAGATGGATGCGCTGTTCGCCGGAAGCATGCGCGGCCGCACCCTCTACGTGGTGCCGTACTGCATGGGGCCGATCCACTCGCCGTACGCGCGCTGCGGGGTCGAGATCACCGACAGCCCCTACGTCGTCGCGAACATGCGGGTGATGACCAGGATGGGCGCGCAGGCGCTGGCTCGCATCGAACGCGAGGGCACGTTCGTCAAGGGTCTGCACTGCACCGGAGAGCTCGATCCGGATCGCCGTTTCATCATGCATTTCCCGGAAGAGCTCACGATCAAGAGCTTCGGCTCCGGCTACGGCGGCAACGCGCTGCTCGGCAAGAAGTGCCATGCGCTCCGGATCGCGTCGTGGCAGGCGCGCGAGGAGGGCTGGCTCGCCGAGCACATGCTGATCGTCGGCATCCGCAACCCGGCCGGTCAGACCCGCTACGTCGCCGCGGCGTTCCCGTCGGCCTGCGGCAAGACCAATCTCGCGATGCTGATCCCGCCGAAGGCCTACCGCGAGGCCGGCTGGGAGGTGTCCACGGTCGGCGACGACATCTGCTGGATGCAGCCGGGCCCGGACGGGCGGCTCTGGGCGATCAACCCGGAGGCCGGCTTCTTTGGTGTGGCGCCGGGCACCAGCAGCAAGACCAATCCAAACGCGTTGGCGATGCTGCACCGCGACGCGATCTTCACCAACGTTGCGTTGACCGCAGACGACCAGCCGTGGTGGGAGGGTCTCGACTCGGGCACGCCGGCCTGTGACTGGCAGGGTCGTCCCCACGATCCGGCCAATGGTCCTGCAGCGCATCCGAACTCGCGCTTCACGGTCTCGATCAAGGCCTGCCCGAGCGTGTCGCCGGAGTTTGACAACCCGGCCGGAGTGCCGATCGACGCCATCGTCTTCGGTGGCCGCCGCGAGTCGCTGGTGCCGCTGGTGATGGAGGCGCGCGACTGGCGCCACGGTGTGCTGCTGGGCGCGGCGATGGCCTCGGAGACGACTGCGGCCGCGACCGGCGCGGTCGGCGTCGTGCGCCGCGACTCGATGGCGATGAAGCCCTTCTGCGGCTACAACTTCGCCGACTACTTCGCGCACTGGCTGTCGATGCCGTCGCGCGCCACGAGGCTGCCGAAGATCTTCCACGTCAACTGGTTCCGCAAGGGCACCGATGGCCGCTTCCTGTGGCCTGGCTTCGGCGAAAACATGCGCGTGCTCGAGTGGATCTGCGGCCGCTGCGACGGTACTGCGTCCGCGGTCGAGACGCCGGTGGGGCTCTTGCCGCGCCTGCAGGACCTGAACCTCGCGGGACTCGATCTGCCGGCGGCCCAGCTGGACGCGCTGCTGATGGTCGATGCCGAAGGCTTCCACGCCGAGTACGAGGCGATCGGCGGCTATCTCGACGAGTTCGGCAGCCGCTTGCCGGCCGAGCTGCGAGACGAGCACGCGCGCGTGCTCGCGGCGCTCGCCGAAGCGGTCCAAATGGACCGCGCCCGTCGGGTCGTGAACGGCTGATCGCCGACGCCCCGGTGTCTTCCGGGACGCGGTCCTCCGATGCCGGCCCACGGCTGCGTGTCTGGTCGAGCCCGGAGTTCGTGCTGCCGCTACCTGAGGGCCATCGCTTCCCGATGGCCAAATATCGGCGACTGCACGAGCGGGTCGAGGCCGCCGCATCGGAGCTCGGCATCGAACTGCGCAAGGCCGCCCCGGCGTGCCTCGATGACCTCCATCGCGTGCACGACCCGGCCTACGTCGCCCGCGTCCTCGGCGGCACGCTGTCGAGCAGCGAGCAGCGGCGGATTGGGTTTCCGTGGAGTCCGGCCCTGGCGGCGCGCGCCCTGCGCGTATCGGGGGCGACGATCGCGGCACTGCGGTGCGCGATCGAGACCCGGTCGATCTCGGTGACGCTGGCTGGCGGCACGCACCACGCCGCGCATGCGCATGGCGCCGGCTACTGCGTGTTCAACGATTCGGTGGTTGCGGCCCGCCATGTGCTTTCCGAACGCCTTGCGACGCGGATCCTGGTCGTGGACCTCGACGTGCATCACGGCGACGGCACCGCCAGTCTGGTCGCCGACGATCCGCGGATCTTCGCGTTCTCGATGCACGCGGCCCGCAACTATCCCGCGCTCAAGCCGCCGGGTGACCTCGATGTGCCGTTGCCCGACGGCACCGGCGATATCGAGTATCTGGCCCTGCTGGAGCGCCACTTCGACGAGGCGATCGCACGTGCGCGGCCTGACGCGGTGATCTATCTCGCCGGCGCCGACCCCTACGAGCACGACCGGTTGGGTTTCTTGAAGCTGACCAAGGCGGGGCTGGCCGCGCGCGACCGTTACGTGCTCGGAAGCTGCCGGGCACTGGGCTTACCGGTTGCGGTCAGCATGGCGGGCGGTTATGCCGAATCGGTCGAGGACATCGTCGACATCCACTTCTCGACGATCGCGATTGCAGCCTCGATGGCGCGGGAGCTTCGACCGGATCAGAGGCGAGCCCAGTCCTGAGCGGCCCGTGGATCAGCCTGCCGGATTCTGGCGGCGCGCAAACCAGCGGTTGAAACGCATGTAGTCGGGTTCGAGCCCGGCGAGCAGGTAGGCGCGACCGGCGAGCCGGTCGACCTGTAGGCACGGCAGTGGCCAGGGCGCGCCTGGATTGTTGACGTAGTAGAACGGAAAGCGATCGGCAAAGGGCTCGAGGATCTTCGGTCCACAGGCGACGCCGTCGTAGCTGTCGAAGCCGTATCGCGGGTGGCCGATGTCGAAGTCGTCGACCACGATCACGCCGCGGTCGATCGCGGCCAGTTCGCGCGTCAGCGGCCACTGCTCGTACCAGTGCGCATCGAGATAGAAGAGCGGGCGCTCGAACATGCCACGGATGCGTTCGAGCAGCAGCGGCGAGTCGCACTGCTCGACGACCGCATTCGGAAAAGGGCCGAGGCGGCGCCGGACGTAGTCGGTGTACTCGGGCAGGATGTCGCAGGTCAGGACCGGCAGGTGCGGGTAGCACTCGGCGAGGAACTGCGTGGTGTCACCGCGGTTGCAGCCAGTCTCGATGATCGCATCGCAGCGATAGCGTTCGATCAGCCAGTCGATCGCGAGCGCGGCATGGATGTCGAAGCCAAACGGCCCGCCGCGGTCGGACAGAAGCTCTGCGGAATGGCGCGGTACGCGATAGAAGTGCTGATAGACGGTCTCGAGCGACATCGTGGCTGTCGGGCGTGAGGATGAATCTTCGGGTCCCGCCGTGGCTGCCGCTGGCGCAGGTTCCATCGTCGGCAAAAAAAAGCGGCCCCGTTTCCGGGGCCGCAGTATTGCAGGTGTTGCGTTCTCTCGTCGCGCCCGATCAGAAGCGCTGGGTGTACTGCACGTACCAGAAGCGGCTCGACGGCAGGTCGTAGGCCGGGTCGAACGAGTTCGCGAAGGTGTCGAAGGACACCGGCGGATCCCGGTCGAACAGGTTGCGACCACCGAACGCGACCGTCGCGTTCCACGGTGCGGTCCAGCGGACCTGGCCGTCGAAGTACGTGGTCGCGCCCATCTTGCGCACGCCGCCCGGGAAGATCGCCGACGCAAACTGCTGACAGCCGAACGATTGCGCGATCGCCGGTTCCACAAACAGGAACGCGCAGTCCTCGTCGAGCGCCGAGAAGTAGCGCGCACCGAGGGTGGCACCCCAGTCGCCCATCTCCCAGTTCGTCGTGAGGTTCGAGCGCAGGCGCCAGTAGGCACCACCGCCACGACCGCCATAATTGCCCACGAAGTTGCCCGACGACGTGCTGCCGTCGATCAGGATGTCGCCGAAGGCCGGCTGACCCTTGTCACCGAAGAACGACACGTAGGCGTTGTCCCAGGTGATCCGGAAACGCCCGAAGTCGGTGTCGAAGCGATAGTTCAGGGTCAGATCGTAACCCTCGGCTTCATCGCCGACGAGCGTATTGCGCGTGGTCGCGAGGACGTTGGTGATGTTGCCGGCGCTGTCACGCGAGATCGCCGTGCACGACGGCAGGTTGCCGCGGACGTAGCAGTCGGTCACGAGGAACTGCGCGCCGAGCGTGCCGATCGTGTTCGTGATCTGGATGTTGTACCAGTCCAGCGACACGTCGAAGCCCTCGAGGAAGGCCGGGCTATAGACGAGACCCAGGGTCTTGCTCTTGGCCGTCTCCGGCTGCAGGTTCGGGTTGCCGCCCAGCGTGATGCGAATCTGGGTGTTGGCCTGCTCATAACCCGCCGGCGTGCCGGGGATGCCGGCGATGCCGTTGCGGCAGCGCGCCTGGACTTCGGCTGTCTGCTGCGCGAAGCGCGGCACCGAGCACGGGTCCAGCAAGGTCGGGAAGGAGTCAGACTGGCCGCGGAACAGCTCGAGGATCGACGGCGCGCGGAAACCCTCGTTGTAGTTACCGCGGACCAGCAAGTCGGAGAACGGCTTCCAGGTGAAGCCCGCCGACAGGTTGGTCGTGTCACCGAAGTTCGAGTAGTCCGAGTAACGGGCCGCGGCACGGAACTCGAGCCGCTCGGCACCCGGGACGTCCTTCAGGATCGGGATGAGGAACTCGCCGTAGAACTCGTCGAGCGAGAACCCACCTTCGGTGCCCTGTCGAATGTTACCGGTCGAAACGCCCGACTGGATCAGCGCGTCCGGCCGATCGAAGCCGAACTCACGGCGATATTCATAACCGGTCGCGACGGCCACCGGGCCGGCCGGCAACTCGAACAGCTCGCCAGTCAGATTGGCGGAATAACTGTACGTCTTGCGATAAATGTTGTCGGTCGAGCGGAAAGACGCGTAGTCGAACATCTGACGCGTGAAGCCCTCGGCACCGTTGAAGATGTTCAGCGGCACGCAGCCCGCGATCGGGGCGTTCGGAGTGCCACAGCGGATCACACCCGAGGCGTCACGGAACGACGGGCCGAGACCGCTGGCCAGGCGGTTCAGGTTGAACTGACCGGTCGTGCCCTCACGGTACTCGTTGTCGTTGTAGCTGTAGTTGACATCCCAGCTCCACGGCCGGTCGAAGAGATCGAAGCTGCCCTCGAGGCCGCCGGCGAAGTAGAACGTGTCGACGTCTTGCGTGAAGATGCGCGGGAACAACGTCGGCCGGAACTGGGCGCGGGTGACGGGCACGCCGAACGGGTTGTAGAAGTTGTTCGCCGGAATCGTGATCGTCCGGGCAATGCCGCTGCCGATCGTGCCAAGGACGATCGGCATCGGCGCCAGCACCTGGCGCGAACGACGTTCGTTGTAGACGAACTCGGTACGGAAGGTGATGTTGTCGGTCAGGTTGTAGCGGCCCGAGCCGTACAGCGAAATAACTTCCTGAGGCGTTTCGAGCAGATTGTCCGGGGCGTAGTTGTAACCGTCAGTCGCCACGCTGAACAGGCGGTAGTTCGCCGGGATGCCTGCCGCCGGGTTGGCCGGAGCTCCGGGTGCGAAGCGCACGGTGCCCGGCGTGCCGGCTGGGGTCAGGGCACCGCTGGCGCCGAAACCAAAACGGCCCCAGGGAGCGGTCGTCGACGCGCCGACGCGCGTATCACCACCCGCGAAACCGAAGACCGGCACCGCCGACAGCTCGCGATCGCCCGCCATGACGCCTTCGATCTTGTTGTAGGCGGCCGACACGACGACCGAGCCGCGGTCACTCGCCGTACCCATCGTCATCGTGTAGAGCTGCGTGACGCCGTCGCCTTCCTCGTACTGGCCGTAGTAAGCCGAGCTCTCGAGGCCCTCGAAGTTCTCGCGCAGCACGATGTTGACCACGCCGCCGATCGCGTCGGTGCCATACACCGCCGAGGCGCCATCCTTCAGGACGTCCACGCGCTCGATGACCGCGGTCGGGATCGTGTTGAGGTCGACCGAACCGCCCAGGGTCGAGACCCAGCGGCGGCCGTTGACGAGAACCAGCGTGCGATTCGAGCCGAGATTGCGGAGGCTGATCGTGATCGAGCCGTCACCGCCGTTGTTGAACGTGCGGTTGATCGACGCGCCGCCCGTCGTGATGTCCTGCAGGATGTCGCCCACGGTCACGAGACCGGTGGCCTGCAGCTCCTCACGCGAGATCTGGAACACCGGCTGCGAGGTCTCGATGTCGGCGCGCTTGATGCGCGAGCCGACGACCGTGATCGTCTCGAGCTGTTGGCCGCTCTGCTGTTCGCTCTGGGCGAACGCCGGCGCGGCGACTGCCGCCGTCGAGGCGGCGCCCAGCGTCAACGCCAGACGAACGGCCTGCGACAGTTCGTTCTTGCTAGCTCTCATTGAGTCTCTCCAACTGGAATGATGGAACGTTCGGGACAATGGGCCGCCGTCCATGGGCAGCCGCAGTCGATCCACCGGCAGATCGCCGGCTGCCGATCAGCATAACAACATTTGAACATGTTGGAAACGTGTGTTGCGGCGTCGCAACAAACGAGATCCTCACGATGCCGATGCGATCACGAGCGCTCGAATCCGCGCGCCGCGCGTCGCCGGCCCCTTGGTGGGGTCATCCCGCTGCTCCGTCACCTGCCTCGAACTGGCGGGTCAGAAGTCCTGGCGATAGCGAACGAACGGCGTCCGTGCCGCTGCCGGCTGCGTCCTCGCGGCCGGCAGCGGCGGCTGGCGGTCCGGTTCCCGAAGGATCAGGTTCTCGGCACCGAAGCTGAGTTCGCCCTCCCAAGGCGTGACCCACTGGACCTCGAGATCGATCGCGCCCACCTCACTCGTCGACCCGACTGCAGGCCGCGGCCGCGTCAGACGCCCGGTGAGGCCGCCGGACCAGGCGCCCCGGGTCAGCGCGATGGAAACGGCCTGCTGGTCGAAGCCCAGAACGTTGCCGACCGTCGGGCCTGCGGCCTCGGCATGGACGACGCCTGCCGACCAGCGCAGACCGAGGTCCTCCCCGAGTCGGACGCGCCCATCGAGGCCGAAGTGGTCCACGGCCAGAAGACCTACCGAACTGCGCGTCGCGATCACCAACGGCCAGGCTGAGGCGCTCTCGACGGCACGCGCGGCACCGGACAGGCTGCCGCCTGCCGGCAGCGGGCCGGCGGAGGTGCCAGCACCAACGGCGACCTCAAAGGCCGGCTCGACCCAGGAAATCCAGGCCGAAACGCCTGTCGGTGCTGCGCCAGGCGCGCCGAGGCACGCGCCGGCATTGCCAAGCGACATCCACAGCGGGAGTCCGCAGCCCTGTGCGATCGTTTGGCTCGCGGCGGTGGCCTGGTCGATGCGAAGCACGAGCGCCGGCCGTACCGCGGTACTTACCGGGCGCGCCTCGGCATAGGAGGGCCGAAGCGTCGCGGGACGCAGCGGCAACAACGGTGTCGATTCGGCGTGTATCCCGAAAAGCCGGTCGCCGTCTGCGGAGAGGCGCCAGATCACGCTTTCCCCATGGGTCGAGCTCGCATCGCCCGAGGCGAGCGCCGGCAAGGCTAGCCCGAGACCGAACGATCCAACGACGATGACTGACCGCAGCATGCTCTGCATGGCATCGATGGCCTTGGCCCAAGCGGCAAGTTTTGGGCCATGACAAGAATTTGAGCGCGCTTGTTGAAGCCAAAGCGTAGCTTAACAGCCGGAGACTGACCGGGACGTGACGACGATCACCTCGGGGGGCTGTCTTCACACTGATCGGGGTCAGGTGCCAGCGGTGATTGCCAAGAGCATAGAATTGCAGGGGCCGATCTCGGAGAAGCGCCATGGCCAAGGCACGTGAACTGCTCGCCGCGAAGGGCGCGGCGATCCACGCCATCGGTCCCGACGAGCCGGTGTTGGCCGCGGTCCAGGCGATGGCGGATCACGGCATCGGCGCGCTGCTGGTCATGCGCGGTTCTGAGCTGGTTGGCATCGTGTCGGAACGCGACTACGCGCGGAAGGTCGTGCTGCAGGGCCGATCATCGGCCGAAACGGCCGTGTGGGAGATCATGTCCGCGCCGGTCCACTCGGTCGATCCGGACGCGAGCGTCGCGACCTGCATGATGCTGATGACCGAAAAGCGGATCCGTCACCTTCCCGTGGTCGACGGGGACCGAGTGGTCGGGGTGCTCTCGATCGGCGACCTCGTCAAGGCCGTGATCGAGGCCCAGGAGCGCGAGATCGCGGAGCTCCAGCGCTACATCGCCGGCTGAGCAGGCGCCACGCATGTTTCCCGAGCAGCCGGACGACGATCCGGAACGAATGCCTGCCGATGCCGGCCGAGGCAGGGTCGCTTCGGCGGACGCGGGTCCGGCGGTCGCACGGCCCGCCGGACGCAGCCGGCACGCCGCCTTGGAGGCTCTGTTGCGGGATTTCGGCCGCAGGATCCGGCAATTGGTCGAATCCCACTGTCGTGGAACCCAGGGGCTGGATCCAGACGACATCGAGCAGGAAGTGCGGGTTCGGCTGTGGCGCGCCCTCGAGGGTGACCGGATCGAGGCCCTTGGTGCGTCCTATATCCAGCGTGCGGTCGTCTCGGCGGTGATCGACGCGGCTCGGCGGGCGTCGCTCCGGGTGACGGAGTCGCTGCCGGAGCCGGGGCGCGAAACGCTCGCCGATGCTGCGCCGGGGCGATCGATCGAGGAAGCGGCGTCGGGTCGCCAGCGGGCTGAGCAGGTCTGGATGGTCATCCAGACACTGCCAGTCCGGCGGCGGGTACCGATCAAGCTCCACCTGCAGGGCTTTTCGCTGCAGGAGATCGCGGCGCTCGAGGGCGTCAGCCCGGAGGCGGCGCGCAAGCTCGTTTCGCGGGGCATGGAAGCCCTCAGGGAGCGCCTGACGGAGCTAGGCGTCGACGATGAAGGTGATTGACATGATCGGAAAGCTGGATGCCATCGGAGAACGGTCGGACATGACGGCCGGCATCGATGCCGGAGACGTCGTGCGGCTCGCGCGCGGCGAGCATCTGGGCGCCCGCCACGATGCAGCGCTCGAGGCTCTGGCGGCCTCGCCGGCGGCCCGTGACGCATTCCGGCTTGCGCGGGCCATCGAAGCCGATGCGCTCGAACTGGCGCGCGGCATCGCGACGGCGCGCGGCGGTAACGTCACCGCGCTCGCACGCCCAGTGTCGCGTCCGCCACTGCGCTGGGCGGTTGCTGCGGCGGTCGGCTTCGTGGCCGTCGGCGCTGCGCTGTTCGGCTGGCAGGGAACGACCCCCGAGGCGACGGCGCCAGTCGCGGCGACAGCCCCCCCGTCGGAGTCCGACCTGATCTTCCGTTCCTCGGACGAAGGATTGGCATCGACCGGGCCGAGGAAGCCGGTCAGGGACGATTTGTTCATCGACGCTTTCGGCGGCTGAGCGTCGTCTCCCGGCCGGGTGCCTCGAGCCCGGTCTGCGGACACCTGGATCGATTCGCGGGGCGCTCAAGCCTCCGCCATGACATGGCCGTGCTCGCGGGTCTTGGCAAAGCGCACCTTCGGCCAGCGCTCGGTCGTGAGTTCGAGATTCACGCGTGAAGGCGCGAGGTAGACCAGCTCGCCGGCGGCGTCGATCGCGAGGTTTTGGGCGTTGCGCTCGCGGAACTCCTCGAGGTGGCGCGCGTCATCGCACGTCACCCAGCGCGCCGTCGCGACACCGACGGCTTCGAAGCTGCATTCGACCCCGTATTCGTCCTTGAGTCGATAGGCGACGACGTCGAACTGGAGGGTTCCCACGGCTCCAAGGATCAGGTCGTTGGACATCAGCGGGCGGAAGAACTGGGTGGCCCCCTCCTCGGACAACTGTGCGAGCCCCTTCGCGAGCTGCTTGGCCTTGAGCGGATCGCGCAGGCGCGCGCGTCGGAACAGTTCCGGCGCAAAGTTCGGGATACCGGTGAAGGACAGCACCTCGCCTTCGGTGAAGGTGTCGCCGATCGAGATCGTGCCGTGGTTGTGGATGCCGAGCACGTCGCCAGGGTAGGCGCGCTCGACGTGCTCGCGGTCGGATGCCATGAAGGTCAGCGCGTTGGCGAGCTTCACTTCCTTGCCGGCGCGCACATGGAAGGCCTTCATGCCGGCCTCGAAGGTACCCGAGCACACGCGCATGAAGGCGACGCGATCGCGGTGCATCGGGTCCATGTTGGCCTGGATCTTGAACACGAAGCCGGTCAGTTTCGGCTCGAAGGGATCGACGCTGCGTGTGGTGGTCGCGCGCGGCTTTGGCGGCGGGGCGTGCTCGACGAAGAAGTCGAGCAGCAGCTGCACTCCGAAGTTGTTGACCGCCGAGCCGAAAAACACGGGGGTCTGGCGGCCGGCGAGGTAGGCCTCGCGGTCGAAGGCGTGCGAGGCGCCGCGCACCAGCTCGAGCTCGTCGCGCAACGCGGCCAGCGTGTCGGCACCGAGCCGGTCCGCCAGGGCCGGGTCGTCGAGCTTCAGGATCGTCGAGTCCTGGCGCGTGAAGTTGCGGCCCGACTCGAAGAGGTGCACCTCGTCGTCGACCAGGTGGTAGACGCCCTTGAGGCGCGAGCCCATGCCGATCGGCCAGGTCACCGGCGCGCAGGCGACGCCGAGCACCTGCTCGATCTCGTCGAGCAGCTCGATGGGCTCACGGCCCTCGCGGTCGAGCTTGTTGATGAAGCTCATGATCGGCGTGTCGCGCATGCGGCACACCTCCATCAGCTTGATCGTGCGCTCCTCCACGCCCTTGGCGCAGTCGATCACCATCAGCGCTGAATCGACGGCGGTGAGCACGCGATAGGTGTCTTCGCCGAAGTCGGCGTGGCCCGGGGTGTCGAGCAGGTTGACGATGCGTCCCGCGTACGGGAACTGCATCACCGAGCTGGTGACCGAGATGCCGCGCTCCTTCTCGAGCGCCATCCAGTCCGAGGTCGCGTGGCGCGCGGCCTTGCGACCCTTGACCGAGCCGGCCATCTGGATCGCCCCGCCGAACAGCAGCAGCTTCTCGGTCAGCGTCGTCTTGCCGGCGTCCGGGTGCGAGATGATCGCGAACGTGCGCCGGCGCGCCGTTTCGGTGCGGTGGTCGGTCATCGGGGATGGAGAGCAGGGCCGCGCAGCGGCGATCGTCGATTATAGGCGGCCGATCCGAATACACCGTACGATCGCGCGTGGCGGCTCGGTCGACTGCAGGGTCCGGAAACGACGAGGGCGCCCGAAGGCGCCCTCGTCGCACGCGTTCGGGACCGAAGGCCGGCCCCGCGCGCGGCCGATCAGCCTTCGCGACGCACCGTCACCGCGGCGACGCCGAACAGCGCCAGCATCAACGCAATCAGGCTCCACACACTGGTCGCATCGACCGGAACCGAGGGGAGCGTCCCCGCGGGGCAGTTCAAGGTCCACGTGTGCGTGATCGAGGTGTCTCCCTGCCGCTCGGTGCACGTCAGGGTCTGCGTGACCGCGGTCGGACCGCGCGTGCAGGTGCCGGACAGCGGTCCACCGGTGATCGCCCCGGCGCCAACGGCCGTGATCGTCTGGCC
>CALDVP010000238.1 GCA_937924195.1 uncultured Lysobacterales bacterium
GCGGCAAGGTGATCCGCGAGGTGGTGACCGGTCGTACGGCGGTACTGCTGATCGGCGGGCTGGCGATCGGCGCGATCTCGGGCAAGCGTGGGATCGACGCAATCGATGCGATGTACTTCCAGCTCTTCCAGGGCATGCTCATGCTGTTCATGCTCGACATGGGCATGGTCGCGGCTGCCCAGTTGCGGCAACTCCGGCGCGGAGCGCTCAAGCTCGCGGTCTTTGCCACCGCGCTGCCATTCGTGCACGGCCTCACGTTCACGACCGTCGGCCACTGGGTCGGCTTCACGCCGGCCGGAGCAGCGGTCTTTGGCACCATGGTCGCGAGCGCGAGCTACATCGCCGCGCCAGCCTCGGTCCGTGCCACCCTGCCGGAGGCCGACGCCGGCCGCTGCATCACCGCCGCGCTCGGCATCACCTTCCCGTTCAACCTCGCAATCGGGATTCCGACGTACGTCGCCTACGCGGCGTGGCTGGCGCGCTGATCGCAGCACCCGCGCGCGCCGAGCGACATCGATCCGCGGCGGTCAGCCGTAGGCCTGCTCGAGCAACGCGGCCTGCTCGTGCGGTAAGCGCCAGCGCGCAATCGCGCGCAGCAGCGATTTCTGCGAACGTCGGGTCTCGCGCAGCACGTTGAGCAAGGACGACAGCGCTTCGCCATCGAGCCCGGTCTCTGCCGCGTCGCGATACAGGTCACGCAGCATGGTGTCGAAGAACGAACGGACGCGTTCGTGGCGCCGCGCCAGTTCCTCGGCCAGCGTGGTCTCGTCGAGGATTGGCAGCACCGTCTCGGCGTCATCGAGGAAGGCGACCGACTCGGCGCGGACCGCATCGAGCAGCGGCGCCACGCGCGCCAGCCCGAGTTGATGGAGATCCCGCCA
Organism: uncultured Lysobacterales bacterium; assembly: GCA_937924195.1. Lineage (GTDB taxonomy): Bacteria > Pseudomonadota > Gammaproteobacteria > Xanthomonadales > Ahniellaceae > UDEA-SF1. The sequence continues at coordinate 882 of CALDVP010000238.1, forward strand.
GTTCGCCGCGACGTCCTTCATCGCCTTGGCCGCCAGCACCGCGCGCCGGGTCGCCTCGAGCAGGTCGTCGATCCGGCGAGTGTGACCCTCGTCGAGCGGTCGTCTCTGCAGCCGCGCGGCAAAGTCGATCAGTTCGCCCTCGAGGCGCTTCAAACGCGCATAAGCCGGCTCGGTGGCTGCCAGCGCCTGGCGCAAGCGCGCGAAACGGCCCCCCTCGCCATTCTCGGGCGTCGCATCGGCAAGGCCGAAGGCCGCGCGGCTGGCACGCGTCGCCAGTGCGACGGCCAGCCCGAGGTCCTGTGACATGGCCTCGACGCCGGCCGAAGGTACCTCCGTGGTGACGCGATGAATGGCGTCCCCAACCAACTCGGTTCGGGTCTCGAAGTGACGTCCCAGTGACGCTGCGATGCGGCCGGCGAACGGCACGAACAGCGCCGCGCCGACGATGTTGAACAGTGTGTGGAAGGTCGTCAGCGCGATCAGCGGATCGCCGATCGCACGGAGCGCGGCCGTCAGCAGGTCCACGAAAGGCAGGATCAGGAGGGCCGTGGTCACGTTGAACGCGACATGGAAGGCCGCGGCCCGCTTCTTGTCCGGCGTGCCGCCGAGCGCGGCGATCGAGGTCGTGACCGCGGTGCCGATGTTGGCACCGACCACAAGCGCCGCCGCGGCCGGCAGATCGAGAACTCCGGCGTGCAACGCCGCCAGCGCGATCATCATCGTGCCCGAACTCGACTGGATCACCGCGGTCAGTGCGAGGCCGATTCCGGCCATCGCGAAGGGCCCGAATCCGGCAAAAGGGCTGACGTCGAAACCGGCCGCCCAGGCCTCGACACCGTCCTTCATCCATTCGAGCCCGAGCAGTAACAGGCCGATGCCGAGCAGAAGGCGCAGCGCGGCGCGCAGCGGGCCGCTCGACGAGAGCACGCCGCCGATGCCGCCAAACGCGATCAGTCCATAGGCCGCGCCTGCCAGATCGAGCTTGAATCCGGCCAGGGCCACCAGCCATCCGGTCGCACTGGTCCCGATGTTGGCGCCGGCGACGACGCCGATCGCACTGCGCAGATCGATCACGCCGATGCCGACGAACGCGAGGGTCAGCACCATCACCAGCGTGCTCGACTGCAGGATCGCGGTCGCGACCGCGCCGATCGCAAGTCCACGAAGCGGCGTACGCGCCTTCCGCTGCACCAGCTCGCGCAGCGAACCGGCGAGAAGCGCCCGCAGCCCACCCTCGAGCTCGGTCATGCCGTAAAGGAACAGGCCGAGTCCTGCGGCGAGTTGCCAGACGTCCAAGGTTGCACTGCTCCAAGCGACGGGATCCGAGTCGAGCATGGTGTCATGCCAGCCTGCCTCGGGCGACGGCCGACGGGCGTACCCACGCCGCTGGCCTACAATCGGTCGATGCTCAAGATCGACACCCACGCGCACGTGCTGCCGCCGGATTGGCCGGATCTTTCGCGCAAGTACGGAGATGCGCGCTTCCCGGTGATCCACCACACCGAGGGCCGCCACCGCATCTACCGCGACGGCAGGTTCTTCCGCGAGATCTGGCCGAACACCTGGGACCCGGAACTGCGCGTGCGCGAGTACGCCGCCCACGGCGTCGACGTCCAGGTGATCTCGACCGTGCCAGTGATGTTCTCGTACTGGGCCAAGCCCCATCATGCGCTCGAACTGCACCGGCATCTCAACGATCACATGGCCGAGGTCGTCCGCAGCCACCCGCGCCACTATGCCGCGATCGGCACGGTGCCGTTGCAAGCGCCGCGGCTCGCGATCCAGGAGATGGAGCGTTGCATCGAGCAGCTCGGGCTCTCGGGCGTGCAGATCGGCTCGCATATCGGCGCGTGGAACCTCGACGCGCCCGAGCTCTTCGATTTCTTCGCCGCGGCCGCGGACATCGGCGCCGCGATCCTCGTCCACCCGTGGGACATGATGGGCACGGAATCGATGCCGAAATACTGGCTGCCGTGGCTCGTCGGCATGCCGGCCGAGCAGAGCCGTGCCGCGTGCTGCCTGATCTTCGGTGGCGTGCTCGAACGCCTGCCCGAACTTCGCATCTGCCTTGCGCATGGCGGCGGGTCGTTCCCGTACACGATCGGCCGGATCGAGCACGGATTCCGGATGCGGCCGGACCTGGTCGCGACCGACAATCCGCGCAACCCGCGCGAGTATCTGCCGCGCCTCTACTTCGACTCCTGCGTCCACGATCCGCGCGCGCTGCGCTATCTGATCGACACGGTCGGCGTCGAGCAGGTGATGCTCGGCACCGACTATCCCTTCCCGCTCGGCGAGCAGCAGCCGGGCCGCGGCATCGCGGAACTGAAGCTGCCCGAGGCCGAGCAGGCGCGGCTCTACCACGGCACCGCGCTCGACTGGCTGCGGTTGCCTTACGGCCGCTTCGTCGCGGAGGCCGCGTGAACGCGGAACTGGTCGACGCCGCGCGCCTGCGCGACGCCGCCGATCCGCTCGCCGGCTTCCGCGCGCGCTTTGCGATCCCGCACGCTGCGGACGGCCACGAGAAGGCCTACTTCTGCGGCAACTCGCTCGGCCTGATGCCGCACGCCGTGCGCGCGGCGGTCGCCGCCGAGCTCGAGGCCTGGGCGATGCACGCGGTCGAGGGCCACTTCCGTGGCGAGCATCCGTGGATGCCCTACCACCGCTTCGTCCGCGAGCCGCTGGCCGCGATCGCCGGTGCGCGGCCCGACGAGGTCGTGGCGATGAACGGCCTCAGCGTGAACCTGCACCTGCTGATGGTCGGCTTCTACCGGCCGACGCGCGAGCGGCACGCGATCCTGATCGAGCGCGGCGCGTTCCCGTCGGACCGACACGCGGTCGAATCGCAGATCCGCTTCCACGGCTTCGATCCGGCCCACTGCCTGATCGAGCTCGATGCCGACGAGCCGGGCGGCACGATCTCGGACGCCGCGGTGATCGACGCGATCGGGCGTCACGGTCCCCGACTCGCGCTGGTGCTGATGCCGGGCGTCCAGTACCTGACCGGCCAGCGCTTCGACCTTGGCGCGATCACGCGCGCCGCGCACGCCGCGGGCGCGATCGCCGGCTTCGACCTCGCGCACGCGATCGGCAACGTGCCGGTGGACCTGCACGAGTCCGGCGCCGACTTCGCGGTCTGGTGCAGCTACAAGTATCTGAACTCGGGACCGGGCGCCGTCGCCGGCGCCTTCGTCCACGAACGCCATGCGCGCACCTCCCGGCCACGCTTCGCCGGCTGGGGGGGCCACGACGAAGTCACGCGCTTCCGGATGGGCCCCGCGTTCGTGCCCGCACCCGGCGCCGACGGCTGGCAGCTCTCGAACCCCCCGATCCTTGCGCTGGCGCCGCTGCGCGTCTCGCTACCGATCTTCGTCGAGGCCGGGCTCGACCGCCTGCGCGCGAAGTCCGTCGCGTTGACCGGCTTCCTTGCCGAGGCGATCGAGCGCGAGCTCGGCGACGTGCTGTCGATTTCGACCCCGCGCGAGCCCGAGCGCCGCGGCTGCCAGCTCTCGCTGCGGATCCAGGGCCCGCGCGAATCGGGCCGCGCGCTGTTCGCGCATCTCGAGGCGTCCGGCATCGTCGCCGACTGGCGCGAACCCGACGTGATCCGCGTCGCGCCGACGCCGCTCTACAACACTTTCGCCGACTGCGTCCGGCTGATCGAGGCCGTCGCCGGATGGGCACGAAGCCGATGAGCATGGGGCCCGCGCTGCGCACCGCGCGACCTTTGGTTGCGCGTACGTCCCGCGACGCCCGGAGGAGCGAGCGCAGCTCGCGACCCCCGCAACTCCGATCGTATGCGGCAAGCCTCAGGCCGGGCGGTCCGAGATCTTCGGTCGCTCCCATGGATCGCACCAACCGTAGCGGTTCGAGATGCTCCGCTCGCCAGCCGGGACACGCCGCATGAGCACCCAGAACTCCGTGACGATCTTCGGTGCCGGGCTGGCCGGCGCGCTGCTCGCGACCCTGATCGCGCGCCGTGGCGCACCGGTCACGGTCTACGAGCGCCGACCGGACCCGCGCGTCCGCGGCTACGAAGGCGGCCGCTCGATCAATCTCGCGCTCGCCGAGCGCGGCCTCGCGGCGCTGCGCGCCGCCGGCCTCGAGCGCCCGGTGCTCGACCAGGCGGTGATGATGCGCGGCCGGATGGTCCACCATAGCGACGGCCACACCGAGCTCCTGCGCTACGGCCGCGACGATTCCGAGGTGATCTGGTCGGTGCACCGCGGGCGGCTGAACCTCACGCTGCTCGACGCCGCCGAGGCCGCAGGCGCGAAGCTCCACTTCGACCAGCGCCTCGTCGACGCCGACTTCGAGGCCGGCACCGCGCGCCTGCGCGACGAACCCACCGAGCGCGAGTACGCGATCGATGCACCGGCCATGATCGGCGCCGACGGCGCCGGCTCGGCGCTGCGCCAGGCGATGGCGCGCGTCGCCGACCTGGGCGAGCGCTTCGAGCCGCTCGGCCACGCGTACCGCGAGCTCGAGATCCCGCCAGCCGCCGACGGCGGCTTCCGCATCGAGGCGAACGCGCTCCACATCTGGCCGCGCGGCGGTTACATGTGCATCGCGCTGCCGAACGCCGAGCGCACCTTCACCGTGACGCTGTTCCTCCCGAACGAGGGCGACCCGAGCTTCGCGACGGTGCGTACGGTCGCCGAAGGTCGCGCGCTGTTCGAGCGCGACTTCGCCGATCTGCTGCCGCTCGTCCCGGAGTTCGACGAGGACTGGGCCCGCAACCCGGTCTCGCCGCTCGGCACGCTGCGCCTCGCGCGCTGGCGGCTCGGCGGCCGGGCGCTATTGATCGGCGATGCCGCGCACGCGATCGTGCCGTTCCACGGCCAGGGCATGAACTGCGCATTCGAGGACTGCGTCACGCTCGATGCGTTGCTCGCGGAAAGCGCCGACCTCGACACCGCCTTCGCACGCTTCGAGGCGATCCGCAAGCCGAATGCCGATGCGATCGCCGATATGGCGATCGAGAACTATGTCGAGATGCGCGACCTCGTCGATGACGCCGATTTCCTGCTGAAGAAGCAGGTCGAACGTGCGCTCGCGGAGCGCCTGCCGGGCCGCTTCATACCGCGCTACAGCCTCGTCAGCTTCACCACCACGCCCTATGCCGAGGCCAGATCCCGCGGCGCCGCGCAGTGGGCCATCGTCGATGCGATCACGGCCGGCGCCACGACGCTTGCCGAAGTCGACCTCGACCGTGGCGTCGCGCTGGCGCGCGCGCGGCTCGGCGTATACGCGCCCCACCCGCGCGAGGGCTCGTAGCGCCGGACCTCGCCGGCGCATGGCCGGCTCACGGCGCCTCGAAGCCGTCGGAGAACAGCGGATCGGGCAGCGGCGCGGCGACGGCGCGATGGAAGCCGCCGCGCACGGTGTAGCTGGCGCTGGTCATCGCCGGGCCGGCATCGGGCTGGCCGATGGTGCCGTGGAGC
>CALDVP010000239.1 GCA_937924195.1 uncultured Lysobacterales bacterium
CCGGGGAGCCTGGAATGTCATGCGAATCCAACCATCATGAGGCGACGCGATGTCGTTCGATGAGTGGATCCGGCGAGTCCAGGCCGAGCGCGGGATGACGATCGGCGAGATCGCCCGGCGGCTGGGCGTGTGGCCGCAAGCCATCTACCGCTACCGCCGCGGCGAACGGCGGCCCTCAGCTGACTTTCTGCGCAAGGTCGAGAGGCTCACCGGCGGGGCCGTGACGGCCGAGACATTCGCCGGCAGGTCCGACGGACGGGCCTGATGCCCGTCCGGTTCGCAACGCTGTGCAGCGGCGGGCCGCATAGATGACCAACCAACGGAGGTCACAATGTTAAACGAAATCCTCAACCGCATGCGCGACGGAGCGTTGGCGACGCGCGAGCTCGATCTTCTGTGCGCCGGAACGCTCCTCGAACGCGTGCCACCGCCGATCGCCGCCGGGGTGCTGCGATGGTATCGCGCCGGCAGCGCGCCGCTGTCGTCCCTGGCGCTCTTTCAGCGCAAGTTCTACGACGGCGCGAACTGGACGTACGGCCACAACGCGCTCGCCCGTGCGGGCGTCATCTTCGCCGACGCCGAGATCCCCACCTTCGACAAGAGGGTCAGGGCCATCGTCATGACCGATGAGGGCCGTCGAGCCTGCGAGGAAGTCATCCGCAGGGCCGAAGCCCTCCGTTCCAACGAACGGCTCGTGCAGCGCGTCGCCTGACCACCAAGGCCGCTCACGTCTCGGCACGATGCAGCTCCGCGACTACCAGGCGGATCTGCTCGACCGGGCCAGAGCGGCCATGCGGGACAGCAGGCGCGTGCTCGTCGTGGCGCCTACGGGGTCGGGCAAGACCGTCGTGTTCGCCCACCTGGCGGGACGCGTCGCCGCGCGCGGCAAGCGCGTCTGCATCCTGGTCCACCGCGTCGAGCTCCTAGACCAGACAGCCGACACCCTCAAAGCCAGCGGCGTCAGCTTCGACGTCATTCGGGCCGGCGCGTGCGCGATCGACGGCTCCGCGACCGTCACGGTCGCGTCGGTCCAGACGCTCGCGCGACGCCTCGACCGTCACCAATACGCGGCGCCAGACCTCCTCATTATCGACGAATGCCATCACGCGGTCGCGTCGACGTGGCTCCGCATCATCGACCACTGGGGCGACGCCTACGTCATGGGCTTCACGGCCACGCCCGAGCGGCTTGATGGCACCGGCCTCGGCGACATCTTCGCCCAGATGGTCCTGGGGCCGACCGTCGCGGAGCTGATCCGAAGCGGCCATCTGGCCGATTTCGTGTGCTTCCGGCCCGCAAGGGGTCTCGTCGACACCACCAAGGTCAAGCGCCGCCTCGGAGACTTCTCGGCCGCCGAACTTGAAGACCTGATGGGCGGCAGCGCGGTCGTGGGCGACGCCGTGGCCGAGTACCGCAAGCACATGCACGGCCGCCCCGCCGTCCTGTTCTCGCCGTCGCTCCGCCATGCCGAGTACATGGCCGAACAGTTCCGTGCAGCCGGTTACCGCTCGGTCTCGGTCGACGGCACCCTGACCGACGATGAGCGCCGCCGACGAATTCGCGGACTCGCGGACGGATCCGTCGAGGTCCTGACGAGCTGCGACCTGATCTCCGAAGGGCTCGACGTGCCGGCCATCCAGGGCATCATCGACATGAAGCCGACCCTCAGCCTGGCAGCGCATCGGCAGCGCGTCGGGCGAGCCCTCAGGCCCAAGCCGGATCGCAGTCGGGCCGTGATTCTGGATTTGGCCGGCAACACCGTTCGGCACGGGTTGCCCGATCAGGAACGCACATGGGTGCTGTCGAGTGAGCGCCGTCGGCCGGGACCGCCGGTCGCCCCGGTCCGCCTCTGCGAAGCCTGCTTCGGCTATTCCGACGGCAGCACTCCGACCTGCCCCTATTGCGACGCTCCGTGGCCGGCGCCGCGGCCGCGGCGCCGGATGCCCAAGGCGAAGCCCGGCGACCTCGTGGAAGTGTCGCGCGAGCACGACGCTGCACCGCATCTCCGGCTGAGCGGCGAGGCCGTGCGGGCGCTCGCTCGGGGCTGCGATAGCCTGCGACAACTGCATGCGCTCGCGCGACGCCTCGGCTACAGTCAGGGGTGGGCATGGCGGCAGTGGAACGTGCGCAACAGCAAAGACTCGCGGTCCGTCGACCGGGCCGAGATCGACGCCGGCATCGAGGCGCGCCGCGCCGCTGGGGACAACACATGAGCACGCAGCGTCCGCATCTCGAAGTTGTCCGCAACTGCCTGCTGGCGCTGTCACTGCGCGGGCTACGGCCGTGCGGCCGCACCGAGGCCGGCGGCGGACTGATGCCCTCCGGCCGGTTCAAGCGCTTCGGGACTCGGCACTGGCCAGATATCACCGCCGTGGTGCCGCCAACCGGACGCGCTCTGTTCATCGAGGTCAAGACCGGGCGCGCACGTCTGACCGCCGGTCAGCGCCGCTTCCGTGACTGCGCCACCGACGCCGGCGCGGTCCACATCGTCGCGCGGTCGGCCGATGATCTCATCGAGCAGTTGATCCGCGGCGGGATCCTGTCGCCATGACGGCCAACCGCGAGGACCGAGCCACACCGCTGACCTCTGGCCGCTGAGCGCGCCATGCCGCGCAACGCGAAGCCGGTCGTGAGCGGCGACACGTCACCCATTGTGACCCCGAGCCCGATCACGCCGCTCCCAGCGAGCGTCGAGGCCGAGCAGACCGTCATAGGGTCCGTGCTGGTCGACAACAAAATCTGGCCCAAGGTCCGGCAGATCCTCGCGCCAGAGGATTTCGCCGAGCCAGCCCATCAGGCGCTCTGGCGGATCATCGAGGAGAGGATCGCGTCAGGCCGACGGGCCGACCATCTGACGATCAAGCGCGCGGCCGCGAGCGACCCGGCGATCGGCGTTCTCGGCGGCCACCAATACGTCATGATCATCGCCAAGACGGCCGAGACCACCATCGCGGCCGTCGAATACGCCTGGATGGTCGCCGACCTGGCGGCCAAGCGCCGACTTCTGGAGCTGGCGGAGCGCGTCCGACACAACGCGCTGAACGGCGGGATGGCGCGCGACGTGATGCGCGAGGCGCGCGCGCAGCTTGACGCGCTGGCCGAGGAGTCGCCGGTCGCGAGAGCGACCCTCTCGGCGGTCGACTTCCACGCCTTCCTCGCGGGTCACAGGCCGCCCGATTACGTCGTCCGTGGCGTCATCCAGCGGTCCTACCTCTACAGCCTCACAGGCCGTACAGGGCACGGGAAGACCGCCGTCGCGCTCAGGATCGCGATCGCGATCGCCCGCGGCGAGCCTCTCGGACCTCACGACGTCGAGCCGGGCCACGTCCTGTATCTGGCGGCCGAAAACCCCGACGACATCAGGTCGCGCCTGCTGCTGGCCGTTGAGCACCTGGGGCTTCAGCAGCCGCTGCCGATCCAGTTCATCGACCGGCCATTCGATCTCAAGACCCGCACCGACGAGCTCTTGGCGTCGCTGGCCAGATCAGGACCGTTCTCAGTCGTGTTCGTCGACACCGGGCCGGCCTTCCTCGCCGCCTCGGGCGGAGAGGACGAGAACGCGAACATGGAAATGTACCGGTTCGCACAGGCCCAACGCCGCCTGATCGACCTGCCGGGCCGCCCAGCCGTCATCTCGCTGATGCATCCGGTGAAGCACGCGAACGAGGAACACTCGCTTCTGCCGCGAGGCGGAGGCGCATATCTGGCCGAGGTCGACGGCAATCTCACGGTCTGGGCGGATGACGACCGCAGCTCGACCAAGCTGTCGTGGTGCGGGAAGCTGCGCGGCCCGGCGTTCGAGCCGATCACGTTCCGGCTGCAAACCGCCACCTGCCCGGCCCTGCGCGACACCTCAGGGCGACCGATCTACACCGTGCTCGCCGAGCCGATGACCGACGACGACACGGCTGCCCGCGATCATGAGCAGGCAGACCGCGAAACACGGTTGCTCATCACGATCGCGCGCAATCCGACCGCGACCGAGCGCGAGTTGGCGATCCTGGCCAACCTGCCGGGCGGAGGGACCACGCACCGCTTGGTCGCGCGCCTGATCGAGGACGGCCTCGTCAAGCGCATCCTCAACCGCCTTGAGCTGACGCAGAACGGCAGCAAGGCGGTATCGCGGATCCTCGGGCAGTAGGACCCGCCGGCGGCTCGCTAGGCCGCCTAGCCGCGCTCGCGCTCCATCTGCGCGAGCTGCTGGAGCGCCCAGTCGGGCACCCTACGGATCCCCTGAAGCCAGTGCGTCACGTACGACAACGACACCGGCTGCCCCGTTGCCGGGTTGATGATCCGCCCAGCGATTTCTCGCTGGGTGCCCAGCCGGGCGATCCGGCTGCGGAGCTCGTCATTGCGCTTCGGCATCCTTCGTCCTCGCGATACGCGCCGCACCAGCGCGGCGCTAGGCCGCACTGTAGGCAGTCCGGATCGGTCGCGCAAGACAACTATACGCGGCCCATTGACAGCGGGAATTGACTGTGCGCTTGATGATGCCGTCCGCAGCAATAGGCGTCAGGAGGAACTGATGAACGACGACGTGGAAGAGATGCTGACCAGCCCGGTCGCCGACGAGCTGGCGACCCTCGGCTTCGCGCCGGCTTACAATGGTGGGGGGATTTGGGTCTGGGTCCGCCCCGATCCTCCGGGCTGGTGAGCATCTCTTCCACGTCGTCGTCGTTCATCAGTTCCTCCTGACGCCTTTTGCTGCGGATGGCATCATCAAGCGCACAGTCAATCCCCGCTGTCAATGGGCCACGTACAGTTATCTTGCGCGACCG
>CALDVP010000240.1 GCA_937924195.1 uncultured Lysobacterales bacterium
GGTTGGTTGCGGGCCAGCGGCTTGGGGACGTGGTCGAGGCGGCGCGGCGGGAGCTGGCGGCGGAGCTGCCGCTCCACGGTGGCTCGGAGGTGCTGGCCGGGATCACGCTGCTCGGTGATCCGGCGATGCCGCTGCGCTGAGGCCCAGCGCGGCGGGTCGCCGCGAGCCATCGTTCCACCGAGGGCGCCGCAGGGCGCCCTCGGCATGTCGGGGTCGGGATCGATTCGATTGGCGTCGTCGGTGCCGCGGGTCATAGGGCGGCCCGGGTCCGTGGGCGCCCGCGGATCCGGATGAAGGCGTTCGTCGGTCGTTCGATACGCCTTGATCGACTTTCGCTTGCTTGGCTGCGCTACCCTCCCATACGGTTCGGGGCGTGGTTCTCACTTTGCGTGCAAGCCTTTGATTCCGAACGGGTCAATGGCGGCGCGTCAAATGCGAGTTGGATCGGGGGGTCGTATGGATTTCGTGCTCGGTTTGGCCGGCTGCATTGCATCGATGCTCATCCTGCTGCCGCTGGCGCATCGCCTCGGCTGGTACGACCATCCCGATGCCGGCCGCAAGCAGCACGCGACGCCGACGCCGTTCGTCGGTGGTCTCGCGGTCGCGATGGGCGCGTTGTTCGCCGTGGCAGTGCTGAAGCTCGACGGCGGCGACCCTCGGGCACTGCGGGCGCTCGGCGGTGCTGGACTGCTGCTGCTCGTCACCGGCGTGCTCGACGATCTGTACGACCCGCATTGGCGCTGGCGCATCGCAGCTCAGGTGCTGGCCGCGCTGATCCTGGTCTACGGCGGCGGGCTCTCGGTGAACCACATCGGCACCGTGTTCGGCCATCCGATCGACTCACTCGGCGGTCTCAGCGTACCTTTCACCGTGTTCATGATCGTGGCGCTGATCAACGCGTTGAACATGGCCGATGGTGCTGACGGCCTGACCGGAACCGTTGTATTCGTCGGCCTCTCGATGTTCGCGGCTGCGGCCCTATACGCGGGCGATCCGGCGCTGTTCGCGGTGCTCGCCGCGGTGGCGGGGTCCGTGCTGGGGTTCCTGGTCTTCAACCTGCGCCGGCCGGGGCTGCCGCGGGCGCGTGTTTTCCTCGGGAATGGCGGCAGCGCGCTACTGGGCCTCGTGATCGCGTGGGCCAGTCTGCGGCTGACGCAGAATCCAGCGCACCCGGTCACCGCGGTCCTGCTGCCGTGGCTGCTGGTGCCTCCAGTGGTCGATGCCGTCGTTCTGGTGCTGCGCCGCTGTGCGCAGGGGCAATCGCCCTTCGCGGCAGACCGCAACCATATGCACCACTTCATGCTCGATGCGGGCTTCAGTCCTACCCAGATCGCGCTGGCGCTCGGGGGCCTGTCGCTCGGGCTCGGCGGGGCGGCGGCGCTCGCCTTGCGCGGCAATTGGCTGGACCACACGGCGCTGGTGCTGCTGTATGTCGCGATGACGGTCGCGTGGTTCCTGCTGACCTGGCGCCGGGAGCGTGCGGTCGCATTCTTCGCGGCCATCCACCAGCGCGGTCGGCTGTCCGTTCGGTCGCGAGCCGCCGAGAACCCGTCGGACAACGTCGATTCGCTGGCGGCCGATCGCAGCGGTGGCTGAAGAGGTCGTGCCCATGCGGGGACTCCTGATCCAGCGCATCCAGGCGTTTGCGGCGGCGCGCAACTCGACGACGGTGCGCTGAAAGCGCGTCCCAGGGGCACGGTATCATCGCGGGCCCGGCCGGCGCGACGGCGCCTCCTGGCATCCTTCCGGCGAGGTACCCCATGTGCGGAATCATCGGCATCGTCGGCCACGCCGACGTCGGCGCGGCCCTTTACGACGGACTGTCGATGCTGCAGCACCGCGGGCAGGACGCGGCCGGCATCGCCACCGTCGATGGCCGGCAGCTGCGCCTGGTGAAGGGCACCGGCCTCGTGCGCGATCTCTTCGGAGAGCCCGAGATGGCGCGCCTGACCGGACGGATGGGCATCGGCCACTGCCGCTATCCGACCGCCGGCAGCGAGGGCAGCGACGAGGCCCAGCCGTTCTATGTCAACTCGCCGTTCGGCATCGCGCTGGCGCACAACGGCAATCTCGTGAACACCGATGCGTTGCGCGGCGAGGTCTTCGAGCAGGACCGCCGCCACGTCAATACGCAGTCTGATTCCGAGGTACTGCTGAACGTGCTCGCGCACGAGCTCGCAGCGTCGGGGCGGCTCAAGCCCGAGCCGTATGACGTATTCGATGCGCTGGCTTGCGTCCATGCGCGTTGCGTCGGCGGCTACGCGGTGGTGGCGCTGGTGCTGGGTCTCGGCGTCGTCGCCTTCCGCGACCCACACGGGATCCGGCCGCTGGTGATCGGGCGGCGCGAGACCGCGCAAGGCGAGGAATATGCGGTGGCCTCCGAGAGCGTCGCGCTCGACGTTCTGGGTTTTCGGCGCATGCGCGACGTGGCGCCGGGCGAGGGCGTGATCCTGACGCTCGATGGACGATTGCTGGCGCGGTCCTGCGCCGAGCCGCGACGGCCCGCGCCGTGCATCTTCGAGTACGTCTACCTCGCGCGGCCGGACTCGATGATCGAGGACGTCTCGGTCTACAAGGCGCGACTGCGGATGGGCGAGCGGCTGGCGCGCAAGATCCTGCGCCTGCGGCCCGAGCACGACATCGATGCGGTGATCCCGATTCCGGACACCAGCCGCACCGCGGCGATCCCGCTGGCGAACATCCTCGGCGTACCGTACCGCGAGGGCTTCGTCAAGAATCGCTACATCGGCCGCACTTTCATCATGCCGGGGCAGAGTGAACGGGTGAAGTCGGTGCGACGCAAGCTCAACGCGATCGAGCTCGAGTTCCGCAACAAGGTGGTGCTGCTGGTCGACGATTCGATCGTGCGTGGAACGACCTCACGCCAGATCATCCAGATGGCGCGCGAGGCCGGCGCGCGCAAGGTGTACTTCGCTTCCGCCGCGCCACCGGTGCGCCATCCGAACATCTATGGCATCGACATGCCTGCCGCCAGCGAACTGATCGCGCATGGCCGCAGCGAGCAAGAGGTCGAGGCACTGCTCGGTGCGGACTGGCTCGTGTACCAGGATCTGAGCGACCTCGAGGCCGCGGTCGCCGAGGGTAATGACGCCCTGACGTCCTTCGATACTTCCTGTTTTTCCGGCGAGTACGTGACCGGCGTCGAGGCCGATTACATCGCGCGGATCGCAGAGCTGCGTTCCGACGGCGCCAAGGCACTGCGGCGCAAGGCGTCCTGAGCTTTCATGCCAGCGCTCGTCGGCAGCATGCCGGCGAATCACAAGGAGGCAGTGCGCCGGGCGAGCTCGACGCGAGGCTACATCGTCTCGCGACCCTGGAGCGCGCGGCTCGCCGTGCCTTGCGACGACGCGAATCGCTGGATCCGCGCCGGGCAGGCCCGGCGCTACAGACTGGCGCGGCGCTGTAGCGCGCAGCTCGCCGCGCGCGGAGTCGCCGGATCCGGCCGGGTTTGCCGGAGGCGATGACGCACGAAGTCGGGTCGGCTTGGCGCGCGCGAGGACGACGCCCATCTCGCGCCGATCAGGGCCCGCCGAGCGTGTCGAGGTACTTCTCGGCGTCGAGCGCGGCCATGCAGCCGAAGCCGGCCGAGGTGATGGCCTGTCGGTAGACCTGGTCGGCGACGTCGCCGGCGGCGAAGACGCCGGGGACGCTGGTCGCGGTCGCGCCGCCCTCGAGGCCGCTCTTGATCTGGATGTAGCCGTTCTTCATCGCGAGCTGCCCTTCGAACAGGCTGGTGTTCGGGGTGTGGCCGACCGCGATGAAAAGGCCGTGGATCGCGAGCTGGCGCTTGACGCCGTCCTTGGTGCTGGCGAGCCGGACCCCGGTGACACCGGATTCATCCCCCAGCACTTCGTCGACGACGTGGTTCCAGACGATCTCGACCTTCCCCTCGCGCTCGCGCGCGAAAAGCTTGTCCTGCAGGATCTTCTCGGCCTTGAAGCGGTCGCGGCGGTGCACGACCGTGACCTTGCGGCAGATGTTGGACAGATACAGCGCCTCCTCGACCGCGGTATTGCCGCCGCCGATCACGGCGACATCCTGGTCGCGGTAAAAAAAGCCGTCGCAGGTCGCGCAGGCCGACACGCCGCGGCCACGGAAGCGGGTCTCGGATTCGAGGCCGAGGTATTTGGCGCTAGCACCGGTGGCAATGATCAATGCGTCGCAGGTGTACTCCCCCTGATCGCCCTTGAGGCGAAACGGTCGCTGTGAGAGGTCGGCCTCGATGATGTGGTCGAAGACCAGTTTCGTGTCGAAGCGCTCGGCGTGCCGGCGCATCCGGTCCATCAGGTCGGGGCCCTGCAGCCCCTCGACGTCGCCCGGCCAGTTGTCGACGTCGGTGGTCGTCATCAGCTGGCCACCCTGTTCGAGACCGGTCACGATCACCGGTTTCAGGTTGGCGCGGGCGGCGTAGACCGCGGCCGTGTAGCCGGCCGGGCCAGAGCCGAGGATCAGCAGGCGGGCGTGTTGCGTCATGTAAAATCCAGAGACGTCGCGGACGGCCATCGGCCGGGCCGGCAAGCATGGGGCCCGCTCCACCGCGATTCAAGCGCGACGCGCAGAGGGCGCGCCGCCAGACTCCTCACCACCTGACCATCGAGCCCCGGGAGGGCACATCAGATGCGCATCGGCGTTCCCCGCGAGACCAAGACCCTGGAGGGCCGCGTCGCCCTCGTTCCGGCCGCCTGCGCCGACCTCGTCGCGCGCGGCCACGAGGTGTGGATCGAAAAGGACGCCGGTATCAAGAGCGGCTTCCGCGATCAGGAGTACACCCGGGTCGGCGTGAGGATTGCGCCGGACGCCGCAGCGCTCTACGAAAAGGGCGAGTTGATCGTCAAGGTCAAGGAACCGATCGCGGGCGACCTCGCGCACCTGCGGCGCGACCATCTGCTGTTCTGCTACCTGCACCTCGCGCCGGATCCGGAGCTGACGAAGCGACTGCTTGCGATCGGCCTGACCGGCATCGCGTTCGAGACGGTCGAGCTCGACAACGGCGACCTGCCGCTGCTGGCGCCAATGTCGATCATCGCCGGCCGTATCGCGATCCAGATCGGTACGCACCTCTTGCACCAGCCGGCCGGCGGCAAGGGCAAGCTGCTGGGCGGCCTGCCGTCGACCGAGCGCGGCAAGGTCGTCGTGCTGGGCGCCGGCGCGGCCGGCGGTAACTCCGCGCAGCTGGCGGCAGCCGGTGGTGCCAATGTCGTCGTGTTCGAGAAGCGCCAGGACCGCATGGCGCAGATGATGGCGCTGGGCTCGAACGTGACCACGCTCTATCCGTACGCCGAGGCGGTCGCGCGCGAGGTCGCGAGCGCCGACCTCGTGATCGGCGCGGTGCTGGTCACGGGCGCCAAGGCCCCGCACGTCGTCACCCGCGAGATGATCCGGTCGATGGAGCCCGGCTCGATCGTGGTCGACATTTCGGTCGACCAGGGCGGCTGCTTCGAGACCACACGGCCGACGACCTATGCCGATCCGACCTACGTCGTCGACGGCGTGACCCACTTCGCGGTGACCAACATGCCAGGCGCCGTGCCTCAGACCAGCTCGCACGCGATCTGCGCCGCGATCCTTCCGTTCGTGCAGAAGCTCGCGAGCGGCAACTGGCGCGACAACCATCCGCTGGTGCGCGGCATCAACGTCGAGGGTGGCGAATTGGTGCATCCGGCCCTCAAGGGAATGGTCTGAGCGGCCGGACGACGCGGAAGGCCGGGAGCAGCGTGGCGCGCGAGGGCAAGGGCGGGGTGACGGAAGGCGGCGTGGTCGAGCGGCGCCTGCGCGAGTTCGCGGTCCTGCTGCTAATGCCGATCGTCGGCTACCTGTTCCTGTCCTTGTGGAGCTACCACTCGGGCGATCCCGGTTGGTCGCACTCGGGCTCCGAGGGCGACATCCGCAACTGGGGCGGGATCTTCGGCGCCTGGCTCGCCGACCTGACCTTCTACCTGTTTGGGCTGACCGCCTACCTGATCCCGTTGATCCTGCTCGCGGCCGGCTGGCGGATCGTGCGCGGCGGCGGCATCGGTCCGATGGGCAGCCTCGAGGCGCCGCTGCGGCTGATCGGCGTCACGCTGCTGATCGCGGCATCCACGGCGCTCGCGCACCAGCACCTGTCCTCGCCGCTGTCGGTGCTGCCGGGAAATGCCGGCGGCGTGGTCGGTACGCTGCTCGGGCAGTTGCTGGTCGAGGTCTTTGGGCGCATCGGTGCCTCGCTGCTGTTGGTCGCGATCCTGCTCGGGTCGGTGACGCTCGCGACCGGGCTGTCATGGTTCCTGGTCATGGACGCGATCGGCCGCGGCGTGATCTGGGTCGGTCAGTCCTCCGCACGGGCGTGGGCTGCGTTCCGCGACTGGCGCGCCGCGCGCGAGGTCCGCGCCGAGCGTGCCGAGGCGGTGCGCGAGGTCGTAGTCAAGCGCGCCAGGCGCGAGCCGGTCAGAATCGAGGCGCCGCCACCCGAGCCGGTGCGCTCCGAGCGCGCGACGCGCGAGGTCCAGATCCCGCTGTTCCAGTCGCTACCCTCGGGCGAGTTGCCGCCGCTGGCACTGCTCGACGAGCCGAAGTCGCAGGTCGAGCCTTACTCCGAGGAGACGCTGAAGGGCCTCTCACGGCTGGTCGAGCTGAAGCTCAAGGACTTCCGCATCGAGGCGCGCGTGGTCGAGGTGCATCCGGGCCCGGTCATCACGCGCTTCGAGCTCGAGCCCGCGCCCGGCGTGCGCGGCGGTCAGGTCTCGAGCCTCGACAAGGACATCGCGCGGGGGCTGTCGGTCAAGTCGGTGCGCGTGGTCGACGTGATCCCGGGCAAGTCGACGATTGGCCTCGAGATCCCGAACGCGCAGCGCGAGACGGTGTTCCTCTCGGAGATCCTGCGCTCGGAGCGCTACGACCGTGCGGCCTCGCCGCTGTCGCTCGCACTCGGCAAGGACATCGCCGGCCGCCCGGTGGTGGTGGACCTCGCCAAGATGCCGCATCTGCTGGTGGCCGGCACCACCGGCTCGGGCAAGTCGGTCGCGGTCAACGCGATGGTGCTGTCGATCCTCTACAAGGCGACCGCGCGCGACGTGCGCCTGATCATGATCGACCCGAAGATGCTGGAGCTCTCGGTCTACGAGGGCATCCCGCACCTGCTGGCGCCGGTCGTGACCGACATGAAGGACGCCGCCAACGCGCTGCGCTGGTGCGTGGCCGAAATGGAGCGACGCTACAAGCTGATGGCCGCGGTCGGCGTGCGCAACCTCGCCGGCTTCAACAAGAAGGTCGAGGACGCCGAGGCCGCAGGCCAGCCGCTGCTCGACCCGCTGTTCCGTCCGAACCCCGAGATGCCGTCGCTGGTGGCCGAGCCGCTGACGCGGCTGCCGTACCTCGTCGTGATGATCGACGAGTTCGCCGACATGATGATGATCGTCGGCAAAAAGGTCGAGGAACTGATCGCGCGGCTGGCGCAGAAGGCGCGCGCGGCCGGCATCCACCTGATCCTCGCGACGCAGCGGCCGTCAGTCGACGTGATCACCGGCCTGATCAAGGCCAACATCCCGACCCGGATCGCGTTCCAGGTCTCGAGCAAGATCGACTCGCGCACGATCCTCGATCAGTCGGGGGCCGAAACGCTGCTGGGGCAGGGCGACATGCTGTATCTGCCGCCTGGCACCGCGATGCCCGAGCGCGTGCACGGCGCCTTCGTCAGCGACGAGGAGGTCCACCGCGTGGTCCAGCACCTGAAGTCCCAGGCGCGTCCGGATTACGTGCCGGGTGTGCTCGAGGACGTGCAGATGCTCGATGCCGGCACTCATATCGGACCGACCGGCCTCCCCGAGTCGGCCAGCGCCGGCACCGAGGATGAACGCCTCTACGACCAGGCGGTGCGCATCGTCACCGAGACGCGGCGCGCGTCGATCTCGAGCGTGCAGCGGCACCTCCGGATCGGCTACAACCGCGCCGCGCGCCTGATCGAACAGATGGAGGCCGAGGGCATCGTCAGCCCACCCGAGCGCAACGGCGAACGCACCGTGATCGTGCCCCCGCCGCCGCGGGATTGAGGCCTCGCCGCGCCGGGCGAGCCCGGCGCGTGATGCGTCGTGCGCGAAGTAAGCCCGGCGCCACAGGCTTGCGGTGCGCTGTAGCCGGCACGAGGATGTGACCGAGGAGATGCAGCTCGGGTTCGTCGAGGATCCACCAGCCGCCGGGTCCGCCGCGACCGCGCTGGTACGGCGGGCCAATCTCGCCACCAAGCGTCGACGCGACGACGGCGTGCCGCGCCTCCGGGCGCGGCTGGGCATGCAGCACGCCATGCACGATCTGCCCAACCATGTTCGGCGGCAGTCGCAACAAGTCCTCGTAGGTGGCGGGCTTGGGGGCGGGCGTGCTCATCACCAGTTGCGGGGTTGGATGGCCTAGGCATTCTACGGCCCGCGCACCTGACCCGCGCCCGACCGGCCGCGCGGGACCGCGGGAACCGCGACCCGCGCTCGCTATCCTTGCGCGCATGATCGCTCGCATCCTGTTCGTGCTGGCGCTGGTCACCAGCTCGCACCCCGTCCACGCCGCCGATGCCCGCGCGGCGCTCGATGCCTTCGCACGCGGCCTGTCGACGCTCGAGGGGCGCTTCGAGCAGCGCGTGACCGACGCGAATGGCAATCCGGTCGAGACCTCGAACGGAATCATCGCGGTGCGCGCGCCGCGCCAGTTCCGCTGGGAGTACGAGGCGCCCTTCCCGCAGCTGATCGTCGCCGACGGCGACAACGTCTGGATCTTCGACCCGGACCTCGATCAGGTCACGGTCCGCGCGCAGGCGCTCGAGGAAGCGCGTAGCCCGCTCACGGTGCTGACCGACCTCGGCCAGCTCGACGAGGACTACCGCGTCTCGGGGTTGCCGGATTCTGAAGGACTGTCGTGGCTCCGGCTCGAGCCGAAGTCGAGCGAGGCGCCGTTCCGCCATTGCGACCTGGGCTTCGACGACGGGGGTTTCGCGCGGATGGTGCTGGTCGACCAGCTCGGTCAGCGCAACGAGATCGCATTCCGCGACTGGCGCCGCAACGCGGCCCTCGACGCGGCCCTGTTTCGCTTCGTGCCGCCCGCCGGGGTCGACGTCGTCGGCGAGCCGGCGCGGACCGCGACGGTCACACCGATCCGGGACTGAGCACGACGATGGCCGCGCGTAGCCGGCGCGTCCGCGAATCGCAGGACCTGCGCGGCGCGGATTCGGCGCTGGCGCCGCTGGCCGAACGGATGCGACCGCGCACGCTCGATGAGATCGTCGGGCAGGCGCGGCTGCTCGGTCCAGGCAGCGCGTTGCGGCGGGAGCTTACTGCCGGGCGCGTGCACTCGATGGTGCTGTGGGGGCCGCCGGGCTGCGGCAAGACCTCGCTCGCGCGCCTGATCGCCCGCTATGCCGACGCCGAGTTCGAATCGCTGTCGGCGGTGCTGTCGGGGATCGCCGAGGTCCGCGCCGTGCTGTCCGAAGCCGAGGCGTGCTTCGCAGCCGGCCGGCGGACGGTGCTCTTCATCGACGAGATCCACCGCTTCAACAAGGCGCAGCAGGACGCCTTCTTGCCGCACGTCGAATCCGGCCGGGTGGTGCTGATCGGCGCGACCACCGAGAACCCGTCCTTCGAGCTCAATTCGGCGCTGCTGTCGCGTTGCCGCGTCCACGTGCTCGACGCGATCTCGCCCGGCGCAATCGTCGACGCGCTCGAGCGGGCGCTGGCGGATGCCGAGCGCGGGCTCGGTGCGCGCGGACTCGTGGTCGAGCGTGCAACGCTCGAGACCATTGCGAGCGCAGCGGACGGGGACCTCCGCCGGGCGCTGACCCTGCTCGAGATTGCCGCCGATCTCGCCGTCGATGGTCGCGTCGACGAGGCGACGCTGGCCCAGGTGCTAGCGGACCGCACCCGTCGCTTCGACAAGAGTGGCGAGGCGTTTTACGACCAGATCTCGGCGCTGCACAAGTCGGTCCGGTCCTCGGACCCCGATGCCGCGTTGTACTGGTTCGCGCGGATGCTCGACGGCGGCTGCGATCCGGCCTACCTTGCGCGGCGCATCGTGCGCATGGCGATCGAGGACGTCGGCCTCGCCGACCCACGCGCGCTGCCGCTGACGCTGGCAGCGTGGGACGCGTACGAGCGGATGGGGTCGCCCGAGGGCGAGCTCGCGCTTGCGAACGCCGTCGTCTATCTCGCGCTCGCGCCGCGCAGCAACGCGGTCTACCGCGCCTACGGCGAAGCGCGCGCGGTGATCGCCGAGACCGGGAGCCTGCCGGTGCCGCTGGCGCTGCGCAACGCGCCGACCAAGCTGATGAAGTCGCTCGGCTACGGATCCGGCTACCGTTACGACCACGAGGTCGAGGGTCGCGTGGCGCTGGACCAGGTCTGCCTGCCGGACGAGCTGGAAAGTTGCGCGTTCTACCATCCGGTGGAGGTCGGGCTCGAGATCCGCCTCAAGGAGAAGCTCGATGCACTGCGGGCCGCGCGCGCGGCCCGACTGGGGCGCAAGGGTGGAAAGCGATGAGCGGTCAATCTTCGTTTGCGGTGCAGTTCGTGCTGGTCGGCATCGGCGGCGCGATCGGAGCCTGGCTGCGCTGGGCGGTGGGCCTCGCGGCCCTGCGCCACCTCGGGGCGGGCTTCCCGTGGGGGACGGTGGCGGTCAACCTTGCGGGGTCGCTCGCAGCCGGCGTGGTGGTGGCGCTGCTCGAGGATCGCGGATACCTCGGCAATTACGCGCGGGCCTTCCTGTTGGTCGGCGTGCTCGGCGGCTTCACGACCTACTCGGCGATGATGGTCGACGCGCTGTTGCTGGGCCGTGGTACGCGGCCCTTGCTGGCCGGGGCCTACGTCACCGCGACCCTCGTCGGCGGGCTGATCGCGGTCTGGCTCGGTTGGTGGGCGGGCCGTGGCCTGCGCGCACTCGGCTGAGCCCTCGTGGGAGCGAGACATGGAATCGAGGAAACGGAACGGGGAGGCGAGCGGCGGGAGCGTCCCCACGCAGTTGTTCGTCGACGGCGAGTGGCGCGAGGCTGCGACTGGCCAGCGTTTTTCCGTCGATGATCCGGCCAGCGGCGAGATCGTCGCCGCGGTCGCCGATGCCGGTGCAGTCGACGCGCGCGCGGCGGTCGATGCGGCGCATCGCGCATGGTCCGCGTGGCGCGCGATGCCCGCGACCGAGCGCGCGGACCTCTTGTGGCGCTGGCACCGGCTGATCGAATCGCACGCGGAGGATCTCGCCCGGCTGTTGACGCGCGAGCAGGGCAAGCCGTTCGCCGAGGCCCGCGCCGAGATCGCGTATGCGAACGGCTTCGTGCGCTGGTTCGCCGAGGAGGCGCGCCGCGCCTATGGCGAGGTGATCCCGGCGCCGCGCCCGGATCGTCGCGTGCTGGTGCTGCGCGAGCCGGTCGGCGTCGTCGCGGCGATCACGCCGTGGAACTTCCCGGCGGCGATGGTCACGCGCAAGATCGCGCCGGCGCTCGCGGCCGGGTGCGCGGTCGTGCTGAAGCCTTCAGAGCTGACGCCGCTCTCGGCGCTGGCGCTCGTCGATCTCGCGCGCGAGGCGGGATTCCCGCCCGGCGTCGTCAACCTCGTCACCACGAGCGACGCGCCAGCAGTCGGCGCGGTGCTGACCGCCGACCCGCGCGTGCGCAAGCTGAGCTTCACCGGCTCGACCGCGGTCGGCAAGCGGCTGATGGCCGACTGCGCCGGCACCGTCAAGAAGCTCTCGCTCGAGCTCGGCGGCAACGCGCCGTTCATCGTGTTCGACGACGCGGACCTCGACCGCGCGCTCGACGGTCTCGTCGCCAACAAGTTCCGTAATGCCGGCCAGGCCTGCATCGCCGCCAACCGCGTGCTGGTCCAGCACGGCGTCCACGACCGGTTCGTCGAGCGGCTGGCCGCGCGCGTCGCAGCGTTGCGCGTCGGTCGAGGCGACGAGGACGGGGTCGCGATCGGTCCGCTGATCACCGAGCGCGCCAGGGCCAAGGTCGAGGCACTGGTCGATGGTGCCGTCGCAGCTGGCGCGCGCGTCGTGGTCGGCGGGCGGGCGCTGCACGAACTGGGACCGCGCTGGTACGCGCCGACCGTGCTCACTGGCGTCGGCCCCGAGATGCGCCTTGCTTGCGACGAGGCCTTCGGGCCGGTCGTGCCGGTGATCCGCTTTGCGACCGAGGCCGAAGCGGTCGCGCTTGCCAACGACACGCCGTATGGTCTGGCGGCCTACTTCTATACGCAGGACGCCACCCGGATCTTCCGGCTGGCTTCGGCGCTCGAGGCCGGCATCGTCGGCGCGAACGAGGCGGTGGTCTCGAATCAGATGGCGCCGTTTGGCGGTTACAAGGAGTCGGGAATCGGCCGCGAGGGCTCGCGCCACGGGCTCGCGGAGTACACCGAGCTCAAGTACCTGTGCCTCGGCGGACTGGGATGAGATCGTGAACCGACCGCGCTGACCCGGTGCTTTGGCTTGCGCCGGTCCAGCGGGCGATGCGCAGCAGCAGACGACTCCGGGAACGTCCTGTCGGTGCCGCGGCGGGCCCAGGCGGTCGGCGCGCAACTCGGCCTTGCATCGACACCGAGTGCGGCGGCAGACCGGCGCCAGGTCTTGCCAACGTAAGCGCCTCGTTTGCATCATTCTCAGCGGAGTTCTAGGGAAGCTCTGATCAAATCAGAGCTTCCGCCGGCCATGGATGGCCGGCCTGCGAATCAAGCACGTAAGTGCTTGATTCGTCGAAGCCGCGTCCGGACATGCGCCGGACGCGGCGTGGGCTGGCAAGTCCGCAGATGGACTTGTCCAGACCTTCCCTAGGTCATCTCGGTGCCTCGTTCGGAGTGCTGCCATGAGTCGTCGATTCGTTCGCGTTGCGTGCTGTGTGGCCTTGATCGCCGCGGTGATCGGGCCGGAGCGCGCGTGGGCTTACACCAACCCATACACCGGTCTCCAGTACGACAGCTGGTCCCAGGCGGGCATGTTCACTGCGCTGTCCCAGATGCAGCAGGACAACGCGTTCTACTTGCGTTCGATCGATGTGCTCGGCGGCGCGCGCAGCGGTGCTCGGAATGCGCCTCGCGACGGATCCTCCCGACATGCAGGCGGTCCGTCGGGCGAAACGTCCCCGCGTCGCCTCGACGTGTCGGCCACGGATTTCAAGCCAAGTGGGCCGCGTCGCGTGGCGGACGAGTTCGCGGCGATGCTCGGCGATCATGGGGATGCGGAATTGTTGCGGACGTTACACGGTGCCATCGACGGCATGGAAGGTTTCAGGCGCAACAACCTCGCTTATGCGATGGCGTTCGCACTGTTCGCGAGCATCCAGGTGGCCGAAAGCCGGTCGCTGGACGAGGCGCAGCAATATGCCCTGATCGATCTGGTCAATGAGTTCCTGATCGACGGGGGCGCATTCGAGTCGATGAGCCCCAGAGCGCGCACCGATGCCTATGATTTCTTCGTGATCACGGGCGCCCTCATCACTGCACTCGATGACGAGGGCCGCAAGCAGCGCGATCGTACGATGCGCGAGGGCGCAAAGCTGCTCGCGCGCTCCACCCTGGATGCCTTCGGTTTCGAATACTGATCAGCGACCGCGGCGGTCCGACGTCATCGGGCTACCACGCCCAGCGCTCGCGCCCACTCTGGCGAAAGCCACGGTTGGATTCGGGTGACCTCGATTTCGATGGCATGGCTACCGTCGGCGTAAGACCCAACCTGATAGGGCGGAAAGATGAACGACAGCTTCGTCGCGCGCCCGTCGACGTCGTCGAGTGGCACGAACAGACCAAGATGCTCGGGGCCGGGCATCGTGCCTTCGTCGATCCATTCACGGCTGTTGCGCCTCACTTCGTCCTGTTGATCGGCAGGCACTTCGGCGATCGATTCCTCGGCACGGCGATACAGCTCGGCTCGAATCGATTCGGACAGCGCCCGCCAGCCCGCCGGGTCGCCCATCAGTGCCGCGGGTTCGAGCAACCGGTCGTGCGTCCGGTCGAGATGATGGACCACGAACAGCGGAAGCGCATGGGCACCCCCGGTGTAGGTGTAACCGTCAAGCGAGACCGAGACGAGAGTCGGGGTCTCGAACACGATGGACCACTTCATCTGTGTCTCGACGGGAGGTGTCGAGAAGTCTTGCCCTTCGATCACCTCAGCGGCGCCCTCGGCATCGGCGTATGCGACGCTCGCGAGACCCAGCTCTTTGATCTCGCGATGGGCTTCGCGAACGTCGGCTTCGACCGCAGCCAGTAGCGCGGGATACCGCGCAAGGGCTGCGGGCCACTCGGCGCGGAATCCCCAGCCTTCACCGGAATCCTCCATCGTGTCGATGGCGTCGACATGGTCTGTGTCGACCGGATGCCCGGATGCGACGGACTCCCGCGTGCTCGTGCCCGGCAGCGGGGATTCAGACGGTGCACGGCCGCAGCCTGCGATCAGGCCAGAGACGAGGAACATCGACAGTAGCCAAGGTTGCGCGCGTGTCATGGTGCAACTGCGAATGAAGGGGAGGTCTCGTTCGACGCGGTGGCTGCAGTGGCCATCGCTACTGGCAGTATCATCCACAACTCCGGCTGCGATGCCAACCGGTCATTGAAAGTTCGCGGCGCCCGTAGCTCAGTTGGATAGAGCACCAGGCTTCGAACCTGGTGGTCGGGAGTTCGAGTCTCTCCGGGCGCGCCATTCGATGTGCAGCGAGCGGCAGCGTTCGCTCAGGGCGCTCCCGCGCATCCTTGGGCTAGGGCAGGGAACAGGCCGGGGAGCGCGATGGCGGAGTTCTGGATAAGCGGCATCACGCTCGCCCTGGTCGTGGCCGGGCTTGCGCTGGCACTGGCCTATAACCAGCTCGTCCAGCGCCGCAACGGCGTCGACTTCGCTGCCGCGACGCTCGACGCGATGCTGCAGTTGCGCTACGACCTGATCCCGAACCTGGCCGAGGTCGCGCGCGCGAGCGCCGCGCACGAACGCGAGACGCTGGTGCGCTGCGCCGAGGCGCGGCGCCAGGGCCAGCCCGGCAGCCCGGAGCGGCTCGCCGATGCGGCGACGCTCGGCCGCAGCATCGGGCGACTGGTCGCGCTGGCCGAGGCGCATCCGGACCTCGAGGCCGGCGGCCAGTTCGAACTCCTGATGCGCAACCTCAACGAGGCCGAGGAGCGGATCGGCGCGGCGCGCCGGACCTACAACGCGATGGTGATGCGCTACAACACCGCGCAGCAGAGCTTCCCGGTCAACCTCGTCGCGGCGCGGATGGGCCACCAGCCGCGCGCCTTCTTCGAGGCCGATCGCGACGCCGCGCGATCCGTGTCCCTGGAGGGCCGGCTGTGAAGCGACGAAACGGAGATCGTGCTCGGGTCGATCCGGGTAGTCGGGACGACCAACCCCTCGATTTCGATGCCTACTGGGCCGAAATCGAGCCGGCCGTTCGTCCTTTAAAAGAGACCGAAAGGGTATATGTACAAGTGGATGGGAGTATGATTTTAACCAGAGAAGAAAAGTGGAAAGAAACGAAATTGGGCCGCTTGTTTTAAGAAGCCGATA
>CALDVP010000241.1 GCA_937924195.1 uncultured Lysobacterales bacterium
GATTGCCGCAAAGGCTACGCTCGCTGGTTCCTCCGCCTCGCCGCGCCCTACGCCGGCGGGCATCCAGCGGTAGACAAAGGCCGCCGCCAGCAGCGCGAGCCCGAGGACCGCAGCGATGGTCGAGCGATGGCGCGCGATGACGTTCAAGGGCAGCAGCCCGCCTCCCCGCGGCCTTGCGCCGCAGCTGTGCGACCATAGGCCATCGTGCGCGACAGCGGCAAGCGCGAAGCCGATCCGCCGCTGAACCCGGCCGTGATGGGTCGTCGTCGCGGCGCGCGAACCCAAGGATCGAACCCGACCATGCATCGCTGGATCGACGACCCGGCCGCGCTCGTCGCGCGCTGCGAGGAACTGGCCGCCACAGTGCGCATCGGCTTCGACACCGAGTTCATGCGCGTGAGCAGCTACTGGCCGCGACTGGCGCTGATTCAGTGCGCCGCCATCGGCGCGATCGACCTGGTCGACCCGCTCGCCGTGGAGTCTCTCGCGCCAATCGGCGCACTGCTCCGCTCGCCGACCCCGGTCAAGCTGATGCACAGCGCCAGCGAGGACCTCGTCGCCCTGGCGCCGATCGCCAGCGCGCCGGTTGCCGGCCTGTTCGACACCCAGATCGCCGCGGCCTTCGCAGGGCTTGGAGCCGGCATCGGCTACCAGCGGCTGGTCGCCGAACTGCTCGGCGTCGAGATCGAGAAGGGCGAGCAGCGCTCGGACTGGCTGAAGCGGCCGTTGAGCGAACGCCAGCGCCACTACGCCGCCACCGACGTCGTCCATCTCGAGGCCGTGCACGACCAACTGTTGGAACGACTCCACCGGCGCGGCATGCTGGCGTGGGTCCTGGACGACTGCGAGGCACTCGCCAACGCAGTCGGCATATGCGAAGTACCGGTCAATCCGCACCACGACTTCAAATCGCTGTGGCGTTGGCCACTCGAGCGCCAAGCGCGCCTCAAGCGCCTGCTCGACTGGCGCGAAGACATCGCGCGCGCGATCGACCGACCGCGGACCTGGATCCTCGATAACCCCGCCGCCGTCGACCTCGTCGAACGCGCGCCGAGGAGCCCGGGCGAACTCGCCACGCGGCTCTCCGCGGCGCGCGCGTTCCCGAAGCGGGAGATCGGGCCGCTCTACGAACTGCTGGGATCGCCGCTCGACGAGCCGGATCTCGCGATCGCACCGATCCCGGCCCCGCTCGCCGATGACCAGGAGCGGCGCTTCGAGGCCCTGCGCGCCGCCGTTGCGGAGCGGGCGGCAGCGCTCGACCTGCCGGCCGCGCTGCTCGCCCCGCGCCGGGTGCTCGAGGCGCTCGCGCGCGATCCCGCCGCAAGCGTGCTGAGCGGCTGGCGGCGGGAACTGCTGGCCGAGGCAATCGCGGCCGCCTGACGCTTGGCACGCCCGGGAAGCTCCGCTATAATGCCGAGCTTCGCGTCGGCCGATCAGCCCTTCCGGGCGCCGGAACCGACCGCACGTGGGGCGGTAGCTCAGCTGGGAGAGCGTCGCGTTCGCAATGCGAAGGTCGGGAGTTCGATCCTCCTCCGCTCCACCAGACTTCCGCGCCCAACCTCTCTCGGTTGGGCGTTTTCATTTCCGGGTTTCGCGACACCACGCGGGGTACGACGCCGATCTGCGTGTGCCACGGGGTGGCAATGCGGTGACCCGAAGTCGCCCGGTTCGACTCTCTTTCGCTCTCCGTTCTCTCGAAACCTGCGCCAACTTCTTCGCCGCAGCGCACGCACATGACCTTTTCCGACCGGGATTTGCGCGTGCGTCGTTGCCATCGGTTGTCTTCCGAGCGTGGGTGTCCAGCCCCTCAGGACAACGGCAAGCATCGATCGATGGCGCACGACGCCGAAGTCACACGGCGTCGCATCGCGTCCCCCAACGAGCTCGATGGACACTGGAGGTCGCCGGGATTGGTCGGCAACCCGCGGCTGGGGCTCGTCCTTACGCGCCTTCCAGGCGCCGTCGCCAGTCCTCGGTCTGCCCCGTCGGGAGCCGCTGCTCGAAAAGCCGGCGCCAACTCGCCGGCAGCGGCAGCGCGAGCACGGGCTCGAGCCGGTCCGGCCGGGTCTCGCGGTCGCAGATCAGGGCCAGCACGCTGGCGACGCTGTGGGTGGGGTGCGGCCGGTCTAGGAGTTCGCACGCATCGCCGGCCTCGATCCAGCCTGGCTCCAGCACCCGCAGATACCAGCCCGCACGCCCGTTGGCCTGGACGCGTGCCGCCATGTCCGGCACGCCAAAGCGCAGGTTGAGCTTGAAGCAGGGCTGCCGGCCTTGCGTGACCGAGAACAGCGCGCTGCCGATGCGCCAGCGGTCGCCGATGCACACAGCGTGCTCGTCGATCTCGTCGATGCTCAGGTTCTCGCCGAACGGGCCGGGCGCCTCCAGCAAGGGATGATCGGGGAAGACGTCGCGACAGGGTCCGTAATGGGACCAGGCGTAGCAGAGCACGGCCTTGTCCGGGCCGCCGTGCACCCGGAGATCGGCCTGCGCGTCCCCGGCCAGCCCCAGGGCCTCGACCCGTCGCGCCCCGCTCACCGGCTGCTTGGCGATGCCGCTGACGGTGGAGCCGAGCGCCTGCACGCGGCCGACGAGCACGCATCGAACATGCGCCATCATCGCTTCGGGCCAGGCGGTTGCGTGCGAACCAGTCGGACAGCACACGATCGAGCGCCTGCGCGAGCCCGCGCCGATGCTCGCGGGCCTGGGCACGCAGCGCATCGAGGTCGAGGCCGGCTTGCGTCAACTCGCCGGTGTGGCCGATCAGCCATTGTTCGATGCGCGCGGGATCCACTTCGAGGTGGAACTGCCAAGCCATCGCGTGATCGCCCACCATGAACGCCTGGTGCGGGCAGACCGGTGTCGCAGCCAGGCTCTCGATGCCTGGGGGCAGCGCGAACTGGTCGCCATGCCAGTGCAGGACGCTCTGGTCGCCGATCAGCGCGAGCGGCGTGTCACGCGCGGCCGGCGTCAGGGTCAGAGGGGAGAACCCGATCTCCTTGCGGCCCATCGGCCGCACGGCCGCGCCAAGCGCACGGGCCATCAGTTGCGCGCCGAGACAGATGCCCAGCAGCGGCCGACCGCTGTCGATGCGCTCGCGCAGGAGGCGGACCTCCTCGGTGAGATAGGGGTGACGCGCGTCTTCCTCCGCCCCGATCGGCCCGCCGAGGACGACGAGCAGATCGACCGGAGCAAGATCGAGCGTCCCCAGTTCATCGACGCCGACGTCGTGGTAGTGGATACGCCAACCGCGCTCCCGCAGCCATGGCTCGATGAGGCCCAGGTCTTCGAAGGCCAGGTGACGCACAGCGACCGCCGTTCCCGTGGTCGTCGATTCCTCCTATCCGTCCGAGCACCAGGCTCGTTCATCACCGTCCGATCGCACAAGCGCCATCGGCGCACGCTGCGACGTCGGCCGCGCTGGCGTTGACGTCGGACCTGTCTGCCGGCGGCTGCGCCAGCAGCCGCCCGATCGCCACGCCCAGGTGCAGCTCGTCGAGGGCGCCGAAATGATGCAAGCGCAGGCACCCTTGCCGGTCGAGCAGCAGGGTGCTCGGCGTGCCCTGCAGGCGCCACTGCGCCATGGTCCGCGGAACCGGGCCGTCGGGCGAGGGCCCATCCACGCCGATCGGAAAGCGCAGCCGATATTCGTGGATGAACGCCTGCAGCGCCTGGGGGCCCATGACCTCGTGGTGCTCGAACACGCAGTGCAGTCCGACGACGGCCACACCTTCCCCGCCGAAGCGCAGGTGCACCCGGGCAGCCTGCGGCAGGCCGTGGGCGACGCAGCCCGGGCAGAGCATCTGGAAGGCGTGGATCAGCACGACCCGGCCGCGCAGGTCAGAAAGGCGCAGCGGACCTTCGGTGTTGAACCACCGGGACACCTGCCAGTCCGGCAGCGTGGGGGCGAGGTGCTCGTTCATTCAGAACTCGCCTTCCTTGACATAGGGGTGGCTCCAGAGGATGGCCTGCATCAGCACAGACTTCACCCATGCGGCATGCATGCGCTCGACATCCTCGGCCGATGCGCCCTTGCGGGCCAGGAAAGGCTTGAGCGTGGTGGTGATGGGGATGGTGAGGGCCAGCAGGTAACGGAAGTTGACCTGCGGGGTGCTGTCGACACCATCGGTCCGGTTCTTCTTGATCCGGTTATGGCGCAAACCGATCTCGTACTGCCAGTCGAGCCAGGCCTGGTCGTAGTTCGCGGCGGCGGTATCGAGGATCCAGAGGGCGAAGCGCTTGCGCACCGCCTCCAGGTAGGCCGCGTTGGGCTGGCCGGTCTTGGCATCACCGAAGTACACGACCAGCTCGGGCGTGGATGCGACGAAGCCGTACCAGACATCCAGGATCGCGTCCGTCTGGTCGGCCAGGATCGACTTGCTCTGGCGCAGCGCCTCCACATCCTCCTGAGTGAAGAGCAGGGCTTTCTGCAACGCGGCCAGATCGGTCGTGGTGAACGGCGCGCGGGCGAGCCGAGGGCTGCCGTAGGCATAGCCCGGAACGGGTGAGGTGGCAGTGCTCATATGGATCTCCAAGTGGTCGCGATGGGCGAGAGGCGAATGCGGACAGTGGCATCATCCACCGAAATCCTGGATGATATGCAACATGAAATCCAAGAAAGTTGACTCATCGTCCACAACTTTCCCCGCGCCCTCTGGGGCCTCGACCAACGAGCCGATCGATCGGCTCTCGGTTCTGCTCGATCGCTTCCGGGTTCGGGCCGCACTCTTCCACAGCGGTCCGCTGTGCGGCAGGACGAGCTTCGAGGCCAGACCGGGTCGGGTGTTCCTGCACGTGCTCAGGCGCGGGACGCTCACCGTCCGCCATCGCCGGACGCCGGGTCTTGCGCCAGTGATGGAACTGCATGAGCCGAGCCTGCTGCTGTACGCCCGCCCGGTCTTCCACGAATTCATCCATCCACCGCGGGAGGGCTCGGACTTCACCTGTGCCACGCTCGATTTCGACGGCGCCGAACAC
This sequence comes from uncultured Lysobacterales bacterium, assembly GCA_937924195.1. GTDB lineage: Bacteria > Pseudomonadota > Gammaproteobacteria > Xanthomonadales > Ahniellaceae > UDEA-SF1. The sequence continues at coordinate 4,975 of CALDVP010000241.1, forward strand.
AACCCCATCGTCCACGCCCTGCCCCCGTTGGTCTACGTGCCCTTGACGCGGATCGAGGGACTGCAGCCGGCGCTCGACCTGCTGTTTGCGGAGACCGATCGCGTTCGATGTGGATCGCGCGTCTTGATCGACCGACTGTTCGAGGTGGTCTTCATCCAACTGCTGCGCTGGATCCTCGACCACCCCGAGGAAGTGGGTGTAAGCGGCGGCATGATCGCAGGGCTGTCCGATGCCCGGCTGGCGCGGGCCCTGGTCGCGATGCATCGGGCGCCGGCCCACGCCTGGTCGCTCGCCTCGCTCGCATCGGAGGCGGCGATGTCGCGCAGCGCGTTCGCGGCGGCGTTCAAACGCGTGACCGGCGTCACCCCCGCCCGCTACCTGACCGACTGGCGGCTGACGCTGGCGACAGCATTACTGCGTGATGGCCGCCCCCTGAAGCAGGTCGCCGAGGAAGTGGGGTTCGCCGGTCCCTCCTCGCTGTCCAGGGCGTTCAAGCAGCGCTTCGGTGCGTGTCCTCGTGAATGGACCGGCAGCGGCTCGACGGACGAGTCGAGTCACGGCTGAGAGGCGGCAGACCCAAGCGGCGGCGCTTGCCGGATCGAGTACAGCCCCTGGCGTACCTGCACCATCACCATTCAACGCCCAACCTCTCTCGGTTGGGCGTTTTCATTTCCGGGTTCCGCGACACCCTGCGAGGTGCGGCGCTGATCTGCATGTGCCACGCCGTGGCGGCCCGGCGTCCTGAAGTCGCCCGGTTCGACGCTCCCTTGCTCTCTCTTCTCTCAAAACCGGCGCCAACTTCTTCGCCGCAGCGCACGCAGACGGCCTCGCGCGTCAACGACTTGCGCGTGCGTCACCGCCATCGGTCGTCCATCGTGCTCGGATGACCAGGGCATCAGGCAGACACGAGGCTTGCGGCCCGCCGCGCAGGGCATCGAGTACAGCCCCTGGCGCCGCCGCGTGACCACGAGGGTCCGGTGGGTACCCAACGGCTCAGCGTGTCTCGTCCCATGGGACACGTCGATCGGCCTCTGACCGGCGAGCTGCGCGCGACAGCCACCAGCTGAGGGCATGATCATCGAGTCCGTCACGTTCTGCCGGGCGCCATCTCGACCACCTCCTCTAGCGGGCGCCGAGGCGTCGCCGGCAGCGAACCATTCGGATAGCCAAGCCGAAGCAATAGTTGCGGCGAGCCCGCCGTCCCCGCCAGCGCGGCGAGACGTGGACGCAGCGCGGGCACCTCGATCGGCTGGTTGAGGTAGGACGCCTGGAGGCCCAGTTCGAGCGCAACCAGCAGCATGCGCTGCAGGGCCTGGCCGGCGCGCAACCAGTCGCCCGCGCCATCGTCATCGGTCGCGATCACCGCCAGCAGCGGTGAGTGTGCGGCGAGATCGCGGTCCTTGGCGGCGACGCCGTTGCCGAGGTCGAAGGTTCGGACCACGGCCTGCGCGACCGGCTGCGCCAGCGCCGGAACGACGAGGCCATCGCCGCTGCGGCGCGGGTGCATCCACATCGCAAGTTCGCGCCGCCAGCGCGAATCCTGCCACTGGATCCGGTCGCCGTCCGCGACCAGCGCCGCGACCTCGTCGCGGCGATCTTCGCCGACGATCGGCACCAGCCGCGCGCCCTCGGCCGCCGCGGCCGCAATCAGGGCATCGATCACCACGGGCGCTACCGGCCGCGGCGTGAAAGGAAGCCGCCAGGTACGGCGCGCGCCGGCGAGCGATGCAAGCAGCACCAGGTGGTGATCAGGAGGCTCGATGCGCGCCGTCACGGCAGCGACGCAGTCCGGGTCATCGGCCTGTGGCAGCGTCGCCACGTCGGCCGCTTGGCCGGCCGCGGCGATCGCACAGCGCAGCTTGAACAACGCGGCGCCGCAGCTGATCACGAGTTCGCGGTCGTCGGGGTCGTTGACCGGCAAGGCCCGCGTGCGATCGGCCAGCAGGTCGATGCGCGATGCGCGGATCCGGAACCGCCACGGCTGCGTGTTGTGACTCGACGGCGCAAGGCAGGCGAGCGAGACGAGCTTGGGCCACGACAGGTCGGTCATCGGTGCGCTCCGGACGACGGGTCGCCCCGATTGTGCAGCGGCCGCTGCCGCGGCGTCAGGCGCCCCGCGGCGGCCTGCCGCCAACGTGTTCGTGCGCGGCGCCGGCCAGCGCGTCGGCGACGCGGTCGCGGTCGCCAGCGGGTCCGACCAGGACGAGGATCTCGCCCGAGCGGACCCGGGCCGGACCGAGCCAGTCGCCAGCCTCGCCGTCGAGCCTTGCTCCTGGAGCCGGCGCGATCCCGATCCACACGTCTCGCCCGAGGCGCTTGGCCGCCAGCAGCGCGCGGTCGGCGATCTCGACGACGGCCTCCCAGCCGTGGACCCGAGGCCGCGCCGGCTCGAACGGGAACGGCGCGAAGCCGACGCAGCAGGTGCGCGAAATCCGAGTCCCGTCGTCGAGCTCGAAGGGCTCGCCTGCGATCTGATCACGAACGCGCGCGGCAAGCCGAGCCGCATCCTCCAGGCCGAGACTGCGCGCGATGATGAGGAACTCTTCCCCGCCCCAGCGCACGACATCGTCGTGCTCGCGGAAACAGGTTCTAAGGCGCAGCGCGAACTGGCGCAGTACCGCGTCTCCGGCGCCATGGCCGTAGCTATCGTTGATCGACTTGAAGCCGTCGATGTCGACGAGGAACAGCACGAAGCCAAGCACCTGACCGCCGGTCGATGGTCCAGCCTCGACGCCGCGCAACACGCGCTCGACCTCGGCCGGCAGGGCCTGCATCACGAAGCGCCGGTTGCGCAGGCCGGTGAGCGGATCGGCGAGGCTGGCCTCGCGCAGATCGGCGTTGCGGCGCGCGAGTTCGCTCGACAACGCGCGCAGTTCCACCGTGCGGCCTTCGACCTCGCGCTCCAGTCGCAGCGTCTCGGCGCGCAGGCGCCGCTCGCGCTGCCAGACGAGCATCAGGATCAGGCCCAAGGCGCCACCGAGGAGCGCGACAAGGCCGCCGGTCGTCTGCCACCAGCGCGGCAGCACCCGGATGTCGA
>CALDVP010000242.1 GCA_937924195.1 uncultured Lysobacterales bacterium
GGCCAGCCAGCCGAGCCGCCCCGCCATGCGCGCGACGTTCGCGCGCCAGCGCGCGAGATGCTCGGCCGTGATCGGACCCGCCTTTGCCTCTAGCACCGCGCCGGGGCCGTCGAAGTACGGGCTGTGGCCGGTCAGGCGACGCGAATCCTCGAACGCGGGCGCGGGCATCGCGGGAGCGGCGCGATCAGTCGTCGCTCTCGCGGGAGATCACGATGCCACGGGCGTCGCGGGTCACCGTGCCGCCCATCGCGCTGAAGCGTTCGGGGTCGAAGCCGCGCGTGAAGGCCGCCTCGGTCACCAGCGCCGCGGGTGCTTCGCGGGTCACCCCCTCAGCGGGCTTGAACTTGATGATCTGCTTCCAGCTGCGCGTCAGCGCGTCGGCGAAGACCAGCAGCAGGTCGCCCTTCCCCGCCATCCGCAGCGCGGCGTCGATCGCTTCCTGCTCGTCCGGGATCAGCGAGATCGCGGACTCCGGCACGCCGCGCTCGCGCAGCGTCGCGGCCAGCATCTGCGGCACCTCGTCCGGCTCGCGCCCGCGCAGCGCGTCGTCGCGACGACAGACGTAGTGGTCGAAGCGGCCCGCGACGGCCTCGGCGATCGCACGGATGTCCTCGTCGCGGCGATCGCCGGGACCTGCCAGCACCACGATCCGGCGGCCTTCGACGTCGAGGCGCTGCGCAAGGTCGGCCATCATCGACACCGCGTGCGCGTTGTGCGCGTAGTCGAACAGCACCTTGAACGGATGCTCGTCGAACACGTTCATGCGTCCGGGCGCCTGGTAGAACGTGGTGTCGAAGGTGCGCAGGCCCTGGCGGATCTGGTCGAGCTTGATGCCGAGCGCGTGCGCCATCGAGGCTGCGAACATCGCGTTCTGCACGTTGTGCATCGCGCGGCCCTCCAGCGTCGCGGGGATCAGGTGCGTCCACAGCAGCGGGATGTGGCTGCCGCGGTCGTAGAGCGTGATCATCTGGCCGTTGACGCCGGCCTCGAGCGCGCACGCGCGGCCACCGGCGCGGATGTGCTCGCGGACCAGCGCGTGGTTCGGGTCCATCGTCACGTAGCAGATGGTCCTGGCATCGGTGTGCCCGCCCATCACGATCACGTTCGGGTCGTCGGCATTCAGCACCGCGCAGTCCTCGGCGACCTCGACCACGATTCGCTTGATCGTCGCCAGCTGTTCGAGGGTCTCGATACCCTTCTGGCCCAGGTGATCGGACTGCACGTTCAGCACCGCGCCGACATTGACCTTCGCCACGCCCATGCCGGCACGCAGCAGACCGCCGCGCGCGGTCTCGAGGACCGCGATGTCGATCTGGGGATCGGAGAGCACCATCCGCGCCGACACGGGACCCGTCATGTCGCCCTCGACCGTGCGCTGGCCGTCGATGTAGACGCCGTCGGTGGTCGTCAGCCCCGGCGTGTAGCCGGCCATCTTGGCGATGTGCGCGAGCATCCGCGCGGTCGTGGTCTTGCCATTGGTCCCGGTGACGGCCGCGATCGGCACCCGCGACGGGCTGCCGGGCGGGAACAGCATGTCGATCACGGGGCCGGCGACGTCGCGCGGCGTGCCTTCCGACGGCGACACGTGCATGCGGAAACCGGGCGCGGCATTGACCTCGCAGATGCCGCCGCCGATGGCCTTGTAGCTCTCGGCGATGTTGGTGGTCAAAAAATCGACGCCGCCGACATCGAGGCCGATCGCCTTGATCGCGCGCACCGCCATGTCGCGGTTGTCGGGGTGGATGATGTCGGTGACATCGGTCGCGGTCCCGCCGGTCGACAGGTTCGCGGTCGAGCGCAGGTAGACGACCTCGTCCGCCGCCGGCACCGTGTCCCGGGTGTAGCCCTTCTTCGCCAGCATTCGCTCGGCCTGCTCGTCGAGCACCAGCCGGGTCAGCACCTTCTCGTGGCCGATGCCGCGGCGTGGGTCGCGGTTCACGATCTCGACCAGCTGCTCGACGGTGTGGACGCCGTCGCCGACCACGTGGCCCGGCGTGCGCTTCGTTGCCGCGACCAGCTCGCCATTGACCACCAGCAGGCGATGGTCGTCGCCGGCGACGTAGTTCTCGACGATCACGAGGTGCGAGTGCTCGCGCGCGGCCCGGAAGCCGGCGCGGACGTCCGCCTCGGCCTCGATGCCGATCGTGATGCCGCGGCCGTGGTTGCCGTTGTAGGGCTTGGTCACGACCGGGCCGCCGATCCGCCGCGCCGCACGCACCGCGGCGTCCTCGCTGCGCACCAGCTCCTGGCGCGGCGCTGGCAGGCCGAGCGAGGTCAGGATGCGGTTGGTCTCCTCCTTGTCGCAGGCCAGCTCGACCGCGATGTGCGGCGTGCGGCTGGTGATCGTCGCCTGGATGCGCTGCTGGTACTTGCCGTGGCCGAGCTGGATCAGCGACTGATCGTTGAGGCGCAGCCACGGGATCCCGCGCGCTTCCGCGGCCTTCACCAGCGAGGCCGTCGAGGGCCCCAGCGCCCGGCGCTGCGCGAAGCGGATGAATTCGTCGCGCGCCTCGGGCCACGCCCAGCCCTCGGGCACGCTGTTGGCGGGGCGGAGCGCGTCCGGCAGCAGCGAGCACAAGAGTTTCAGGGCCAGTTCGCCGGCCTCGATGCCCTCCTCGCGCTGCGCGTATTCGTAGACGACGTTGTAGACACCAGGCTCGCCCGTGCCGCGGGTGCGGCCGAAGCTGACGTCCTCTCCGGCCATGTTCTGCAGTTCGATCGCGACGTGCTCGAACACGTGCCCGAGCCAAGTGCCCTCGCCCTCGTGCATCCGCCGGATCAGCCCGCCGGGCTCGCGGTACGAACAGCCGTGCTCGGCGAGCGTCGGCATCGCGGCGACGAGTCCATCGACGAAGGCCGGGCCGAGCCGACCAGTCGGCCATTCCTCGAGCGCGCCCAGATCCAGCGTCAGCCGGATCACCGGGAAATGGGCGTAGATCGAAGGCCCGACGTAGACGTTGCGATCGACGATCTTCATGGATTCCCCCCGGATACGGCGCCCGCGCTGCCGGTCACTGCTTGCGGACGGCCAGCCGGCCGGCCGAGGCGAGCCGCGTGTGCAGATTGAAGGTGGACCCTGCCACGAGGATGTGGACGGTGAGACCGAGCAGGCACACCGGTTCGTCCTCATCGGCGCGATCCATCGACGAGAACTGCAACTTGCTGGCGTCGACCACCGTCACGGCGCCGCTCCCGACGACCTCGAGCGTATCGTCCGGCCGAATGAAGGCAGCGGTGTCCTCGTCCAGACCGATCCCGATCGCGAAGGGGTTGTACGCGAGCGCCGCAAGCAGCCGACCGAGCCGGTCACGCTGGCGGAAGTGCTGGTCGATGACGAAGCGGTTGGTCAGGCCAAGCCCCGGAGCCAGCCGCACGCTGCTGGCCTTCGGCGAGGCGCCCTCGGTGCCGAAGGCGATCATGTGCTCGGACAGGATCGCAGCGCCGGCACTCGTCCCCGCGACGTGCAGACCTTCCGCGTTGCGCAATCGAATCATCTTGGCCACTGACGTCCCGCCGAGCAGCGTCGACAGCCGCAGCTGATTGCCGCCGGTGAAGAACACGCCAGTCGCCGCCGCGATGCGCGCGAGCCGGTTCCGTTCCTCGGCATCGCGACGGGTGTCGAAGTCGAGCACATCGACTCGATGCGCCCCGAGCTCGCTGAACAGCTCGCGGTACCGCTCCCCGGTTTCGGCCAGTCGACTCGCGGTCGGGATCACGACCAGCTCGGCGTCCGACCCACCGGACAACTCGACGAAGCGGCGCAGGATCCGCGGATCGTGCTCCTTCTCCTCGGCCCCGCCGATCGGAATGATCCAACCGCGGGACTCCCCCTCACGAACCTTGCTCGGACACATGCGGTCGTTCGACTCACCGGCGGACGTTGTTTCGAATGTGGCACGGCAGTCGACGTCGCTGCAACGCCAGCATGCGCCCTCGAGACCGCATCACAGGCCGATCGTACGACGTAGACCGGCAGCTCGGTCGGAATGCGGTAGCCTTCGGTACGTGCGCGTCCGTGAATCCTCTGAAGCCGAGTCGCCCTATTCGCTGCGCGAGGAGCTTGCGAACGCCGGTACCCACGGTCTGGGACTCATCGCCGGCCTGGCCGCCGGGATCGTGCTGATCGTGCTGACCGCGCTGACCGGCCACACCCTGTCGATCATCGCCGCGAGCGTCTTCGCCGCGACCGTGGTGCTGCTGTTCCTGGCCTCGACGCTGTACCACGCAATCCCGTACCCGACCGCGAAAGCCCGGCTCAAGGTGCTCGACCATGCCGCGATCTACCTGCTGATCGCCGGCACCTACACGCCGTTCACGCTGGTCGGCCTCGGCGGCACCTGGGGCTGGTCGCTGTTCGGCGTGGTCTGGGGGCTCGCCGTCGTCGGCGTCGGCTTCAAGCTGTTCTTCACCGGCCGCTTCAAGCTGGCTTCGACCCTGGTCTACATCGCGATGGGCTGGCTCGCGCTGGTCGCGATCGAGCCGATGGTGGAGCGGCTGTCGCCGACGGTGCTGACCTGGCTCTTCATCGGCGGCGCCAGCTACACCGTCGGCACGCTGTTCTACCTGGCCAAGCGCGTCCCCTACGCGCACGCCGTCTGGCATCTCTTCGTGCTCGGCGGCTGCGTCAGCCACTTCGTCGCGGCCTACGCGCTGCTGCTTGGCGCCGCGCCAAGCGCCTGAGCCCCCGGAATCAGATTTCGGATCCGGGAATGCGGGGCATCCAGAAACCAGGACGGCGGCGATGGGCCGCGATGGCGACGACGAGCAGCAGATCGCCCTCGAGGCGATAAATGATGTTGAAGGGGAATCCTCGGACCACAGCATGACTCGCGTCCCGGCCGGGCCCGGCGAGCCGCCAAGAGGGTGTCTCATCGCCAGATGGATCGCTGCTTCGACCGCGGCGAGGAATCGAACCCCAGTCCCGTCTCGCTCCTGCGAGTAGTAGCGCACTTCGTGGAGGAACTCGGCCTCCGCGTCCGGGAGCAGTCGAACGCGGCTCACCTCGCCTCGGCTTTGGCACGCTCGAGGACCACTTCGAGATCCTCCGCGACGATTTCGCCACGGTCGAAGGCGGACAGTCGGCGCTCCACTTCCGGCGTCCAGGCGGCATCGAGCGTGCCGATCGCCGGCTCGTTCAGCGATGCCAGCAACTCGTCGACCAGACGTTCCCGGTCCTCACGAGGCAGCGCCTTCGCCCGTCGCACGAGTTCCGCGGCAGCGTCAGTCATCGGAATGCTCCAAGGTAGACCGGATCGAGTCTACCGCCCGCGAGACCGTGACCATCCATCCGCGCAAGGTCGGCGTCCTTGGGCGGTTCAGGCCTTCATGCCCCGAGATCGCGATCCCGCGTCTCCGGCATCAAGGCGATCGCGGCGACGGCACAGGCGCCGGCCAGGACCACGGGGTACCACAGCCCGGCGTAGGGATCGCCGAAGCGGGTCGAGAGCGCGGTCGCGGCGAAGGCCATAAAGCCGCCGAAGACGCCGTTGCCGACGTGGTACGGCAGGCCCATCGCGCTGTAGCGGACGCGGGTCGGGAAGAGTTCGACCAGGTACGCGCTGGCCGGCGCGCAGACCAGCGCGACCGGCACGTTGAGCAGGAGCAGCCATGCCGCCGCGCGCACGAGGTCGAACTCGGGCGCGACGGCGGCGCCGAGCTCGCGATAGATCGGCAGGATCACCAGTGCCGAGAGGATCAGCCCCGCGATCACGACCGGGCGCCGACCGAGCCGGTCGGCCAGCCAGCCGGCCATCGGGAACAGCAGCATCGACGGCACCAGCACCCCACCCATCAGCAGCGACACCCGGCCGACGTCGAGCCCGTGACTCGCCTGCAGGAATACCAGCGGGTAGAACTGGCCGGCGTTCCAGACCGCGCCCTGCGCCATCGTCAGCGTCACCAGCGCGATCAGCATCGACTTCACGTGCGCGGGCGTCGCGAAGGCCTCTCGCAGCGGCGAGCGCGCAAGCCGGCCTTCCGACTTCGCGCGCTCGAACAGCGGCGACTCGCCGAGCGAGAGCCGGATCCAGACCGCGAACGCCAGCAGCAGCACCGACACGAGGAAGGGGATGCGCCAGCCCCACGCCTCGAAGGCATCCGCGCCGAGCGCGAGCCGCACGCCGCCGATCACCGCAAGCGCGAGCAGGAGGCCGGCAGTGCCGGTCGCCATGATCAGGCTGGTGTAGAACGCGCGGCGGTCCTGGCGGGCGTGCTCGGCGACGTAGGTCGCGGCGCCCCCGAACTCGCCGCCGACCGCGAAACCCTGCGTCAGCCGCATTAGCACCAGCAGGATCGGCGCGGCGAGCCCGACCTGCGCCCAGGTCGGCAAGAGGCCAATCGCGACCGTCGCCCCGCCCATCAGCGAGATCGTGACCAGGAAGGCGCGCTTGCGCCCGATGCGGTCGCCCATCCGGCCGAAATAGAGCGCGCCGAGCGGACGCACGACGAAACCCGCGCCATAGGCCGCGAGCGCGGCCAGCAGGCCCGCGGTCTCGTGGCCCGGCGGGAAGAACTGGCGGCCGAAGACCGCGACCAGGCTGCCGTAGAGGAAGAAGTCGAACCACTCGAACACCGTGCCGATCACGGCGGCGGTGACGGCGCGGGCGCGGGTGCGGGTCGTGCTCATCGGCCGAGATCAAGCCTCGTTCGAAAGGCCAAGAACGCCCCGCGCGGCGAGATCCGCGATCGCCGATTCGTCGAGCCCGAGTCGTTCGCCGAGCACCGCGCGGGTGTCCGCGCCGAGCAGCGGCGGTGCATTGCGGTACTCGACCGGCGTCTTCGACAGCCGCAGTGGGCTCGCGACCTGGGGCACGCTGCCGGCGAGCGGGTGCGGCAGGTCGACGCGCAGGCCACGCGCGGCCGCCTGTGCCGACGCGAACACCTGATCGATCGAGTTGACCGGGCCGCACGGCACGGACGCGGCCTCGAGCCGTGCGAGCCACTCGGCGGCCCGCGCGGTGCGGAAGCGCTCGGCGAGGATCGGGATCAGAGCCTCGCGGTGTGCGACGCGCGCGGCGTTGGTCGCAAAGCGCGGATCATCGGCGAGCGCGGGCCGGCCGATCACCTCGCAGCAGCGACGGAACTGCGCGTCGTTGCCGACCGCGAGCATGAAGTAGCTGCCCGCGGCCGGCATCACCTGGTACGGCACGATGTTCGGGTGTCCGGTGCCGCGCCGCACCGGCAGCTCACCGCCGACCAGCCAGTTCATCGCCTGGTTCGCGAGCCAGCCGACCTGGGTGTCGTAGAGCGCGAGGTCGAGATGCTGGCCCTCGCCGGTGCGCTCGGCGTAGCGCAGCGCGGCGAGGATCCCGACCGCCGCGTACATCCCCGTCATCAGGTCCGCGACCGCGACCCCGACCTTCTGCGGGCCGCCACCGGGCGTGCCGTCCGGCTCGCCGGTGATGCTCATGAGCCCCGCTTCGGCCTGGATCGCGGCGTCGTAGCCCGCCCGGTGCGCGTTCGGCCCGGTCTGGCCGTAGCCGGTGATCGAGCAGTAGACGAGCCGCGGGTGCGCCTGCGACAGCGTCGGCCAGTCGAGGCCGTACTTTGCGAGCCCGCCGACCTTGAAGTTCTCGACCAGCACGTCGCTTGCGAGCGCGAGCCGGCGCACCAGCGCCGCGCCCTCGGGCTTGGCGACGTCGATCGCGACCGAGTGCTTGTTGCGGTTGGCCGCAAGGTAGTAGGCCGACTCGGCCGTCGGCAGGCCCGCGGCGTCGCGCAGCCACGGCGGGCCCCAGCGTCGGGTGTCGTCGCCCTCGCCCGGCTTTTCGACCTTGATCACGGTGGCGCCGAGGTCGGCGAGCACCTGCGTCGCCCACGGCCCGGCGAGGATCCGCGACAGATCGAGCACGGTGATGCCGGTGAGCGGAGCCATCAGCGGTCGCTCCCTGCGGTAAAGGCCTCGGCCAGCGCGATCAGCGTGCGCTCGGCGCCGATCGGTCCGATCAGTTGCAGACCTATCGGCAGTTCGCCTGCGGCGACCGGGAGCGGCAGTGACAGCGCCGGCACCCCGGCCATGTTCGCAAGGCAGGTCAGGTCGGCCTGGTTCGCCGGCACCGGCGTGCCGAACGCGAACGCGCGCTGCGGCGTGGTCGGCCACGCGACGACCTCGCAGGCCGCAAGCCAGCGCTGCATCGCCACCGCGCCCGCGTCGAGCAGGCGGTCGGCGGCCGCGAAGTCGCGCGCGGACTTGGACTCGGCCCACGTCAGCATGGCTGCGAGCGCGGGCGAGAAGTCGGCGCGCCGGGCCTCCCAGTCGGCCGCGTGCTCGACCAGCATCTCGGCCTCGCAGACGAGGAGCCCTGCCCGCCGCAGCCGTCCAGGCTCGATCGCGGGACCGGGCAGCGGATGGACGCGGTGCCCGAGCATGCGCAGCCGCTCGAGCCCGGCCTCGAAAGCCGCGAGCACGTCGACGTCGACGTCGATCGCCGAGAGATCTGGCACGCCGATCACCACCGGTCCCGACCGCGGCGGATCGAGGACCACGCGCCGCGATTCGGCGCAATCGGGATCGAAACCGCCCATCGCCTCGAGCACGAGACCCAAATCGCGCGCCGAGCGCGCGAGCAGCCCGACGTGATCGAGACGGCGCGAGACGACGACGCTGCCGCGCGGACTGACGAGCCCGTAGCTCGGCTTGAGCCCGAACACGCCGCAGTAGCTCGCCGGGATTCGCACCGAACCCATGCTGTCGGTGCCGAGCGCGGCCGCGCAGAGGTTCGCCGCGACCGCGGCGCCCGAGCCGCCGCTCGATCCGCCGGGCGTCCAGCCGTGGCGATGCGGGTTGTGGCAGGCGCCGAAGTGCGGATTGTCGTTGTCGGCGCCGAGCGCGCCCTCGTGGAGGTTCAACTTCCCAAGGATCACCGCGCCTGCCTCACGCAGGCGCGCGACCACAGGCGCGTCGTGCGCGACCTGCAGCCGGTCGCGCCGCGTCGCCATGCCGGCGGTCGTGCGCCAGCCCTCAACGTCGAGGTTGTCCTTGATCGCGATCGGCACACCCTCGAGCGGACCTGCGATCCCCGCGATGTAGCGCGCGTCGGCCGCACGCGCCTCGGCGAGCGTCCGTTCCGGACCCAGCGAAATATAAGCCTTGATCGCGCGCGCGGATTCGATCGCGTCGAGGTAGGCCTCGGCCAGCGCGACGGCGGTCACGCGACCAGTCGCGAGCGCCTCGCGCTGCGCGGGCGCGTCGAGGTGCAGCAGCTCCCGCGCGCT
>CALDVP010000243.1 GCA_937924195.1 uncultured Lysobacterales bacterium
CGGCGAGGAGATCAAGCTCAACGAACCCGCGGTCGGCTGGCTGCTCGCCAACCCCGACGCCTTCGACAAGGTCCCGCCGCCGACCAGGAAGTAGCCCTCCCGGAGAGGCAGGCCGACATTGATCCCGGAGCATCCCTGCGACCGCGATGCTCCGGTCGATCGATTCCACGTCGCGAACCACTAGACGGCCCGGCAATCAGGGAATGCCAGCCCCGCGGTGGGTCGCGAGGACGGCCGATATGATCCCCGCGTCACGAACTTCCCCGCCTTCCAACGCCCGATGAGCGCGCGCGCCTACCTGCTGCTCCTGCGCCAGTTCATCGCCAGGGAGTTCCGCCAGCGCTATCTCGGCAGCCTGACAGGGCCGGCGTGGGCACTGCTGCAGCCGCTGATGCTGCTCGGTGTCTACGCGCTCGTCTTCGTCCACGTGCTGCGGGTGCGGCTGCCCGCCGGCGACGGTCCGGCCGACGCAGTGCCTTTCCTCGTTGCCGCCTTGTGGCCGTGGACAGCGTTCGCAGAGGGGCTGAACCGCGCCGTCGCCGCCGTGCCCGAGAACGCCGCGCTTCTCGCAAAGGTGCCGGTTCCGCGCAGCCTGCTCGTCATCGCGCCGCTGGCGGTCACCTTCGGCGTCCACGGCGTCGGACTCTGCGTCGTCGGGCTCGCGCTGGCGCTGTGGGGGCGGCCCTTCGACCTCGGCGGCGTGCTGCCGGCCCTGGTCGCCTACCTGCTGCTGGCCGGCTTCACGCTCGGCGTCGCCCTGCTGCTTGCGGCCTGGAACGTCTTCGTCCGCGACGTCGGCCAGATCCTCGGCCAGGCCCTGACCCTGCTGTTCTTCCTCTCGCCGGTGTTCTTCACCCGCGAGATGGTCCCCGAGGCCTTCCGCGTCGCCTTCGACCTGAACCCGCTCTCGATCTACCTCGACCTGATCCGCGCGGCTCTGCTCGGCACGCCGGTTAACCTCGTCGCCGACCTGTCGAAGGCGGCACTGGCGACGGTCGTCGCGATCGCGATGGGCGCCTTCGTTTTCCGGCGGCTGTCCCCGTATTTCGAGGACTACCTGTGAGCGAGGCTGTGCTCGTGAGTTTGCGCGGGGTAGCGAAGCGCTTCCCGCGTGTGAGCCGGCGCAGCGACCGCGCCCGCGCATTGCTCGGCTTGCTGACCGGCCGGAGTCTTCCGCCCGCCACCACCGTACTCGAAGGTATCGATCTCGAGGTCCGTCGTGGCGAGTCGTTGGGTCTCATCGGCGAGAACGGCGCCGGAAAATCGACGCTGCTCAAGGTGCTGACCGGGGTGCTGGCTCCGACCGAGGGCGAGGTCCGCCTGTCCGGCTCGGTCGCGGCCCTGCTCGAGCTCGGCGCAGGCTTCCACCCGGAGTTCAGCGGCCGTGACAACCTGCGCATGGCCGCGGCGCTGATGGGCTTCGCACCGGGCGAACTCGAGGCCCGGGAGCCGGACATCCTCGCCTTCGCCGACATCGGGCGCTACATCGACGAGCCGGTGAAACACTACTCGTCCGGGATGGTCGTGCGGCTCGGCTTCGCCCTGGTCGCAGCGCGCCGGCCGGACCTGCTGATCACCGACGAGATCCTCGCGGTCGGCGACGAGGCCTTCCAGCGCAAGTGCATCCGCTGGATCGAGGACTACCTCGACGGCGGCGGCACCCTGCTGCTGGTCTCGCACAGCATGTACCAGGTCCAGAAGCTGTGTCGCCATGCGGTCTGGCTCGAGCGCGGTCGCATCCGCGCGAGCGGCGACGTCTATGAAGTGACCCAGGACTACCTCGCGGCGCAGGAACGACGCATCGCCCGTGAGGCGGGCCTTGCGCCAAAGGAATCGGCCGGCACCCTCGCCGGCGTCGAGTTCAGCCTCTCCGCCGTGCGCATCAACGGCAACGATGGCGAGGCGCCAGTCTACGTCGCCCGTGGAGACACCCTCGCGATCGAGCTCGACGTGCGCACCCGCGAGGGCAGGACGCCGGTCGCCGCCTTCGGCATCGTGCGCGCGGACGGGACGCCGGTCTTCGGCACCACCAGCGAGATCGACGCGGCGGTGGTCCGTGTCACTGCCGACGGGCTGGCCCGCTTCCGCGTCGAACTCCCGGATCTCGCCCTGCTGCCCGGCGCCTACAGCGTGCGCTTCCACGCCCTTGATACGGAAGGGCTGCGCATTTTCGATACGCTGGAGCGCGGCTTCGTCGTGCGCGGTCATACCCGAGAGCTCGGCGTCGTGCGCCTCGCGCATCGCTGGGTCGATCCGGACGCTGGCGGATGAGCCCCGTCGCGCCGCTGCGCGTGATCGTCCCGGTGCACGACGGCTGGGACGTGCTGCAGGCCTGTCTCGCGAGTCTCTGGCGGACGGTGCAGCCGCCGCACCGCGCCGAACTCGTCGACGACGCGTCGAAAGACCCCCGCGTGCGACCCCTGCTGGTCGAGTTCGCCGCTCGTGATCCGGCGCGCTTCGCGCTGCACGCGCAGGACCGGAACCTCGGCTTCGTCGCGACCGTCAACGCGGCGATGGCGCGGACCCGGGACGACGTGGTGCTGCTCAACTCCGACACGGTCGTGACCGACGGCTGGCTCGAGCGGCTCGCAGCCTGCCGCGCTTCCGACCCGCGCATCGCCACCGCGACCCCGTTCTCTAACAACGCCGAGATCTGCGCCTTCCCGGACTTCTGCGCACCGAACCCGATGCCGGACGATCCCGACGCCATCGCCCGCGCCTGCCGCGAGGCGGGCCCGCCGGAGTATCCGGAACTACCGACCGGCGTCGGCTTCTGCCTCTACATCCGGCGCGCCGCGCTGGATGCAATCGGCGACTTCGACGCGGCCACCTTCGACCGCGGCTACGGTGAGGAGAACGACTTCTGCCGCCGCGCTGCCGGACACGGCTGGCGCAATGTGCTGTGCGATGACGCCTACGTCGCTCACGTCGGCAACATCTCCTTCGGCGCGCTGGGCCTCGGTCCCGGTGGCGGCAACGCCGCGCGGCTCTCGGCCCGCTACCCCGACTACAATCGGCGGGTGGCCGACTTCATCGCGGCTGACCCGCTCCGTGCAAGACGCGAGGCGATCCTCGCGCGCCTGGCGCGTCGCCCCGATTCTCCATGACCGATCCCGCGACCCCGACGCTGCCGTTCACCGGCGAACGCTTCACTCCCGAGTGCGTGCGCGAGATGTGGCTCGAGCACTGGCACCGCTACGCCTTCGCGCTGCGCTGGGCGCGCGGGCGCCGGGTGCTCGACGCGGCCTGCGGCGAAGGCTACGGCGCGGCCCTGCTGGCGCGCGCCGGCGCGACCGTGACTGCCGTCGACTGCTCGGCCGAGGCGCTGGCCCACGCCCGGGCGCGCTACGGGGCGGTTTCCGGCCTCGCCTTTGCACAGGGCGACGTCGCCGACCTCTCACAGCTGCCCGATGCCGGCTTCGATCTCATCGTCTCGTTCGAGACGCTCGAGCACCTGGAGGCTCAGGACGCCATGCTCGCCGGCTTTCGGCGCCTGCTCGCGCCGGGTGGGTTGGTGCTGGTCTCAACGCCGGACCGCCGTATCTACTCCGATCTGACCGGCTACCGCAACGCCTTCCACGTCCGCGAGCTTTACCGTGACGAGTTCGTGGCCCTGCTGGACCGCCACTTCGGCACGCATCGGCTGTTCGGGCAGAAGCTGCTGTTCCAGTCGGTGCTGCGCGATCTCGGCGCGCCGCCGGCGCGGGCGAGCGCGCGGACGATGGCCACGGACGGATCGAACGTCGTCGACGGCCTCGACTATCCGTCGGTGTACTACGTCGCGGTCTGCGCGCATCGCGCCGAAGACCTGCCACCCGGGCTCGACGGCCTGGTCGACCTGTTCGGCGATGCGGCCGAATCCGTCTACCGTCATTACGAGCACGAGATCCGCAAGAACATGGCGGCCGGCGCCGTGATCCAGGACCTCGAACGCCGCATCGCGCGCCTGCGCGAGCGCCTCGCCGCGGCCGGCATCGACCCCGACGCGCCCTGAGCCCCTCGCGAGCATCCCGACCGATGGATTTCAAGATCGATTTCGGCAACGCCCTGCCGCCCGCGCCACCCCCGGCCGACGCGCCGCTCCACGCCTCGATCGACGGCGTGGCCTTCCCGCTCGGCACCGACGAGTGCGTGTTCCGGCCGCGCGGCGGCGGCGAGCCGCACGTGATGACGATCGACGTGCTGACCGCGCTCGATGCAATGCGCGCGTTCCGCACCCTCGACGAACATGCGCAGGCGGTGGCGAGCCGCGTGCCTCAGCTCGCCGGACGTATCGACGCGATACGCCCCGTGCTCGAGAATCTCGTCAGTCGCGGCTTGCTCACGGCTGACGCCACTTTCCTCGCGCGGCTCGACACCGGCGAGCACGGCGCAGCGGCTGCGCCCTTCCGGTCGATCGTCATCCGGACCTGCGATCGCCCCGAGCGGCTCGGGGCGTTGCTCGACACGCTGGCCGCCAACGAGGCCCGGCATCGTGGCGGACACCGGGTGGTCGTGATCGACGACTCTCGCGAAGCGGACGCCGTTGCGCGCAACGCCGAGCTGATTCGCCGTTACGCTGATGCAAACGCCGCCGATATCCGTCACATCGCACCGGCCGGGTGGGCACGGGCCCTCGAGCGCTGGCGACGGGCGGTGCCCGAGGCCGCGCCCGCGCTCGATGAACTGCTCGCACGCGAATCGGCCGGCCGCTTCCGTTCGGGTGGGGGAAAAACCTTCAACCTCGCGTTGCTGTTGTCCGCGGGCGCACGGTTCGTGGTCCTCGACGATGATTTCCTGTTGCCGCTGCGACGGCACGCGGGCCACGATCGACGGATCCGACTCGATCCCGAGCGAAAACCCACGACGGCATTCCAGGAGTCGCTCGCGGCGGCGCTCGCCGATGGCGATGCGCTCGATACCGATCCGTTCGCCGAGCACCTGGCCTGGTGTGGCCGAAGCCTCGGCCACCTGATCGCGCATCAGCCGGCCATGCGTCCGCAGCGGGCAGACCTCCGCGGCATCGAGCTGGCACGCCTCGGCAACCTCTCCGGCGCAACCCGGATCCTGGTGACCGAGAATGGCCATCGCGGCCACTCCGGTTCCGCAGGCCGTGATTGGCTCTTCTGGCTCGAGGCCGCGGAGCGCGCGAGTTTCACTCGTGATCGCGAGCATTACCTGGCGACCCTGGCACGCCCGAACGTCGTCTTCGCAGACGACGCCTTCGTGCTCGCTGCACGCAGTGTCTTCACGCCCTTCATGATCGATGCAGGCCTGTTGCTCGCGCCGACGATCGCGACCGGTCGCAACGGCGATTACCTGTTCGGGGCATTGAATCATGCGCTGTGGCCCGAGGCCCGGGTACTGCGCACGCCCTACACCATCGGCCATCGCCAGGAGGCCTCCAGCGTGGCCAAGGCGCCGCGCGTGGTCGCCGAGCAGGCCGCACTGGCCGACTTCATCGCCGATTGGCTGGTGCAACGCGGACTCGAGATTCGCGGAGCGGATCCGGATCGCCGCCTGGTCCGGATCGCAGACCTGCTCGACGATCTCGTCGATGCGCCGGTTGCGACCCGTATCGACCTGCTGTCCGAGTATCTTGCGATGCGCCGCGCCGATCTCGTGCGTCGGCTCCAGGCGCGCTACGCCGAAGCGCCCGATGCGCCGGTCTACTGGCAGGCCGATATACGCGAGCGGATCGAGGTCAATGGCCGTGCGCTGGTGGCGGCCGATCCGCCCCGCCTCGCCGGCTGGCCCGAGGCGCTCGATGCCGCCGGCTGCGCCGATCGCCTCGCAGTCGAACTGTCGGCCTTCACGCGCGCATTGCGCGGATGGCCCGCGCTACACGCACATGCCGCGGCGCGTGGCGATCGTCTCCTCGACGATGCCGCCTGAGTCGATCGCCGAGCCGTCCCGGATCTCGGCGATCGTCGTCGCCTGCGACAGCGGCGACACCCTCGCGCGCTGCGTCGAGGCGCT
>CALDVP010000244.1 GCA_937924195.1 uncultured Lysobacterales bacterium
ATCCAGGTCGACTTCTTCATGCCCGGGCGGCTTGGCGCCGAGTACGTCACCGAGGATTCCGGCCGCCGGACTCCGGTGATGCTGCACCGTGCGATCGTCGGTTCGCTCGAGCGTTTCATTGGCATGCTGATCGAGCACCACGCCGGTGCGATGCCGGCCTGGCTGGCTCCGGTGCAGGCGGTGGTCATGAACATCACCGACGCCCAGGCCGACTACGCCGCGGCGGCCGCAAAAACCCTTCAAAATCAAGGCTTCCGGGTCGACGCCGATTTGCGCAACGAGAAAATCGGCTATAAGATCCGCGAGCACACCTTGAAGAAGGTGCCGTTCCTGCTGGTCGTCGGTGACCGGGAGAAGGAACAGGGGACGCTCGCCGTGCGCGCGCGCTCGGGCGAGGATCTGGGGTCGATGGCCTTGGATGGTTTCGTCTCGCGCCTTCGCGCGGAGCTTCCGGAACACCGGTCGCCTGGGATGGTACCGGTGCATTGATCGTCGCTTGGAGTCACGTAAATCAGCATCGACAGCAAACCGAACCGCAAGAACGAAGAGATCCGCGTCCCGCGGGTCCGGGTGATCGCGGCCGACGGCAGCCAGCTCGGAATCATGACCCGCGACCAGGCCTTGCAGACCGCTTTCGACGCGGAACTGGACCTGGTCGAGATCCAGCCGAACGCAGATCCGCCGGTCTGCAAGATCATGGATTTTGGCAAGTTCCGTTTCGAGCAGCAGAAGAAGGCCAACGAGGCGAAGAAAAAGTCCAAGCAGGTCGAGATCAAGGAGCTCAAGTTCCGCCCGACCACAGACGACGGTGACTACCAGATCAAGCTCCGCAACCTGCGTCGATTCATTGCGGAGGGTGACAAGGTCAAGGTCAACATCCGGTTCCGCGGTCGCGAGATGGCGCACACGGAACTGGGCGCCGCGATGGCCAAACGCCTCGAGACCGACCTCAAAGACGAGGTCACGATCGAACAGATGCCGCGCTTCGAGGGGCGGCAGATGGTGATGATGCTGGCGCCGAAGAAGCGCTGAGCAGGTGGTACCCGGGCGCTGCGCGCGCTCTGGGGTGAAGGCGGGGCTCGGATGGAACCGGGCCATGGGGCGCGCTCCCTCTGGGTGCCCTCGCTCCACCGCTGAACGGATGGGAACCCGCCGGGAAGGTTTCTCCCGGCTTACACGAGCCGGAACGAGTAGGACGGAAAGCGTGGCCACGGCCACCACTCGGACCAGTCCAAGACTAGGAAAAGGAAAGCATCCATGGCCAAGATCAAGGTCAAGACCAACCGGGCCGCCGCGAAGCGGTTCCGCAAGACGGCCTCCGGCAAGTTCAAGGCCGGCCACGCCTTCAAGAGCCACATCCTCACCAAGAAGTCGACCAAGCGGAAGCGCAACCTCCGCGGTCCCAACCACGTCCGTGCCGAAGACGCTGGCCGCGTCGCGCGCATGCTGCCCTACGCGTAAGGAGAGACGACCATGGCACGAGTCAAGCGTGGCGTCGTCGCGCGCCGCCGGCACAAGAAGATCCTCGGCAAGGCGAAGGGCTACTACAACGCCCGGCGCAAGGTTCTGCGGGTCGCAAAGCAGGCGGTTACCAAGGCCGCCCAGTACGCCTACATCGGCCGCAAGCAGAAGAAGCGCGCGTTCCGGGCGCTGTGGATCACCCGCATCAACGCGGCCGCCCGCCAGTACGGCCTGTCCTACAGCCGCCTGATCGCCGGCCTCAAGAAGGCGAACATCGAGATGGACCGCAAGGTCCTCGCCGACCTCGCGGTGCACGACATCGCGGCCTTCAACCAGATCGCGGAGAAGGCCAAGGCCAGCCTCGCGGCGTGAGCATGCGGCGGGCGCCCGTGCGCCTGCCGGATCGTTCTCCGGACGACGGGGGGAAGGCCAGGCCTTTCCCCCGTTTGCATTTCTGGACTTCCAATGACGAACCTGATCGATGACTACGCGCCACGCATCGCCGCGGCGTCCGAACCCGAGGCTCTCGAGGCGTTGCGGGTCACGCTGTTCGGCAAGAGCGGTTTGCTGACCGAGCAGCTGAAGCAGCTCGGCAAGTTGCCGCCGGACGAGCGCAAGGCGCGCGGCGCCGAGATCAACGCCGCGCGCGACCAGTTGCAGTCACTGATCCTGGCTCGCCGCGAGGCGCTCGAGGAGGCACGGCTCGAGGCCCGGCTCGCCGCCGAGCGCATCGATGTCACGATGCCGGGGCGCGGCGCGGACCCGGGCAACCTGCACCCCGTCACGCGCACGCTCGAACGCATCACCTCGATCTTCGCCCGGCTCGGCTACGAGAGCGCGGACGGTCCCGAGATCGAAGATGACCATCACAACTTCGAGGCGCTCAACTTCCCGCCGCACCACCCCGCGCGGGCGATGCACGATACTTTCTATTTCACCGACGGTCGCCTGTTGCGCACCCACACCTCGCCGGTGCAGATCCGCGCGATGCGCGCCGGCAAGCCACCATTCCGGGTGATCGCGGCCGGCAAGGTCTACCGCAGCGACTCCGACCAGACCCATTCACCGATGTTCCACCAGATGGAAGGTCTGCTGGTCGACGAGCGGGTCAGCTTCGCGGAGCTCAAGGGCACCCTCGCCGAGTTCGTCCGCGCCTTCTTCGAGCGCGACTTCGAGATGCGCTTCCGGCCGTCCTACTTTCCTTTCACCGAGCCCTCGGCCGAGGTCGACATCCGGTGGGAACGCCCCGACGGCAGCCACTCCTGGCTCGAGGTGCTCGGCTGCGGCATGGTGCACCCCAACGTCCTCGCCGCATGCGGCATCGATCCCGAGCGCTGGACCGGCTTCGCCTTTGGTCTTGGCATCGAGCGCTTCGCGATGCTGCGCTACGGCGTCGCGGACCTGCGCGCTTTCTACGACAACGATCTGCGCTTCCTGCGACAGTTCGCCTGATGTTGCCAGGCTGGCGGTGCGCCAGCCGCAGGAGCCTGGAGTTGCCCGCATGAAGTTTTCCGAGAATTGGCTGCGCGAGCTGGTCGCGATCGACGCGACGCGCGATGCGCTGGTCGAGCGCCTGACGATGGCAGGTCTCGAGGTCGAGGCCGTCGAGCCGGTCGGCGCCGGGCTCGAGTCGGTCGTGATCGCCGAGATCCTGTCCGCCGAGCCGCATCCGAACGCCGATCGGCTGCGCGTATGCCGGGTGTCCACGGGCAGTTCGAAGGCCCCGCTGGCGATCGTCTGCGGCGCGCCGAATGCACGTGAAGGCTTGCGCGCGCCGCTGGCGCAGCCCGGCGCGCGGCTTCCGAACGGCATGACGATCCGGGTCGCCGCGGTCCGCGGCGTCGAGTCGCACGGCATGCTGTGCTCCGCCGCTGAGCTCGGGCTCTCGGCCGATGCCTCGGGCTTGCTCGAACTGCCCACCGATGCCCCGATTGGTCTTTCGCTCGCACAATGGCTCGGGCTTCCCGATGCGAGCCTCGAACTCAAGCTCACACCGAACCGTCCCGACTGCCTTGGCATGGAGGGCCTCGCCGCCGAGGTCGCGACGCTGTTCGATGCGCCGCGCCGCGCGATCGAGGTGCCGGCCGTCGCCGTGAGCTCGCAGCGCATGCTGCCGATCCGGATCGACGCGCCGGAAGCGTGCCCACGTTATCTCGGCCGCGTGATCGAGGACGTGGACCCCAGTCGCCCGACGCCGCCGTGGATGGTCGAGCGCCTGCGCCGTGCCGGAATCCGCCCGATCAGCGCGATCGTGGACTGCACCAACTATGTGATGCTCGAGCTTGGCCAGCCGCTGCATGCCTTCGACCTCGACCGCATCGATGGCGGCATCGTCGTGCGGATGGCTGGCGAGGGCGAGCGGATCGTGCTGCTCGACGAGCGCGAGGTCGTGCTCGACCCGGGCTTCCTCGTGATCGCCGATGTCAGCGTACCGCTCGCGGTCGCCGGCGTGATGGGCGGATACGGTTCGCGTGTGACCGACGTGACGCGTCACCTGTTTCTCGAGAGCGCGCATTTCGGGCCGGACGCGATCATCGGCCGCGCGCGCAAGCTGGGCCTGCATACCGACGCATCACACCGCTTCGAGCGCGGCGTCGATCCGGCGCTGCCGGAGCGGGCGCTCGAGCGCCTGACCGCGCTGTTGCTGGAGATCGTCGGCGGGCGCGCCGGGTCGATCGCGCGCGCCGAGCATGCCGCCGCGCTGCGCTCGCGCCCCGAGATCCGCCTACGCCGAGAGCGGCTGGCGCGGGTGCTCGGCATGTCTATCCCGGACGTCCGCGTCGAGGCGATCCTGCGCGGACTCGACATGCGGGTCGAGCCGTGCGACGACGGCTGGAGCGTGGCGCCGCCGACGCGGCGCTTCGATCTGTCGATCGAGGAGGACCTGATCGAGGAGGTCGCGCGCGTACACGGCTACGACGCCGTGCCGACACGACTGCCGAGCGTCGGCGGCCGCATCGCCGCGCCGACCGAGGCGCGCGTGCCCGACGCGGTCCTGCGTGGCGTGCTGAGCACGCGCGGCTACGTCGAGGCGATCAATTACGCCTTCGTGCCGCCGGCCTGGCTCGAGGCCTGGCAACTGGCCGACGGCGCGATCGCGCTGGCGAATCCGCTATCCACCGACCTCGCGGTGATGCGCACCGCGCTGCTGCCGGGGCTCGTCGATGCGATCCGGCGCAACCTCGCGCGGCAGCAGTCACGGGTGCGCCTGTTCGAGACCGGGCGGGTGTTCCGAGCCGGGCCAGACGGGCCGATCGAGACCCAGCGCGTGGCGCTTGCGGCCTGCGGCAGTGCCGCGGCCGAGCAGTGGGGCATCCGCGCGCGACCGATGGACTGGTACGACCTGCGCGGCGACGTCGAGCACCTGCTCGCCCTGCTCGGCGCCGCGCGCGCCGGCATCCGTTTCGAGCCGGCAAGCGACCCATGGCTGCATCCAGGGCGCTCCGCGCTCGTGCTGCGCGACGACGTCGCGATCGGGCGCGTCGGCGTGCTGCATCCGCGGCTGGCCGCGCGGCTCGACCTCGGCGTCGACGTGCACGTGGCCGAGTTCGACCTCGAGCCGCTGGTCGCGCGCGAACTGCCCCGTGCCGCCGTGGTTTCGCCGTTCCCGCAGGTGCGGCGTGACCTCGCGCTCGTGGTCGCGGACGACGTGCCCTATGCCGCCCTGGCGGCGGTGGTCCGGCGCGCGGCCGGCCCCGTGCTGAAGGATCTCGTCCTGTTCGACGAGTACCGCGGGCCGGGACTGGCCGCCGGTCGGCGAAGTCTCGCTATCGGCTTGATTTTGCAGGACGATTCGCGCACTCTCACCGATCCGGACGTCGATGCCTTGGTTGCCTCCGTGATTGATGCCGTTGGGGTGGAATTCGGGGCGACGCTGAGGGCCTGACGGGGAGCGGGGAATGGCACTGACCAAGGCCGAGATGGCCGAGCGGCTCTTCGAGACGGTCGGACTCAACAAGCGCGAAGCCAAGGAGTTCGTGGACGTCTTCTTCGAGGTCGTCCGCGAGGCGCTGGCGCGCGGCGAGCAGGTCAAGCTCTCCGGCTTCGGCAACTTCGACCTGCGCGAGAAGAACCAGCGCCCGGGCCGCAACCCCAAGACCGGCGAGGAGATCCCGATCTCCGCGCGAAGGGTCGTGACCTTCCGTCCCGGACAGAAGCTCAAGGAGCGGGTCGAGACCCACGCCGGTCCACGTCCGCTCGAGGCTGGCGGTGACGCCCGCGCGGACGCCTGATAGTCGATGATGTTCGACCAGGGCGACAACCAGGAACTGCCGGCGATCCCGGCCAAGCGCTACTTCACGATCGGCGAGGTGAGCGAACTTTGCCAGGTCAAGCCGCACGTGCTGCGCTACTGGGAGCAGGAGTTCCCGAACCTGAAGCCGGTCAAGCGGCGCGGCAACCGTCGCTACTACCAGCGACACGACGTGCTGATGATCCGGCAGATCCGCGCGCTGCTCTACGAGCAGGGCTTCACGATCGGCGGTGCGCGCCAGCGCCTCGAGGGCGATCAGGGTCGCCTCGAGGCGAGCCTCACCGCGCAGGTCGTGCGCCAGGTCCGGATGGAACTCGAAGATCTATTGCAGTTACTGAAGGGCTGACCGGCACGTGCGCGTTGCTCCGGCGCGTCCGCTCCCGCTTGTCGCTACAATCACGGTCGCGATTCGCGCCGTCGGGGCGTAGCGCAGCCTGGTAGCGCACCACAATGGGGTTGTGGGGGTCGCGAGTTCGAATCTCGCCGCCCCGACCAGTCGCGAATCGCAACCTTGGACGGGCGACGCCGCTACGCTACGGCGATGAACGTCCTGCGA
This sequence comes from uncultured Lysobacterales bacterium, assembly GCA_937924195.1. Taxonomy (GTDB): domain Bacteria; phylum Pseudomonadota; class Gammaproteobacteria; order Xanthomonadales; family Ahniellaceae; genus UDEA-SF1. The sequence goes on from CALDVP010000244.1 coordinate 6,270, forward strand.
ACGCTCTACCCTCCGATCGAGCCCTACGCCACCGGCCGCCTGCCGGTGTCGGCTTTGCACACGCTCTGGTACGAGGAAAGCGGAAATCCGGAAGGCGCACCCGTCGTCTTCCTGCATGGCGGCCCGGGTGGCGGCACCGGGCCCAACATGCGGCGCTTCTTCGATCCCGGCTACTACCGCGTCGTGCTCTTCGATCAACGCGGCTGCGGTCGCTCGACGCCACGCGCCGAACTCGCCGAGAACAGCACCTGGCACCTGGTCGAGGACATCGAGCGCCTGCGCGAGCATCTCGGCATCGAGCGCTGGTTCGTGTTCGGCGGCTCATGGGGCTCGACGCTGGCGCTGGCCTACGCCGAACGCCACCCGCAACGGGTCCTGGGTCTCGCGTTGCGCGGCATCTTCCTGTTGCGCCGCTTCGAACTCGAGTGGTTCTACCAGGCCGGCGCGAGCCTCATTTACCCGGACCTGTGGGAGAGTTTCATCGCGCCGATCCCGGAGGTCGAGCGCGGAGATCTCATTTCCGCCTATCACAGGCGCCTGACCGGGAGCGATCCGGTAGTGCGGCTGGAGGCGGCGCGGGCCTGGGCGATGTGGGAGGCAAGGACCAGCTTCCTGCGCGGCAACGAGGACTACGTCGCGAGCTTCGACGACGACGCGCACGCACTCGAGTTCGCGCGGATCGAGTCGCACTACTTCGTGCACGGCGGATTCCTCGAGACCGAGGACCAGCTGCTGCGCGATGCCCACCGGCTCGCCGGGATTCCCGGCGTGATCGTGCACGGCCGCTATGACCTCGTCTGCCCGCTGCGCAGCGCCTGGGATTTGAAGCGTGCATGGCCGCAGGCCGACCTGCGCATCGTGCCCGACGCCGGGCACTCGGCCTTCGAGGCGGGTAACACCGCGGCCCTGGTCGAGGCGATGGACGCCTTCCGCGCGCTCGGGCGCTGAGCACGCGAGCACCCCTGCTGGTGCTCAGGCCGCGGCGCGTGGCGCTTCGGTCATCGTAAGGCGAGGCCCCTCGCGCAGGGCCTGGCGGACGCCGTCGACGATCAAATCGATCTCCGCCGAGGTCACATCGAAGGGCGGCGTGAAGCGCAGCGAATTGGTGCCGCCGTGAATCACGCCATAGCCGCGGCGACGCATCCAGTCCTCGGTCGAATCGGCCCCATAGCACTTGAACTCGGGCGCGAGCTCGGCCGAGACCAAAAGTCCGGTCCCCTGAACCTTGGTGATCGTGCCCGGTAGTTCCTGCGCGAGCGCCTCGAGTTTGGCGACGAACTCGCGGCCGCGCTCGACGATGTTCCGGCGCAGCTCCGGCGTCAGCGAGCCGAGCACTGCGCAGGCGACCTCGAGCGCGCGCGGGTTGGTGGTCATCGTGTTCCCATAGACGCCCTTGCGGTACAGCGCCTCGGCACGCGCGTTGACGGCGAGGATCGACAGCGGGTACTGGCCGGCATTGATCGCCTTCGACCAGGTTTCGAAGTCCGGCGCCTCGAGGCCCTCGTAGCCCGGGGCATCGACGATCGAAAGGTAGCCGGTGGTGCGCATGCCGGCCTGGATCGCATCGACCAGCAGCAGGGTGCCGTGGGCCAGCGTCAGTTCGCGCGCCGCGGCATAGAAGGCCGGCGGTACGGCGCGCCCGGGGTTGCCCTCGCCCATGACCGGTTCGAGGAACATCGCTTCGATGTGCCAATGCTCACGATCGGCCTGCGCGAAGACCTCGCGCAGCTGGTCGATGTCGTAGGGATCGATGGTGATCAGCTGGCCCTCGTGGTGCTTCCAGCTGCCAAGGTGCTGCGCGTAGGCGCGGCGCGACGAGTCCGAGTACATGGCCGGCAGCTCAGTGCGACCATGGAAGGCGCCCTTGATCGCGATCCGCTTGACCCGCCAGCCGGCGTGCGGAGCGCCGGGCTCGGTCATCAGCTTGGTATGCACGTCGGCGATGCGGCCTGCAAGGGTCACGGCCTCCGAGCCCGAGTTCAGGCACAGAAACTTCGTGTAAGGGCAGCCGCCTCGGGTCTGGCCGACCTCACGCTTCAATGCTTCGGCGAGGCGCCACTGCGACACGCTGGGGCTCATGATGTTGGCCATCACATAAGGCTTCGACATGGCATCGAGCACCGCCTTCGGGGCGTGGCCGAAGCCCAGCATGCCGTAGCCACCCGAGTCATGGACGACGGCGCCCTTGGTGGTCACGATCCATGGGCCCACCGCGGCGAGGCCCAGATAGGGGTTGATCGCGTCGTCCTGGTAAAAGTTGACGAAGCCGGCCTGCACGGCCCGAATCTGATCGGCCTCGCCCATTGCGACCAACGTGGGTGCCTCGTCCTGGAGCGCTTCGAAGGCGGCGACGGCGGCCTGGACCGCGTCCCCGAGCCGACGATCGACCGCCGCGAAACGGGCGATCACGGCGTCGTCCAGGCCGCGCGTAAGGACTGCACCACCGCTGTTCCGCAGAGGCTGGAGGAGGTCGATGAGGTTCATGGCAAAGACTCCCGACTGGGCCGGCTGCGGCACGCGCGAGGCCAGCAAAAACAAGGGCTTGGAATCTCGAAAGGGTAACACCCCGATCCGGCGCGTGTAACCCCCGGCGGGTCTTTTCCGAGCGTCTCGTTCAGCGCCGCGGCGAGATGACGATCGTCAGGTCGTAAAGCCTGATCGGCGCGCGTCGTCCATTTCCGCATGATGCCCTAAGGTTCGGTCGGTCAGGACCGCAAGGCATGCGGGCCGCTCGGCGAGGAGATCCGGCGTGGCGTCGTGGCAGGCAATGACTCGACTCGGCAAGCGCGTCGACGCGATGCTGTTCCCGGCACCCGCGTGCGATCCGGACGAGGCCGGCGTGCGCTGGTTCTCGCTGTTGTACCTGGGCTTTCTGTTCGTGCCGGCCCTCTCCTTCTGGTCGGACCGTTGGGCGATCGACTGGGCCGCAACCCTCGCCTCGATAGTGGTGTTCCTGCCGCTCTACGTCGTGATGACGCGCTATCGCGACTGGCGCAGGGTCGCCGCGATCGTCGCCGTGGCCGCCCTCGGCGCGCTGCTGCTGCCCAAGAATCCGTTTGCGAACACGTACATCATCTATGCCTGTGCGGGCACGGCCTACCTGCGGCAGCCGCTCGGCTACGGAGTGGCGGGTGGCGTCTATGCAGGCTTTGCCATCGTGGTGCTGACGAGTGGCCTGCCGATGCCGGTCGCGGTTTTCCTGCTCGGTCTGACCGCGCTGATCGCGGGCCTCGTGATGGCCTCGAACCTGATCGCGCGGGCCAAGGCCGCCAAGCAGGCCGAGCTACGGCTCACGCAGGCCGAGGTCGGCCGGCTGGCTGCGCTGGCCGAACGCGAACGGATCGGACGCGACCTCCATGACCTGCTCGGCCACACGCTGTCGGTGATCGCGATCAAGAGCGAGCTCGCAGCGAGGCTCGCCGACCGCGATCCGGCCGCCGCGCGCGCCGAGATCGAGGACGTCGAGCGCATCGCGCGCGAGGCGCTCGGCCAGGTACGCGGCGCGGTTGCGGGCATGCGTGCGATAGGCCTCGAGGCCGAACTTGCGAATGCGCGACTGGCGCTCGGCGCGGTCGAGGTCGACTTCGACTACGCCTGCCTCGATCAGCCGATGCACGCCGAGCTCGAGACCGTGCTGGCGCTGGCGTTGCGCGAGGCGATCACCAACATCGTCCGCCACGCCCGCGCACGGCGCGTGCAGGTTCGGCTCGCGCGCAACGGCGACCGCGTGGTCTTCACCGTGATCGACGACGGACGCGGCGGCGCGCGCCTCGACGGTAATGGCCTCACCGGGATGCGAGAGCGCGTCGAGGCGTGCGGCGGCTCGCTGTCGCTGGTGTCGATGGGCGGGCAGGGCACCGAACTCTCGATCAGGCTGCCGTGGCGTCCGGATCCGGCGCGCGGCGAGGCTCGGCCGCCGCTGCGGATGATCGGTCGCGCGCCGTCGGCGGCATGATCGGCCGGAGACCGCGCGCGGAGGGCCGACGATGATCCGGGTGCTGTTGGCCGAGGACCAGGCGATGGTGCGCGGCGCACTGGCCGCGCTGCTGCGACTCGAGTCCGATCTCGAAGTGGTCGGCAGCGTCGCCGACGGCGAGAGCGCGTGGCGAGAGTTCCTGCGGCTGGGGCCGGACGTGGTCGTGACCGACATCGAGATGCCCTTCCTGACCGGGCTCGAACTCGCGCAGCGGATCCGCGACGCGGCGCGGCCGGCAAAAGTCGTGATCGTGACGACTTTCGCGCGGCCCGGATATCTGCGCCGCGCGCTCGAGGCTGGCGCAGCGGGGTACCTGCTCAAGGACGCGCCGGCGAGCCGACTCGCCGAGGCGCTGCGCACGGTGCATCGCGGCGGACGCGCGATCGACCCGGATCTCGCGGTCGAGGCCTGGTCCGAGGCCGACCCGCTCTCGGACCGCGAGCGCCAGGTCCTGCGGCTCGCGGGCGAGGGCCAGAGCGCCGGCGAGATCGCCGGCGCCCTCGGGCTCTCGCAGGGCACCGTGCGCAACTACCTGTCCGAGGCGATCGGCAAGCTCGGCGTCGGCAACCGCATCGAGGCCTACCGGCTGGCGCGCCAGAAGGGCTGGCTTTGACTCGTACCTGTTGGGTCGCGCCGCGCTGGTGCGGTCTCGCACCAGCGTGTGATCCGGTCGATGGCGGTTCATCTAGCATCGCCACGTGACCCTGCCGAAGCAGCGCCCACCTGCCGATGACCTCGCTGCCGGCGAGCACCGGCCGCCACCGTCCGGGCTCGACTGCATCCGGCCCACGCCCTGGGACGTCACGCTGATCGGCCTCCTCTGGCTCCTGTACGCACTCGCACTCGTCTCCTCGAATCTGACCGTCGATGTCGCGCGGGACATCGCCCAGGCGCACCTGATCGCCACCGGCGACGACTGGCCACTTCGCGGGCCGATGATCGGCAGTGCGACTTACCTCGGGCCACTCTGGTTCTATCTGCTGGCGCCTGCGGCTGCGAGTGGCTCGGTACTGGTCGTCGCGCTCTGGGCGGGCGTCCTTGCCGGGAGCAAGTTCCTGTTCGGCTGGCTGCTCGGTGCCTCGCTCGCGGGTCGCGGCGGCGCGCGAGGCGTGGTCGTTGCGCTCACCCTGCCGGCCTGGAACGGATTCGAGCTGCTCGTGTTCTCGCACACGAATCTCGTCGCCGCGTCGCTGCTCGCCTTCGCCTGGGCGTGCCTGCGCCTGTGGCGAAGGCCTGCGGCCGGCTGGGCAGTGGGAGCCATCGGCGCGGGCACGCTGATGCTGCATGCGCACCCTTCGACCTTGCCCGTACTGTGCCTCGTGTTGCCGGGGCTCGGGCGCGGACTTCGCCGCAAGTCCCTGAGGCTGGCAGGCCCGCTCATTGCCATCGCCGCCGGCGTCGCGCTGTTCGTTCCGCCCTTGCTCGGCCCCGCAGAGGGCGATGTCGCGCTGGGCGTGGCAACGATGCTGCCGTCGGCCGGCGCGTTGACGGCTGCGCCGATGGCGGCGCTGGAACTGGGTCGAGCGATCCTGACCACGGGGCCGGTCGCGATCACGGCTCTGGTCGGTGACTGGTCGACAGCGGGCGGCGTCTTCCTCGGTGCAGTCGCAGCCGTGGTCGTGCTGGCGGCCATCGCGGGCCTCCTGCGGCAAGTCGGGCCCTTGCGAATGCTGCTCCTGGTCGGCGTCCTGCTGCTGGCAGGTTGGCTGCCGTTCCTTGAAGTCGTACGCCCGCAGGTTCCGTTCTACATGGCCTATGGTCCGAGCACGCTGGTCACGGTGATGCTGGGCCTCGGTCTCGGACGCTGGCTCGGAACCCGGGCCGGAGGGCTCCTCGCGGTCTTGCTCGCCGCTTCGCTGATCGGGTCGCAGT
>CALDVP010000245.1 GCA_937924195.1 uncultured Lysobacterales bacterium
GACGAGCTCGAAGGGCCAGTCGCGGGTCGCGATGGCGGCGACAAGGTCCGGGCCGATGCCGGCCGGCTCGCCGCAGGTCACCGCGATCCGGGCGACCTTCGGGGACGGGCTCGCCACGGCCGTGGGCTGGCTCAGCCGGTAGCCGAGCTGTCGCCCGCGAGGCGATTCTCGATGTAGGCCTCGCCGCGGATCTGGCGCACGAAGGCCGCGTACTCCTCCTCGGCCTTGCGACTGCGGATCGCTTCCTCGGCTTGCTGGCGCAGCCGTTCGGTGCTGCGGTCCGATTCGCGGGTGCCGATGCGCCGCAAGAGGTGCCATGAGCCCTGCTCGGTCTGGAAGGGCTGCGATAGCTCGCCGTCGGCGAGGGCGCCGAGTTCGTTGCCGACGATCGTGCCGAAGGCATACTGCTCGAACCAGCCGAGGTCGCCGCCCTGGTTCTTGCTGCCGAGGTCGTCAGAGAACTGCCGCGCGAGATCACCGAAGTCCGCGCCGGCCTCGATGCGGCGGCGGATGTCCTCGATGCGCGCGCGCGCCTGTTCCGGCGACAGCAATTCGCTCGGGGTCACCATCACGTGCAGCGCGCGGAACTCCCGCACCAGTGCCGGGCCGGCTTCGCGCTGGTCCGTGAGCTTGACGATGTGGAAGCCGCCGGGGCCGCGGACCGGCGGACTCACTTCACCGACCCGCAGTTGCGAGAGGGCCTCGACGAAGACGCCGGGAATCTCGTCGATGCGCCGCCAGCCGAGATCACCACCCTCGAGTGCCTGCGGGCCCCGCGAATAGCGGATCGCCGCGGTCGCGAAGTCGAGCCCGCCCTCGATCTCGGCGACGATTTCGCGCGCGCGGCGCTCGGCTTGCGCGAGCTGGTCCGGACTGGCAGCGTCGGGCACGGGCACCAGGATGTGCGACAGGCGGACCTCACCGGCGCGAAGGCGCCCCGACGCGATCAAGTTGTCGATCTCGGTCGCGGTGACGCTGACGCGCTGCTGGACGAAGCGCGCGCGCAGCCGCTCGACCGCCATCTGGTCACGCAGGTTGCGGCGAAACTCTTGCATGCTGATCCCATCCCGCGACAGCGCCATTGCCATCTGCTCGAGCGTGATGCCGTTCTGCTGCGCGATTCGGCGCATCGCCTGTTCGATCTCGCTGTCGGTGATGCGGATGCCGGTGCCCTGCGCGCGGGCGAGCTGCACGCGGAAGTCGATCATGCGCTGGAGCACCTGACGCTCGACGATGTCGCGTGGCGGCACCTGGCCGCCGCCCTGGGCGAGCTGGGCGAGGACGATGTTGACCTCGCGGTCCAACTCGCTGCGCAGGATCACGTCCTCGTCGACCACCGCGACGATCGCGTCGATCGGCTCGCTCGCAAGCAGCTGAGCCTCGGCGCAGGCGGGGACGAGCAACGCAAGCACGAGGGCGAAGGGGGTGAGCGCGGCCAGTGGCTTCATCGGATTCCGTCTCATCGGGGCGGTCGGGGCGGTCGGGAACGCGGGATTATGGCGCCGGCGCCTGAATCCGCGCAGGCCGGATTGGATGCCCGACACCGGCTCAGCGGTAACCGCGGATCGAGCGGCGCAGGAAGTCCTCGGTGCCGCGCCCGAGCGACCCGAGGCCCTTCAGCTCGAGCTCGAGGAAGATCGCGTTTGCGGTGTCGCCCTCGGTGTTGCGGACGTAGTGGCGCACCAGGGCACGGACCGCATAGCAGCAGGATTGGAACTCGAGGCCGGCGAAGGCTTCCAGGGTGCGGGCGTCGTCGAGCGCGTAGTTCCAGCGTCCGATCAGCCGCCAGCGTTCGCCGAGCGGGATCGCCGCGGTCGCGTCGATCTGCTCGAAGTTGGACCGGCGGTAGCGATAGTCGACGTTGACGATCCCGCTTGCACCGAATCGATGCTGGATCCGCACGGACGACAGGGTCGTGGCGTCGAGGTTCGGATCGTAGAGCTGGGCGATCCCGAGCCTCCAGCGCGGATCGAGGGTCAGCGACAGCTCGCCGGCCCAGGCCGAGCCCGGGAAATCGGTCGGGGCGACGCCCGGCAGCTGCACGCGTTGGGGTCCGAAGTAGTAGATGCGGCCGAGGCTCGCGCGTAGGCGCTCGTCTCCATCGTCGTCGTCCAACACCCGGGTGGTGAGCGCCAGCGAAGCCTGGTTGGCATCGTCCTGGCGGTCGGGCCCAGTGAATCGGGTGGGCCGGAACAGCTGGGCGAAGCCGAACGTCAGCTCCTCGGTGTCGAACACCGGCAGGTCGGACTGGTCGCGGTATGGGACGCGCAGGTAGTAGAGGCGAGGCTCCAGCGTCTGCCGGCTCGAGCGGCCGAACCAGTCGAGCGGCCGGTCGAAGACGAAACCTGAATCGAGCGAGCCGATCGGCAGCGATCGCGACGGCGTCCTCGGGCCATCGGTGCCTTCGAGGTCCCACGCGGTGTAGCGCCAGGCGAGTTCCGGCCGGACGAACCAGCCAGCGCGCTCGATCGGCGCCGAGATCGCCGGCATCAGGTCGAGCCGCTGGCCGGTGATCGAGTCGGGGCGATCGAAGTCCACCCACTCGCCGTCGAGCCGAAAGCGCAGCAGGCCGCCGATGTCGCGTTCGATGCCGCCGACGATACGCGGCAGCCGCTGGTAGGGCGCATTCACGCGATCGAGCGCAGGGTCGGTGACCTCGATGTCGTCGCCGCCGAAGCGCAGCCACCAGCGGTCGCCGCGCGCATCGAGATAGGCACTCGAGTAGAGGAACGCGGTCGCCGTGGTGGCGAGGCTGTCGCCCAGGTCCTCGAAGTAGCGGGGGTCCGAGACGCGCGAGATGTCGGCGGTGAAGCCGAGCCAGCCGGCGAGACTGGCCTGCTCGCGGAATCGCCACAGGTAGCGCGAACGGTCCGCCTCGCGATCGTTCGGCATCCAGTCGAGGTCGATCTGTCCGCGCTGGCGGTGGGTCAGCCAGCGCGCCTCGGCGCCGAGCATCGCGCCGCGGTCGGTCACGAGGCGTGGCGCGAGGGTGAGGTCGTAGTTCGGTGCCAGCGCGAGGTAGTAGGGCAGGCGGAGGTCGAGGCCGCCCGCATTCGAGGCGCCGATCGACGGGGTCAGGAAGCCACTGCGTGGCCGGTCGTCGATCGGGAAGCCGGCGCGCGGGAGCGCGAGCAGCGTCGTGCCCTTGAAGCGCAGCCGCATCCCGCGCGCGTGGCCCTCGCCGGCCTCGTGGTCGAGGGTCATCTCGGAGGCGACGATCTCCCAGTCGCGGTCGTCGGGATCGCAGGTCGAGAAGCTGACCTCGCGCAGCTCGCTGCGCTCGCGGCCGACGAGCGTCGCGTGGGCGGCGGTGCCGTTGCCGCGCTCGGCGATCAGCTGGTAGCGGACCTCGTCGAGCTCGGTGCGGTCCGCGTCGCGGTCGCCGCGCGCGCTGGCGGCCGCGAGCGTGATCGTGCGGTCCTGGTAGCGCACGTCGCCCTCGGCCTCGAAGGTGCCGGCCTCGCTGTCGTAGGCCATGCGCTCGGCCGCGATGCGCAGGTCCGCGCGCGTGGCGACCACGCCTCCTTCGAGCCGATAGCGGGTGCGCTCCTCGATGCCGATCCGGTCGGCCTCGAGTTCGGTCGACGCCGTCTCGCGGTCGCCGTCGCGCGGCAGGTCCGGCAGGTACCACTCCGGCAGCGGCGAGCGGCACAGCGCGAAGGCCGGCGAGTCGGCGGCGCGTGCAGCCGTCTGCGCGCGGATCGCGTCGGTCGGGGCCAGCGCGAGCGCGATGCCGGCCGCGATCAGCGCGCGGGCCAGCCTCGGGCGGAAGGTCGGGGTCACGTTGGCATCCTGCCAGGGCGGGAGGCGCCGTAGATTGCCGAAGGCGGACCGCGCCGGCAAACCGGTCGGCGCGGGCGGGTCATGCGGCCGCGAACAGCGCTGCGCAGTGCGCGCCGGTCGATTCGCGCAGCGCGGTCAGCGAGTAGCCGCCCTCGAGTGCCGAGACGATCCGGCCACCGGCGTGGCGTTCGGCCAGAGCGACCAGCTCGGCCGTGAGCCATGCGTAGTCGTCGGCTTCGAGGTTCAGGTTCGCCAGCGGGTCGAGTCGGTGGGCGTCGAAGCCGGCCGACACCAGGATCAGTTCCGGCTCGAAGCGGTCCACCGCCGGCAGCAGCGTGTCCTCCCAGACTGCGCGGAAGTCGAGGCTGTCCGAGCCCGGGGCCAGCGGCGCGTTGTGGATGTTGCGCGAAGTACCGCGCTCCCCGGGGTTGCCGCTGCCCGGATAGAGCGGCGACTGGTGGCTCGAGGCCAGCATTACGCGCGGTTCGTCCCAGAAGATGTCCTGGGTGCCATTGCCGTGGTGGACGTCGAAATCGACGACCGCGACCCGCAGCAGGCCGTGGGCCGCGATCGCGTGCGCGGCCGCGGCCGCGATCGAGTTGAACAGGCAGAAGCCCATCGCGTGAGCGCGCGTCGCGTGGTGGCCCGGAGGGCGCACGGCGCAGAAGGCGCGGCGCGCGCGACCGCTCATCACCGCGTCGACCGCGGCGCACGCGGCGCCGGCGGCGCGGAGGGCGGCATCGAGCGACGCCGGCGACATCGCGGTGTCCGGATCGACGCGGATGTGGCCGGATTCGGGCGCCGCGCCGAAGATCGACTCGACCAGAGCGCGATCATGGACCCGCACCAGCTGCTCGATCGTGGCCTGCGGCGCAGCGACCCGCGGGACACCCGCGAACTGGTCGCGCGCGAGTGCCGTCAGCACGGCCTCGAGCCGCTCGCGGCACTCGGGATGGCCGGGACCGGGGTCGTGGGCGAGACAGGCGGGATGGGTCAGGATCACGGCGGCGCGGCGTCGAGGTCTCGAACCACGAGCGTATCCCAGCGGGCGGGCCCGGTGTCGTGCCAGGCCATCGACCGGGCGGATCAGCGGTTAGCATCCGGAGCGACGCAGCCACGGGAGTGCCGCCATGGAAGCCTTCGTCGCCGGACTGGTCGTGTTCCTTGGCGTCCACTCGATCGCGATCGTCGCGCCGGGGCTGCGCGAGCGGCTCGCTGCCCGGCTCGGCGAGTGGACGTGGAAGGGCCTGTACTCGCTCGTCGCGATCGTCGGTCTCTGGCTGATCGTCTTAGGCTGGCCTGCGGCCCGCGCGGCATCCGATGTGCTGTGGCTCGCGCCGACATGGACGAAACACCTCTCGGCCACGCTGCTGCTGCCGGTGTTCCCGCTGCTGCTCGCGGCCTACCTGCCCGGGCGAATCTCGGACGCCGTGAAGCACCCGATGCTGCTCGCAACGATCCTTTGGGCGGCCGCGCATCTCATCACCACGCTCTATACGGCGAAGCTGATCCTGTTCGGCGCCTTCCTGGTCTGGGCCGTCGCCGACTGGGCCTCGCAGGCGCATCGCAAGCCACGCGCGATCCCGCGACTGCCGACGAGCGGTTTCAACGACGTGATCGTCGTGGTCGCAGGGCTCGCGCTCTACGCGGGTTTCGCGTTCTGGGCCCACGCGGCGTGGATCGGGGTGGCGCCGTTCGGACGTTGATCGGCCGCCTTGCGGGGAGCGCGCAGGCTCAGATGCGGGCCAAGCGAATCGGTCCACGCATCGGCTCGCGCGGATCGAGCTTGCGGCCACGTTGCATGAGTCGGAGCTGGCCGCTTCGGGCCATCTCGATGGCCACTGCACGCACGCTCGGCAGCAGTGCGCGCCAGTTCTCGGCTGCCAAGTGACGGGCGACCTCGGACGGGCAGATCGACCCGTTCTCGCGCCGCGCCGCGAGCAGTGCTGCGATCGCAGCGGCGATGCGCGCTGGGTCGGGCGCGGCGCTCACCCCGTCGTCATCGCCGCCGCCATCCGGAAGCCGGCGACCCAGACGCCGATCGCGGTGCCGAGGCTGGTCAGGAAGAACACGACGAAGGTGCGCGCGACGCGGTTGCGCCACCAGCCGCGCACGGTGCCGACGTCGTCCTTCAAGCGCTCGAAATCCCCGACCGTGGGCTTGCGCGCCCAGAGCTCGACCGCGGCGCTGGCCATGCCCGAGGCCAGCGCCGGATGCAGCGTCGTCAACGGCGAAGCGACGAAGGCCGCGGCGATGCTGAGTGGGTGCGCGCCGGCCGCGAGCGCGCCCAGCGCACCGCCGGTGCCGGTGCCGAGCACCCAGATGCCGACCATGCCGAGGCCGACGTGCGCGCCCTGCGCGAAGCCCCATGCGAAGCCGCCGAACACGAACAGGAAGATCGCGATCGTGACGTAGGTGCCGACGTTCGATTCGGGCGGCTCGGCCGTGAGCGGGACCAGCACCTCGGCCGGCGCGCGTGTCTCCTCGGCCAGTGCCTTGGCGAGGCCATCGAGGTGGCCGGCTCCGACCACCGCGAGCACGCGCCGCGGGCGCGAGCGGGCCGCCTCCTCGCGCAGGCGCGCGGCCATGTAGCGGTCGCGCTCGGTGATCAGCGCCTCATAGAGCGGCGGCGAGGACTTCGCGAATTCGGTGAACGCGCTCTCGAGGATGTCGCCCTGCTTGAGCCGTTCGACCTCGGCCTCCTCGATCTCGGCGTCGTCGATCAGGCTCGCGACGAGGCCCGCGGTGATCTTCGCCCGTTCCCAGAAGCCGACCGCCGAGCGCGTGCGCCGCAGCGTGACGCCGACATCGCGGTCGATCAGCCAGGCCGGGAGGCCGTGCGCCTCGGCGGCCGCGAGCGCGGCCCTCATCTCGGCGCCGGGCTCGATGCCGAACTGGCGCGCGATGCGGCGCTGATAGGCGCCGAGCGCGAGGCCTGCCGCGACGACCGCGGCGCGGCCCTCGCGGATCACGCGAAATAGATCCATCGACTGGATCGCGTCGGGGCGCTGGATCACGTCGACGCGGTGCGGGCAGAGCTCGACCGCGACCGCATCGAAGGTCTCGGCGGCGACGAGGCGCTCGACCGCGGCGACGCTCGCCTTCGAGACGTGCGCGGTGCCGAGCAGCACGAAGTCGGTGCCGTCGCGGTGGACGCGGCGGATCGGCTCGGCGGCCGGGATCGCCGGCGCGGCCCAGGCGGCGTTGGCGTCGCTCACGGCGTCGTCTCCTTCGGCGGCCAGTTTCCGGCGCGGCCGACCTTCGAACCGTTGAGCCGGCCGAGCTCGCTGCTGATCCAGCGGCCGACCTCGACCAGCGCATCGAGATCGACGCCGGTCGCGAGCCCGAGCCCATCCAGCAGGTAGACGACGTCCTCGGTCGCGACGTTGCCGGTCGCGCCGTTCGCGTACGGACAGCCGCCGAGGCCGGCGACCGAGGCATCGACCACGCGCACGTCTTCCTGGAGCGAGGCGTAGACGTTCGCGAGCGCCTGGCCGCGGGTGTCGTGGTAATGGACCGCGAGCCGCTCGACCGGGACCTCGCCCGTGACCGCGCGCAGCATCGCGCGCGCGCGACGCGGCGTGCCGACGCCGATCGTGTCGCCGAGCGAGATCTCGTGGCAGCCGAGCTCGATCAGCGCGCGCGCGACGCGCACCACGTCGGTCACCGGCACCTCGCCCTGGTACGGGCAGCCGAGCACGGTCGAGACGTAGCCGCGCACCGGCACGCCGTCGGCCCGCGCGCGCTCGGTGACGTCGCGGATCCGGACCAGCGACTCGTCGATCGAGGCGTTGATGTTCCTGCGGTTGAAGGCTTCGCTCGCGGCCGTGAAGACCGCGATCGAGGCGACGCCGCAGGCGCGCGCGCGCTCGTAGCCCTGCACGTTCGGCACCAGCACCGGGTAGTCGACGCCGGGGCGCTTCGCGATGCCGGCGTAGACCTCGGCCGCGTCGGCGAGCTGCGGAACCCACTTCGGCGAGACGAAGCTGGTCGCCTCGACGACCGGCAGCCCGGTCGCCGCGAGGCGCTCGATGCGCGCGATCTTGGTCGCGGTCGGGATCGGATTCGGCTCGTTCTGGAGCCCGTCGCGCGGGCCGCCCTCGACGATCCGGACGCGG